>JANXMS010000320.1 GCA_025354525.1 Acidobacteriota bacterium
GCTTCCACCGCCACCTTAGCTTTCAAAGCCGGCGAGTGAGTCTTGCGTGTTCGAGGCATTGATTCTCCTTCATTTTCAATGCCCTCCTACACTTAAGCAATAACCATTTTTGTGTCTAGTTTTTGGGGTCCACCACACTCCGGCGGCGACGCCGGCGCCGGATGCGGTGGTGGTGCCGAGGCCATCTACGGTTCTCGGGATAGCAATAACGAGATCATCAGCAGTATGGGATACGCCTACCGGTTGACAGGAAGCGCGGCTCTCAAAACGCGAGGAGATGATATTTTTGGTGGTACTTGGGGGGGCGATGATGGTTATCACGGGCAATGGGCTTGGTCGGCCGCTTCCAACCAGGGCAAAACTCATGGCCAGGGACTTTGCTGCAATGACAGCTATCTGGTGGACCGGTTGGGGGCGACGGCGGCGAACCGAACCGCGCAGCTGTTGTCTGTGCAGGTTGGGTTCCGGCTGTTGTCGGTGACCGGGGCGGCGCGGGTGCGGGTGACGGTGGTGCGGCCCGATGGCCAGGAGGTGAGCGCGGAGTGCATCACTTCTCCCTGCAGTGTGTCCGGGGATCAGCAGCAGGGAGAGCATCGCTTCAAGCTCGAATATCTTACCTCGGGTGGGGTGGTGTTAGGAGCTTCGGAGTTGCAACCGCTGCGCGTCGGTTCCTAGGCCGTGCCCAAGGCTGCCGGAAACGCCAATCGTCTAAACTCACAAAGACGGGTGGCGTTTCCGACGGCTGGCGGAGGCGGATCGGGAATAGAGAATAACAACGAATGGAATCGGGCAGCAAGAAGCGCCAAGTAACTATTTATATGGATGACTGGCAATGTGCACCAAACAGCGGCGGTTATCTGCGTTTACGTTCGAACGTCACGGCATTTCATGATCTAGGCTGGCAAGTGGAAGTGGTGCGTTTGGAGAGTACCCCGGCGCAGGTACCGGAGTGGGCTGAAGCGCTGGGGGTGGATTGGGTGAGCGAGGCGGGTGGGCCGGTGCCTGGGCGGGCGGCCAAGGCTCTGGGCCGGATTCAATACCGGTTAGGGATTCCGGGCGAAGCGGCTTGCGGCTACTATTTTCCGCGGCACAGCGCGGCGCGCGAAGCGATGCGGCGGCGGCGGGGACAGGGTCGGCTCCATGTTTTAGAGGGAATTCAAATCGCCAACGCGCTGCCGTTTCTGGGTCATGAAACGGTAATTTTCAGCCATCATGACATCTGGCATGAAGCCTCGGCGGCGGCACTTACCGCGCAACTTGAGATGGAGGGGCGGGAATTGCAGAAAGCGGAGCGGAGGGAACTGCATTTTTTAAAGAACATCGAAGCCCTCATATGCCGGAAGAGCACCCAGATCTTTACGATATCGGCCCGCGACTGCGCGGTTTTGCAACGGCAAGGATGGAGGCAAGCCTACTACTTACCGATGAGTATCGGCGAAATCGTTTCCGTTGACCGGACCATCGACGCGGGTGCTCCATTGCGCATTTTGCATTTGGGGAAAATTTCCCATCTTCCTTCCTATCGGTCTCTGGAGCATCTCCTACGGGATGTCTTCCCGCTACTGGAACCGAAAACGCTCAATCGGCTCCGGTTACGAGTGGTTGGAGCAATTGATGTTGGCAATCCACGCGTAGAACGGATTCTGAAACTCCGCGAACCTTACGCTAAGCAAGTCGAATTAGCTGGATTTGTGCCGGACTTGCGGACGGAGTTCACCGGTAATGATCTGCAGATTGTTGCTTCGACGGCTGCGAGCGGACTACAAACTCGGATTGTCGAATCGCTTGCGCAGGGTCTTCCGGTTTTGGCGTCAGAAACGGCAGCGCAAGGGTTGGAGCATCTACGGAGCGGACAGGACATAATTATTGCCCGGACGGCGGGAGAGTTTGCCGACGCCATTCGCGCATTAGCGGACAATCGTGACCGAATCGACGAATTGTCGGTGGCTGGACGGCGGTTTTATGAACAGCGCCATAGTCGAAAATACGTCGCTGAACGGCTGCGGAGTTATCTTTCGCGAATGCCTGTTCTGTAAGTTATCCAAGGCGAACTCGCTGGGTGGGCTACCCTTGCCGCAAAGTGACACGGAACTCGAAATCAGGTCCGATACTGGCGCCGGAAACTCGCCGATCCGCGTCAACTCATCGCAGAACGCGGCCGATATGCTAACGTAGCCATATGGTTCGAGGCTTAGCTCTAGCGTGTGCGCGAATGTTGCCCACTCCTGTAAAAGAGTGGATTCATAACCGTCGCGGCTTTGACAATATTGCGCGAGCTTTTTACGGCGGCATGTTGGGGTCGGGAATCGGAACCATCGAGAGCGGTCCGATGAAAGGTTTGCGGTTAGTGTTGGGGCGGCATGTTTCGCATGCTCACCTCTCCGGCAACTACGAGCTAGAGACGCAGCGCGCTCTGGACCAAGAATTGCGAGACGGTTTTGTCTGCTACGACTTGGGCGCGAGCATTGGCTATCTGACGTTGCTGATGGCGCGGAAAGCCTCGCGCGTTTTCGCTTTCGAACCGGCGCCGCACGCGACCGGGGAGCTTCTGAAGCACGTCGCCGCCAACGATTTCGGTGGTCGAGTGGAGATTGTGGGAACACCGGTGTCCGATTCCGAGCGCGAAGTGACGTTTGCGCTCACAGACGTTGCTTATGGCTCCGGCATTAATGATGGTCCAACGAAATGGCCGACGCTCAAACTCCGCAGCACCACGCTAGATATCTTTGCCAAGAGTCATCCCGCGCCGGATCTGATAAAGATCGACGTGGAAGGCGAAGAGGGCCGGGTACTGGACGGCGCGGTAGAGATTCTGGCCACGAAGCGGCCTGTTATTATTTGCGAGATTCATTCGCAGGCAGCCGCGACGCACGTTTTATCCGTTTTAGACCGGTTTCACTACAAGGTGTTCGAGCTTAGCGGTGAGGAGTTCGATCGGGGCGACGAGAAGATCATCCCTGGTTGCGTGCAGGTGGTCTGCCGTCCGCAGTAGGGGGCAAGTTTTCGCATTGACGGCGCGAGTCCGATGGAGCAATGCGTAATCGGCCTGTACGCGCTTCGTTATAAACCTTTCGTACTTGATTAGCGGCCTCCATCTCAATAGAATCAATGGTTTCCGTAGCGCCCTGCGAGCCTTTAGCCTGATTTCGGGGGCCCTCCGCAGCGAAAATTCCAAAAACGCCAGGAAATTGGCCCAAGTCTGGAGGCGAAAGGTCCCGAAACCCGCTAATCAAGTACAACCTTTCCATGGGTTTAGTAAGAAACCTCTTGTCGGCATCGTTCCTCCACTGTCGCCAAGATCGCAGTCAGGTATAGATGGGTGTCTAGTGGGCGTCCCGCAGCAGAACGCTGAAAACCGTTGACCACGTACCGGAATGGGATGAACACGTGAAGACGATACTGCCTTCAAGCGCTGAAATCACTTTATGAGTCAACCGGGCTGACTAGGTTTGTGGTGTTTTAGGCAATCGCTACGACGTGGTCATAGTGGACGGGATGGGTTGTAATTATACACAACTGGATTGTTGTATCCATTCACTCGCGTCCATTCACTCGCGTCTGTTCGTCTGTTCGTCCTGGCGGGATTATAGTTCTGGACAACTCCGATTGACTCCCGCTGTCGTGCAGTTATTTGATAAATCCTGGAATGCTGCAGATCGATTTTGGCTTTGTTCCAGATACTGACGGACCTCAGCGAACCTCCATGTTCTTTGCTCAACCATCCGCGATACGACACAGACGACATCTTTCAGCAGTGGCGGGAGTCGTTCAAGACTGGGAGTAGAGCAAAGGATGAAGCTTCTGCTTAAATGTTACTTCTGGTACGCTCATGGATAGGGACATAAAACGCTTGGCGGCCAGAGCGTGAAGATCTCTATTGGGGAACCTAGTGTTTAGAATACTCATCATGTTCGTTTGTGCTTCGACGTCGTTTAGTCAGTGGTCGCTGAATCTGGACGGAGTACGCCAAGCAGCGCAAGGCAGCACGAAGACTTCTAAAACCGTCGATTCGCTGCGGTTGGAGTTTCGGATACATGATCTTGCTTTAAATCGGAACGTTGGCCAGCAGGTGTTGGTGGCCTGCAGCCAGTTTTTATCGATTCCGGCGAATAGCAGCAATCTGTTGCTGGTGGATTTTCTGAACAACGGGGAGTCAAGCCCTCTGCCGTTAGACGGGCGTACTGACGTAATCATTCGCATTCAGCATTTTCCGCGGGAAGCGCTAGTCACCTATGAAGCCTGGAACTCTGATGGCACGAACTATTTTGTGCGGCGGATGCCAGGGCGACGGTCGAGTGGCCGCTGTGAGAACGACGCGATCCAATTTGGGTCCAATGGCAGGAACGAGAGCTGGATGAAAGGGGCATTTGCCTATTTCCGGTGGTTTGACACGACGGTTGCGCCGCAGGCACCGCCGTCCAATAGTGCGAAAGAGGCGGTGGTGGCGTATGAATTTGAACAGAACACGAACGAGGAATCCGGCAACGGCAAACCACTTTCGCTGAGCGGTGGCCCCAACTATGTACAGAGTCCGGTGTTTCCCCCCTCGTTGAGCGCGATCCCGAGCCGAACGCTCCAGGAAAGTGAAGAGCTGATTCTGGAGGGCAGCGAGTTTGGCGCCTCGTCACTGCCGATCGTGAGTTGGAAATGGGAACAGTTGCGGGGGCCAGTGGAAGTGGTACTGGAATCTCCAGACCAACTGCGCACGAAAGTGACCGGAGCGGTCAAGGCTGGCACCTATGAATTCAAATTGACGGCGACCAACAGCGCGGGCGTATCCACTTCGATCACAACACGCTTAGGCGTAGTGCCCACCAATGACTATGGCGTGGTGCTGGTAGAAGACCCGCTTGTCTCGTTTATCGTTGGCCCGATGGTGAAACAGGGGAAATCGCCGTGGCCCTGGTTTGACAGTACGCGTGTGAATTTCGGCAAGAGATGGGCAGCGAGCTACCCCGATGCGCCTCCGGGAGAGGCCGACAAGCGCAGCGGGACGGTCCGTGCCAACCCGGGCGACCGGATTCTGCGCGGTACGGGAACCAAGTTCGTCAGTGACTTTATCGGGGTTACGGCGGCGGAGCCTGGCCGGGTGCGGCTGCTCGGTGGGTCGCCGGAGGTACGAGGCACGGGGACGGCGTTTATGCGCACGTTTTTGACGAATCAGAAGAATGGCGTCGGTATTTTGAGTTTACAGGCAGGTTCCAATATTGTTTTGGGTGAGAGCACCGCATTCCTCGGCACGGTAAAGGCCGGGCAGTATCTGCTGATCCGCGTTCCCGCTGGCGGTTTTTTGGGCAGCGAACAACAGACGTTGCGAGTGAAGAAGGTTTTGGATAACGCGAGCATCGAATTGGAGGCTCCCTACACGGGTCCGGCGTTGACCCGGTTGGACTTTCAGCTTGCCGATGACTCCGGAAAACAGCTTGTGGTGACCGATGGCGTGGGCGTGCGATGGGTGTTCCGACCGTCGGTGGTAAGCGATACGGTTTTGCGGCTACCGGAGTCATTCCGGGGCCAGTCTATCAACGACACGGAGTTTGGCTTGGTGGCGGGGCAGTATGCCTATGACATGGTGGCGGCGCATTACCCTCTACCGGAGGGCAAGCAGGGTCGTCAATCCTATTCGGTGATTCAGGTCAACAGTGACACGGAATTGCGCATGTATGAACCCTGGGCGTTGGATCCGGCGGTGTCTGTCCCGTTCGGCCGTTATAAGAATGAGGAGGAGCACCAGCATTGGCGGGAAGACATTAACTACTACGACAGCGTGCTGGTCCACTATCAGAACTACTACCGGACGGGGTTGGACGACCACTTGGAAGCGGCACGGAAGTTGGCCGATTTATGGTGGATTTTCCTGGACGAAGGGCGTGGTTTTACCGGAACTGACGTGCCGCCCCGGCAGATTAGCATAGCCGGACTGATGTTACGGGCGATGGATGGACGGCCGGAGATGTGGCCGGGCATCAAGCGCTACATGGATTACATGCATTCGGTGTGGCTGGGTCCGCGGCTGAATTACGACGCCATCTATTATGGTGTCCGTGAGAGCGGCTACATGCTGCACTACTGCGCACTGATGGCTAAGGTCTATCCCGATGAAGTTGTGCGGGAAGATTATCTGGCCAAGGCGCTGGCCGCCTCCACGATCTTTTTTGTGCGGCTGCAGCAGCCCGACGGGTCTTGGCGTTGGACTGATGACTTATGGAAGGGCAAGGGAGAACAGCCGTTCCATGTCGGCGTATTACTGGAAGGGATGATTTCGACCCATCGGCTGACGAAAAACGAGCAGGTTCTGCGGGCTATTTTGCGATCGCTGGATCACTTGTCACTGATCCAGGAACCGGCACCGTGCCGGAAGCCCGTCTATGCGATCTACAACGACGATGGCCCTTGGGGCCAGCACTGCGCCAACGGGAACAAGAAGGTGGACCGTGAGACAATTCTGGACGGTCGCGCCGGCAACAACACCTTAATTCATGCCTACGGCTATGCCTACGCGCTGACCGGTAAGCTAGAGTACAAAACGATGGGCGATGATATGTTTTCGGCTACATTTGGCGCCGGACAGGGTCCAGGGGCCGATGAATATTGGGGTCGGGCGGATACGACATCCAAGCAATACGGCCAGTCATTCCGGTCGAGTGGTAGCTACCTGGCCTTCCGGCTGCACACCTCAGAAACACCGGTAATCCCCGATCTGTGAATCCCTAATACAACACGTTTAGCTTTCTCCTGGATCCCAGCGTGGGTTTGGGGACTGGTTTTGGCGATTGTTCTGGCGGGAGGCGGACTCTTCTACCGGGCAAGAAATCCGTCATAAATCTCGCCCAGCCGATCAGCGGCAGCTCTGAGACTATAGCGCTGTTCCACCTCTTGGCGAGCCGCGAGCGCAAGTCGGTTCCGGAGCCCTTGATCGGTGCCAAGTTGCTCCAATTGTGCGGCGAGGACGGCGCTCTCGCCGGACGGAAAGAGGAAGCCGTTCTCCCCGTGGCGGAGGATGTAGGGATTCCCCCCAGCGTTGGAGGCGATTGCCGAAATACCGGTAGCCATGGCCTCCAGCAGGGCGTTAGAAAACGCTTCGCTTAAAGACGGCAGCACAAAAATATCGAGCGTCCGGTAGTAGGGAGCCACATCGCGGCAGGAAGGCAGAAACACGCAGCGTCCGGCGGCCGTGAGGGCGGTCGCACGCTGGCGGAGAGTAGCTTCGTGGTCCCCGCCGCCGGCGATCAGCAACCGCCAATCCGGATGACGGTCGGCCACCAGAGAAAAGGCATCAATGAGTGTTTCAATTGACTTTTCCGCCCGTAGCACGCTGACAGTACCAATGACCAGAGAGGCCCCCGCGAGGTCGGGTGGGACATGGCGAGGGCCGGGCTGGAACCGGTCCGTATCGACGCCGTTAGGGGCAAGATGTATCCGTTCGCTGGAAACGTCATAGACGGTCGTCAGTTCCTGCGCGCAGAACGGGGAGTTGACGACGATGCCATCGACCAAACCATCGGTCCAGCGCAGTGCGCGCTGGTAGAAAGAAGGAAACAGCGCCCGTTCGCCGCGCGAGCTGCCCAGGACAACAGGCGTGCCGAACCACCGGGCTAGAGGCGTCATGAAAGTCACGGTGGGATAGTCAAACGGGTGAACGATGCGGATATTGTGCTCGCGCAGGTAGCGGCGGAGGACAAGGGCACCGCTCACAACCGAGGCATCGCGCAGGGATCTCACTGGAAGCCGCGTGACGGGAACCCCGGCGGCGCGTAGCTCTTCAGCGCGGAAGCCTTCCGGGTGGAAAGCCATCACGTGGGGGGAAAATCGCTCCCGGTCCAGCTGCTTAGCCATTTCGGTCATTTGTCGCTCGGTACCGCCCGGGCCCAGCGTATGGCAAGCAAACAGGACCGGAACGGGTAGCGTGGGGCCTTGGTGCATCCAGTTCAGTATCTCGCGGGAGTTATACTGACGGGAGAGAACTCCGAAAAAACTCTTCTATGCGTATTGTCCACATCCTGCCTTTTCCTGAAATTGGCGGTACGGAGATCGGGCAAGTGAATCTAATGCTGGCCAGCCGACGACTCGGGGTCGATGCATTTGCCCTTGTTCCCGAAGGCGGCGACGCGGTAGCCGGATATGTACGAGCGGCCGGATTTGAGGCCTTTCCGTATGCTGTGCCGCAACCGAGTTTCCGTCACGGCGCACGTTTCTGGCGGGAGAGTGGGGAACTTGCAGCGTTCTTGCACGAACGGAAGGCGACCGCCATGCATTGCGCCAATGTTCTTGGTGCCTATCACTGCGCCCTCGCCGGTCGGCGGGCCGGAATTCCGGTCATCGGGCATGTGCGGGGGCGGTTTGAAGAACTGCCGTTCCGAGAGAAAGTTTTCATGCGTTGGGTGGATCGATGGGCCTTCGTTTCACGCAGTACCTGGGACCGGTTCTGCATACCCGTGAAGGAGGAATTGGGCGACGTAGTTTACGACGGCGTATCCTTTGCCGCGGTGCCGGAGGACGCCGGGACTGGAGTGCGCGCAGAGTTCGGACTGAGCGGCGATACGGTGATTGTCGGCATGGTGGCGCGCGTCGCGCCGCAGAAGGATTTTGAGACACTGATACGGAGCGCGGCAACGTTATCTATCCGCTTTCCAGCAATGCGGTTTTTAATGGTCGGTGATCTGGACCCCCTGCACTACCCGCGGGTACGCCGGTGGTTGGAAGAGCATCAGGTGGCGGACCGCTTCCTGTTCACTGGCTTTCGCCGGGATATTGCGCGCCTGATGAAAGCCATGGACGTGGCGGTTTTGAGCACGCACGGCGAAGGGTTGCCGCTAGTGTTGCTGGAGGCGATGAGCCATAGCCGGCCAGTCGTGGCAACGGGCCTTGATGGGATCCTTGAGGTCGTCGAAGACGGCCGGACAGGGTTACTCGTGCCCCATGGTGATGCGGCGGCGCTGGCGGAGGCGATTGGCCGACTGGTGAGTGACCCCGCTCTAGCCCGGCGGCTAGGTGAGGCTGGCAGACGGACGGTGGAAACCAAGTTCAGTCAGCAAGCATTTGAACAAAGCGTGGAACGACTGTACGCCGGCGTATTCCCTGGCATGGCGTTACCGGGGAAGCGCTAGGAAGTTATGGCTATCCCGGTTTTCCGGGTCCAGGCCGTCAATCGGAATCGGGGCGGAGCAGGCGCGCAGGTGATACAGGCGATAGCCCGCTTCATTCAGCACCGCTTCCATCTCCAGACTAGACGAACCCGGTAGGCATTCGAAGAAAACAGGCGGCTGCTGCTCGTGCAGAATGCGCCGCATACCACGAAATACGGCCAATTCGTGGCCCTCCACATCAATCTTGACCAGATCCACCTTATCCTGCGGAGAAATCACCGCGTCCAGAGGCTGGATAGGTACTTCTATTCCTTCTTCGTCACCACTGACGACATGAGCCATGGTGGCGTCCTCGGGAACCTGCAGCTTGACCGTGCCCGCCGTTTCCCCCAGAGCCATGGAATACAACTGGCAGGAAGCCCCCATGTTATTGATAAAGATATTGTTCTCGAGTTTCCGATAGACAGCCGGATTGGGCTCAAAGGCCCAGATGCGGATCTTCGGGTTAGCGGCGCGGGCCGCCATACTGTAAAACCCGGTGTTGGCACCCGCGTCGACGAAGCCAGTAGTGCGGCGGGCATAGCCGAGGAGAACAGCGGCGACGTCCGGTTCAACCGCTAGTGGACCTTTCCAATAGAGAGCCTCGCCGATACCTTCCGGACCGTCCTGGGAATAAAGAAAATGCTCGCCGCTAGGAAAGCGAACCAGGAACGGATTTTCAACAGGAATACCGGGAGTATAGTAATCGCTGACCCAGCCACGGCTAACAGCCCAGCGAAGCGGAACCCGAAAGAAGGGATGGCCCAATTGCCGCCGTTTTGGTTTCAACCGGCTAAGAATAGAGGAAAGATTGGGCATAAGATTTCACCGATCTCGACCTTAAACAGCATAGACCATAAAGTCTTGCTGGATACAGGCGATACTGGAAGTTAAGTGCATGGGAGAACCCTTTACCTTACCTCAGCGATCTGTCCGAGTTATCGGTCCGGCAGCTTTTTCCCCACTGGGCATTTTGCGGCACCTATGGGATAGCCCCCGCTACTTTGATTTGCTGCTGACTTTGTCCCTGCACCGGGTCAAAGTCCGTTATAAGCAGTCCATACTCGGGCTTTCCTGGGCGCTGATGCAGCCGCTGGCGCTGATGTTGATCTATACGGTAATTTTCTCCGTGGTGACCAAAATGCCAGGAGCAGGGGAAGCCTACCCGGTCTTCGTCTTCGCCGCGCTGCTCCCGTGGTTGTTCTTCAGCACCGCCTTGACGAGCGCTTCCAATAGTCTCGTATCGCACCAATATCTAATCACAAAAGTGTATTTTCCCCGTGAAATCCTGCCAATAACCTATTTGATTGCCGCTTTTTTCGATTTTCTGGTCGCTTCGGTCCTGCTGGGCATAATGATGGCTTGGTATCGCATCTGGCCGAACGAACAGGCCTTGTGGGTAGTGCTGGTGATGGGCGTGGCGGTGCTCTTCACTCTGGGGCTGTCGCTGCTTTTGGCAGCGTTGCAAGTCTCCTTCCGGGACATTGGCCTGGCGCTGCCACTGGTGATGCAGATCTGGATGTTCGCCTGTCCGGTGGTCTATCCGCTGAGCGCTGTACCCGCGCAGTACCGGAGCCTGTATCTACTGAATCCGATGGCAGGGGTGATCGAAAACTTCCGGCGAACGGTGCTGCAGGGTTTACCGCCCGATTGGGCGTCGTTGAGCGTAGCTTGCTGGGTGACGGTGCTCTTGTTTCCGCTCTCTTACGGTTATTTTAAATACCGAGAAGCCACCATGGCGGATGTGATCTAACCCGTGCCGACGCCTATCGCACTTTCGTTGCAAAGAGTTGGCAAATGCTACCGCGTGCCGGGTGCAAACGGAGGGCCGCCGACCGAGTTCTGGGCGACACGGGATGTGACTTTCGACGTTCCTAGCGGGTCGGCCGCCGGCATTATTGGGCATAACGGAGCGGGTAAGAGCACCCTCTTAAAGCTGTTGACCGGAATCACGGCACCGACGACAGGCGAAATTCGGGTGACCGGCCGGATGGCCGGATTACTGGAGGTTGGCTCCGGATTTCATCCCGAGCTCACCGGGCGGGAGAATATCTTCCTGAGCGGGACCATTCTCGGCATGAGCCGGAAAGAGATCCACCGCAAGCTGGAGAGCATCATCGACTTTGCCGAGGTCCGGCCGTTTATTGACCTGCCCGTGAAGCGTTTTTCCTCCGGCATGTATGTCCGGTTAGGCTTTTCGATTGCCGCTCACATTGAGCCGGAGGTGCTGCTGCTGGATGAAGTGCTGGCGGTGGGCGATGCGGCTTTCCAGGAAAAATGTTTGAATCGAGTTCTGGAGCTAAAGCGCAGCGGCGTTACTATTCTTTTTATTTCCCATGACTTGCGGGCTGTGGAACGGGTTTGCGACCGCGTGCTGGTAATGCAGCGGGGCAAGGTGGTGCACGACGGGCCGGCGGTGGAAGCGATTTCGGCCTATCAGGCGTTACGCGGTGCGGCCGCCGGTGAGCGGCGAGTGAGGCATGAAAAGCAGCAGTTAACTGTCGACGCAGTACGGTTCCTGGACGCCGAGGGACGGGAGCCGGATTTCGGCGTAACGGGCTCTCCACTGCGCGTACGGCTGGAGTATACGGCCCAGGAAAAGTTGGACGCGGTGCGGTTTGAACTGCTGTTCATCGGCTCCGATACGCACTGGAAAACGACGGTGCATAACGGCGATAACCGGCTTACTGTGGGTCCGGGCAAGGGTGCCATTGAGTTCCTCTGCGATCCGCTGGCGCTATGCCCGGATGTCTACCAGATCGACGCCACCGTGGACCGGTTTGGTGCCGAGGATCCGCTGGACTGGTTGATCGGTTGTCAGACGCTGCCCGTGCAATCGCCGTATGCGGTAAAGGGCTGTTTCCAGCAGCCGTTTACCTGGAGCGTGCCCCCGGATGCCACCTAGCCCCACTGTCAGTGTGATCATACCGGCCTATCGCATTACGGCCTTTGTGGCCGAAGCGGTGGAATCGGTACTGCAACAAACGCGGCAGGATCACGAGATTCTGGTGATCAATGACGGTTGCCCCGATACGGATAATCTAGAAAAAGCGCTGGCCCCGTACCGCGAGCGCATTCGCTACATTGTGCAGAGCAACGGGGGGCCCGGGGCCGCCCGTAACCGGGGCCTGGCCGAGGCGACTGGGCGCTACATTGCGCTGCTGGATGGCGATGACCGCTGGCTGCCCACTTACATGGAAGAGCAGTTGGGGGGAATGGAGCGCGATGAGACGATTGACCTGCTCTATCCGAACAGCGAAGTATTTGGCGGCGGCCCACTGGACGGAACGCTGTTGCGTGGCGCGGAAGAGTGGCGGGAGACAGCCACGATCGACACACTAGTAGAAGGAACGAGCGTCGTCAACAACGTAGCGATGTTTAAGAAAGAGATTGCCAGGCGCGCCGGGGGCTGGGATCCGGAGATGCGGCACGCCGAGGACTTTGACCTGTGGCTGCGCATCGCTATCTGTGGCGGTAGAATTCTTTACAATCCCAAGCTCTTGGCCGGATACCGGATCCGCCCGGGGTCGCAAACCGAGAATGTAACGTCCATGTATGACGGCCAGATCCGGACCTGTCAGAAGGCCCTACGGAATGAAGCGCTGACGGCACGGCAGCGTGAGCTACTGGAGTGGCGCATCGGTTGGGCGACGGCACAGCAACACCTGACCGCCGGCAAGAAGGCGCTCGCCGCAGGCGACACGGCGGTCGCGCGCACGCACTTTCAACAAGCGTTCCCGCATGCCGGCAGCGGCAAGCTACGTGCGATTTTGGCCGGTCTTTCTATCTTCCCCGCCGGGACGGCCGCGCTTGTCCGCTACTTTAACAAGAAAAAGGAACCCGTATGTGCGGACTAGCCGGCATAGTAGGCCATGCTGACCCGGTGCGCGCCGGGGAGCATGTAACGGCGATGCTCGCCTGCCTGGAGCGGCGCGGGCCGGATGCCGAAGGGCTGCACGCTTGGCCGGAGGCGGTGTTCGGACATCGGCGCTTATCCATCTATGACTTGAGCGAGGCCGGCCGCCAGCCGATGCTGAGCGATGACGGCGAAATTGGCGTTGTTTTCAATGGTGCCATCTACAACTTCCGCACCTTGCGCATGGAACTGGAAGCCACCGGTTGTCGGTTCCGCACCGGAACCGATACTGAAGTGCTTCTGCATGGATACCGCATTTGGGGTATGCCGGCCATGCTGCAACGGCTGCGCGGGATGTTCGCCATTGGCCTGTGGGACGCGCGGCTGCGCAAACTTTGGCTATGGCGAGACCGGATGGGCGTGAAGCCGCTGCTCTATGCCGAAAAAGATGGGATGCTAGCGTTTGCATCAACGGCACGAGCGTTGCACCGGGCTGGGTTTTCCAACGGCATCGACCCCGATGGCGTGATGGAGTATTTGGAGTATGGCTGGGTGAGCGACGCGCGGAGCATCTATGCAGGCGTGCGCAAGTTGCCAGCCGGGGAACTGCTGGAGTGGCAAGGCGGACGGATTCAAGGTCCGAAACCGTACTGGACCCTGCCGCGTCCAGCCGAGAGCGGCCCGTCGTTTGCCGACGCCGTGGCCGAGACAGAGACGTTGTTCCTGGACGCGGTGCGCTTGCGTCTGGACGCTGATGTTCCGGTGGGTGCCCTATTGAGCGGTGGCATCGATTCGGGCTTGGTCTGCTGGGCGATTGCGAAACTGGGAGCCAATATCCGGGCTTTTACGGTACAAACCGAGGGCGTGTCCGATGAAACTCCGGACGCTGTGCGGACAGCGCAGGAGCTGGGAATTGCGCACGAAGTGATTCCGGTTCGAGCCAACGCCGCACCCCCCATTGATGACTTAGTGGATGCCTACGGGGAGCCGTTCTCGACGGCCTCGGCGCTGGGGATGCTGCAGGTTAGCCAAGCGGTGAAACGGTCAGCCACGGTGCTCCTAACCGGGGACGGCGGTGATGATGTGTTCCTGGGATACCCCGAGCACCGGAATTTTTACCGGGCACAGAAGCTGGCGCAAACTTGGCCGCCGGCGCTGGTGAAGATGGGCGGAGCGGCGGCGGGATTGTTGCCAGCGCAGGGAGCCGCGAAGCGGGTACGCAATCTGCTGGCTTACGCAGCCGACGGGCTACCGGCCATTCCGCGCGCTCACAACGGTGTCCAGCATTACATGGACCGTCAGGCGCTCGGCGAGCGGCTGCGCGGCCGCGTGATGGCGAATCATCATCTACCAGCGCGAGACGGTGGCGGCACGACATTGCTGGCTGACTTCCTGGACTACGACCGGCACACGCGCTTCACCGGCGAGTACATGACCAAAGTGGACGGCGGCACGATGTACTACGGCATTGAGGCGCGGAGCCCGTTTCTGGATCATCTGATTTGGGACTTCGCGGCGAAGCTGCCGCTGGAGCTGCGGCTGCGGAACGGGGAATTGAAAGCCATTTTGCGGGAACTGGCCCGGCAAAAGCTGGGCGAACGCGTGGCGGCGGGCGCCAAGCGCGGGTTTACGATTCCGGTGGAACAATGGTTGTTGAAAGACTGGCGGCCGCGGGTGGAAGCGCTGCTGGACAGCTCGATTTTGTTGCGGGACGGATGGCTCGAAGCCGGAGCGCTGCGCCAGTGGTGGCGCGAGTCAGTGGATAGCGGAACGGCCCCGGTGCATTTCTGGCGGCTGCTGGTTCTGGAAACCTGGTTAGAGCGAGAAGCAAACACGGCCGTGTGCCGATAGATAAAGAAGCGAATGAAACAAGTCTTACGCAAAGGGATAGCCGATATTATCGTGGGGGAGGTTCCGGATCCGGTAACCACGCCACACCATGTTCTGGTATGCCCCATCTTCTCGCTGATCAGCGCCGGCACCGAAACAGCCAGCATTCACCAGGAAGGGATATTGAAAGAAGTGGCCGACAACCCGTCGCACATCCGCAAGGTGCTGGAGGTGGCCAAGATGATGGGTCCACTGGCGACGGCGCGGGAGGTGCGCGCGAAGTTCGGCGACTACGCGGCGCTGGGCTATTCGGGGGCCGGGATCGTGGTGGAAAAGCACCCGACAGTGCGGGATATTGAAATTGGCGAGCGCGTGGCGTACGGGGGCGAAGGAACCGGACACGCCGAAACGATTATCACCGGCCGCAACTTGGTGGCGCGGATTCCGGAGGGCGTGGCGTTTGAACATGCCTGTTTCGCCACGCTGGGCAGCATTGCGATGAACGCCGTAAGGATTGCGCAGATCGGGCTGGGCGAGACGGTGGCGGTGATCGGGCTGGGCTTGGTGGGACAGTTGGCGGCGCAGTTGGCGCGGCTCCAGGGCGGGCGGGTAATTGGCATTGATCTTAAGGCCGACCGGGCGGAGCTGGCGCGCAAACTGGGTGCGCCCCATGCGGTAACCGCCGAAGCGCGCGAGGCGGTGGGCGGGCTGACGGCTGGCATTGGGGCCGATGTCGTGTTTGTGGCCGCGGCGTCGAAAAGTGACGCGCCGTGCCGGTTGGCTGTGGAGCTCTGCCGCGACCGAGGCCGGATTGTCGTCATTGGCGCCGTGGACATGCACTTCCCGTGGAACGACATGTATCTGAAAGAGATACAGCTTTACATGTCGCGCGCCTACGGGCCGGGCAGTTATGATGCGGCCTATGAACGGCGCGGCCAGGACTATCCGTTACCCTATGTGCGGTGGACGGAAAACCGCAATATGGAAGAGTTTCTGCGGCTGGTGGGGCGCGGCGATATCCAATTGCAGCCGCTCATCAGCCACGAATATACGCTCGACCAGGCACCTGCGGCGTATCAGACCATCATGGACCCGGCGCAGAACAGCTTGGCCGTGCTGCTGCGCTACGCGGCGGCGGAGAACCCCGACGCTGTAAAATTCGAACCCAAGCGCCGGATTCCGGTGCAGCCCAAGCCGATCGTAAAAGACGAGCTGCGGTTTGCGCTGATCGGCGCCGGCAATCTGGCGCGCTGGAGCCATATTCCCAATCTGCAAAAGCTGCCGGGAGTACGGCTGCATGCGGTGCAATCGGGCGGCGGCGTGCGCGCAAAAAGCTATGGCGCGCGGTATGAAACCGACTACGCCACCACCGACTACGACGAAGTGTTGCGCGATCCGAACATTGATGCGGTGCTGATTACCAGCCGCAATCAGTATCACGCCGCGCAATCGATCGCGGCTCTGCGCGCCGGCAAGCACGTGTTCGTCGAGAAGCCCATGGCGATCACCGAGGAAGAATGCACGCAGGTGCTAGCCGCCGTCGAAGAGACAGGCGGGCAGATCACGGTGGGCTTCAACCGCCGCTTCGCCCCCTACTATCGCGCGGTGAAAGACCTGATGCGGGGACGTAGCGGCCCGGCCGTGATCAACTGCCGCGTCAACTCGCCAGGCATCTCGGGCGGCTACTGGATGGCCGACCCGGCCATTGGCGGTGCCATCCTAGGGGAAGCCTGCCACTTTGCCGATCTGTTTTATTGGCTGCTGGATTCTGAGCCCGTCAGCGTGATGGCGTATTCTTTGCCGCGAGAGCAGAAGGATCCGGCCGGAGAGAACAATCTGGCCGCGACGCTGCAATTTGCTGATGGCTCCATTGCCACCCTGTCCTACTCAACGGTGGGTAGCAAAACCTCCGGCGGTGAGCGGCTGGAGGTGTTCGGTCAGGGATTTGGCGCCGTCACCGAGGATTTTAAGCGCCTCTCCCTTCGACAGAACATCCAGCGGAATTCGAGCAAGTTCTGGGGCGATAAGGGTTACAAGGAACAGATGGAATCGTTCGTCACCTGCATCCGGAAGGGCAAGCCGCAGGAGGTGACGGCGGTGGACGGTGCGCGGGCCACGCTCGTGTGCCGCAAGATGCTGGAGGCGGCACGTACCGGGTTGCCGCAGGCCGTCCGGTTAGACGAGCTCTCCGCGCATTCATGACCCGCCTGCCTATGAAAATTCTTCTGGTCGCGCCCAGCTTCGATATTCTGGGCGGGCAATCGATCCAGGCCAGCCGGATCCGGAAGGAAATGGAAAGCGTCGCGGATGTGGACATGCGTTTTTTGCCCATCAATCCGCGGCTCCCCGGTCCGCTGCAATGGTTGAAAAAGATTCGCTACGTGCGCACGGCCGCCAACTTCACCCATTATTTCCTGCTGCTGTTGGGGGGGGCGGCGCGGGCCGACGTGCTGCACGTATTTTCGGCCTCCTACTGGTCCTACAACTTCTGGGCGCTACCCGCGATTCTGGTGGGCCGGGCGTTTGGCAAGAAGGTGATATTGAATTACCGGGACGGCCAGTGCGCCGACCATATGCGGAACTGGCCTTCGGCGCTGCCGGCCGTCCGGTTGGCGCACGCGGTGGTAACGCCGTCGGGGTTTCTGGTGGATGTGTTTGCGGAGTTCGGGATCGCAGCGCGCGAGATCCGCAATTTCATCGACGTCAGCCGGTTTCAGTGGCGCGACCGCGGGCCGCTGCGCCCGGTGTTCATGACCAACCGGATTTTGGAACCGCTCTATAACGTCCCCTGCATTTTGAGGGCGTTCCGGCGGATTCAGGACCGTTATCCGGAAGCCTCCCTGACGCTGGCCCACGATGGGCCGCTGCGGGATAGCCTGGAAGCTCTCACTGCCGAGTTGAAGCTGAAAAATGTCCGATTCCTGGGGCGCGTGCCCCCGGCCGGAATTCCGCAGCTCTACGACGACGCGGAGATCTATCTGACGACGCCCAACATCGACTGCATGCCGGGTTCGCTGCTCGAGTGCATGGCCTCGGGGCTGCCCATTGTCGCCACCCATGCCGGAGGCATTCCTTATATCGTTCGCGACGAAGAGACGGCGCTGCTGGTGCCGCTTGATGACGACGAGGCCGTGGCTGACCGCTGCTTCCGGCTGCTGAACGACCCGGAACTGGTGCGCGGGCTGGCCGCGCGCGGGCGCGAGGCGGTGGCCGGATATGCACCCGAACGCAGCCGCGACCAGTGGGTGGCGCTCTACCGGGAGCTGCTGCGGTGAACGTAAATAAGCTGCTCCGCGTTGCGAAAAACCCGCGCGAGGCCGTCGACCGGCTGGCGCAGGAAGCAGCCAACCTGCGGCTGTGGCTGCTTCCCCCTCAGTTGGACGCTAGCATCGGTTTCGATACCAGCGGGCTACCCCATCCGGCCATTTTGCAACTCCGTATGCGAGGCACCCCGGAAGCCGCCGAAATTGCCCGGCTGGCGGCGGTCATCCGTTCGCGGCAGCTTCCGCTGCTGGGCATTACGATCAACACCGGGACGGAGACGCATTGGCGGCGTGATTATGTATCCGGTCGGGAGACGCCGCCGGACTACTTCCGGCTGATTCCCTATCTGGATTTCAAGCGGGCCGGGGATCATAAAGTGATCTGGGAGTTAAACCGGCATCAGCATCTGCTGCTGTTGGCGCAGGACGTACTGCTGCACGACGATGCGGCTTCGCTGGCGATGCTCGAACGGGAGCTGAGAGGCTGGTTAGAGCAGAATTCCTATCAGTGCGGCATCAATTGGGCGAGTGCGCTGGAGGTGGCCTTCCGGGCGCTGTCCTGGATGTGGATTGCGCATCTGGTGGGCGGGCGGATGGCGGCGGCGTTGCGGCGGGAGTTTCTCGAAAGTCTTTACCGCCACGGCCACCATCTGGCACATAACCTATCCTTTTACTTCTCTCCGAACACGCATTTATTAGGGGAGGCCGTGGCGCTGCACGCCCTGGGCGTAGTGTTCCCGGACTGGCCGGACGCCGCTCTCTGGCGCGAGTTGGGACATAAAACCGTGGCCGCGCAGTGGGATCGGCAGATTCGTGCCGATGGCAGCCATTTTGAACAGAGCAGTTACTACCATGTCTATACGTTGGACATGTTTTTGTTCCATGCGCACTTGGCCGGATGCGCCAGGGAGTGGGCCGAACCGTTGGGTCGGATGTGCCGGTTTCTTGACGCGCTGCTGGGGCCGGAGCGGCTGTTGCCGCTGCTGGGCGATGACGATGGCGGCCGGTTTTTTCATCCTTTCGGCAATCACCTCACTTATGGCCGGGCCACGCTGGCCACAGCGGCCTGTCTGGTGCCGGGGCCGGACTGGAACCACGCGCCAGAGGACCGTCAATTCGTCGCCAACTGGTGGCTGGACGAGCTGCCGACAGCGCTTGCGGGAACCGTGAGGCAGTCCTCCCGCCGCTTCGAGAACAGCGGCCTGTTGATTCTGGCCGACGGTGGAACGCAGATTGTTTTTGACACCGGCAATCTGGGCAGCGGCGCGGGCGGCCATAGCCATTCCGACGCATTGAGCTTGATCATACGGTCGGGCGGTGAAGAGATTTTGGTGGATGCCGGAACCTATACCTATGTCGCCGACCCGGCCACCCGGGACGCCTTCCGAGGTTCTGCCGGACACAACACCGCGCGGATGGGTGGCCAGGATCAGGCCGAACCGGCCGGGCCGTTTGCTTGGCGAGGACGGCCGGAAACGGCTTGTACTCTTTGGGAGCCGGGGCCGAAAGCAGACCGTGCCGCTGGCGTTTGCCGCTACGCCGGCTATGAGCACACGCGCGAAATTGTCTTCGAAAAAGCGGAAGCGAGGCTGCTGGTAATCGACCATTTCATTGGCCCTCCGGGCGAAAACAGCGTGGAACTGTTCTGGCATTTGGCCGGAACGAACCAACGCGATCGTCTGGAGTTGCCGGACACGGAAGCGGCACTCGAAGAGCAGCAGGGGTGGCGGTCGCTCGCCCTCGGGCACCGCGAACCAGCCCCCGTGGTGATGCTTACCTACCGGGGTCCACTGCCGTGGAGCTACCGCTGGCAGGTGCGGTTGTCTTCTCATTAATCACCTGCAGGAGTTTGCCGCACGCTAGACGGAGACGTGACGGTTCAAGTTAAAAGGTTGTCTTCTCATTAATCACCTGCAGGAGTTTGCCGCGGCTCGTGAGCGGAATCCGGTCCACCCAGGCCATATCGTAGACGACCCCTTCGAGCAGATGCCCGAGCGCTTGGCGAATCTCCTGCTCCCGTGCGGCGCTGAACCCGTCGCCGCGAAAATGAAGCTGCAGCGTGTCATTGGCCCGCAGCGTGACCTGAAACTGTTGGATCTCCGGAAACTCCTTGAAAAGGTGGTTCCAGAAGATGTTATTGATGCGGCGGCCGTTGGGCAGGTCGAGCAGTCCGGCCAACCGGCCGTCAATCTGCGCCAGATCTTTTATTCCCGCCTCATCAGTACCGTTGCCGTCCACGGTAGCCACATCCTCAATCTGATAACGCAGGAAAGGCGTCCCGCGGCACACCGTGCTGGTGACCAGAATCCGCCCGGTTTGCGCCGGTCGGCCGGCTTCATCCACTACTTCAACGTGATACCAGGGCCGGGCCACGGTCAACGGTGCCCCATCCTGAAACTGACAGGCAATGGCACCCATTTCGCGGCTGCCGTAGCGATTCAGGATTGGCACGCCGAAGGCTTGGCGGAACAGTTCGCTCTGCGCAGCGGTCAGGATTTCACCGCCGTTCCAGGCAACGGCCACGCCGCCCGGAGGAACCGGAAGACCCGCGGCGAGAGTCAGCCGCGCCACCTCGGCCAGCATGGAAGTGAAACCGTACATGGCAACCGGTCCATGGGCACGGATGGCGTCCACGACGCGCTCGGCGGTGTGCGCCGTCAGGTGATAGCCATCGAGCAGCACCTGGCGGGTGAGCGCGTAATGCATGCGGGTTTTCCACGGGACATCGCGGCCAATGTCCCGTTCCGAACCCCAGACAATCACCGTCGCCATGCCGGGTCGCCAACCCATGCGGCGCGCGGTCCAATCGCCCAATGCATTGCTCGATTGCATCATCGCCCGGTCGTGGAAGAAACGGGTGGGTTCGCCCGTCGAGCCGCCTGTAGAATCCACGCGTCCATCGAGCCCGAAGCGCGGACCGAGAGATTCGGCTGGAAAGCGTTCGCGAAGCATGGCCTTAGTGACCACCGGCAGTGTGGGCCAAAGGTCCCAGAGCACCTCGGGGTCCGTAATGCGGGCGGCCTCTCTCCATTCCGGCAGCGCGTCGGCGCGTGCGCCGAAATATTGGATTTGGGCCATAAGCCGGGCGGCCATCAAACGGCGCGTTATCGCCGCGTCGAGTTCGTCCGATGGGCGGGCATTCCGCCGGAGAAAGCGTTGCCGCCAGAGTTGGCTCAGCCAGACGGGCGCAATGGTCATCCGGCCTCAACATGGCCGCGCCAGCCCTTGCTGGCCCGGAAGTGCTCGCCGTTCGGCGGCACGATATCCGCAGCCGGGCGAATACCGATTGCGGTAGCCACCTGGATATCCGCCGCTTGAAAATCGGTCAACGGCCAGCGGAACGCGCTGAAGGCTTCCCGTACAATCGGCAGCCGTTGCGGGTCCCAACCCATGGCGAGCGTATTCACCCATTCGGCCGCGACCGGGTTCAGCGCCCCGGTTAAGAAGCCGCTCGGCACCGGATCAGGCCGCAGAGGCCCCTCGCCATGGCCACCGATAATGGCGTCGGTAATATGAATCGTACGGCGCTGCGGGGTATCGGCCAGCGACCCGTCCAGGCAGCCATACCGCAGCACCCGGTTCAGGTCCAGGCAGGTGCGCCAGACGGTCTGGTTGCCGTGCCAAGCGCCTTCCACCATGCCCTCACTTCCAAACAAGCGCGCCGCCCGCAGCGACTGGTGTGCAGCCCAGTAGAGCGCCGTTTGCCTAGGTCCACCCGAGGAGCGGTTGGCTGCGTCATAGAGATTTTCCGCACAATTCTGCCAGAACGAATACCCGGAGTAGCAATCGCCGCCCTGAGCCGAACCACCCTTGCGGTGGTGGGGGAGAAATTCTTTGTTGCCGTTGATACCGATCAGGTTTTTGAGCGCTCCGGTAACGCCCGCCTTCATATGGCTTTTGAGTTTGGGCATGTTGATCACTACGTCGGTGTCGATGATCTCGCGGGCGATCAGATAACAGTGTCGGCCGGGAGCGTGCACCCGCGTCAGCAGGTCGGGGTTATACATCGTCACGCGTAGCGAACCAGAGTCGGTCGGCAGCGACTCAATGAGACTATCGGCTCCGAGATCGAATAGAACGAAATTCTCCTCGCCCCGGACTCCTTCCTGCCGCCGGGAGGAGTGGCCGTCGCGCTGCAGCAGCGTGCGCCGGAAATCGGCGATCTGGACGACGCCCTGGCCCTGCTCAATCAAGGTGTCGAGCCCGGATTGGGCGCGTAATTTGGCGAAATCGCAGCCTTGTAAAGGCGCATCGCCGATCACCACCCGCGACGGGCTGGCGCGCAGGACGTACGTGAGCACCGCGGCAATCAGCGTGCGATGCGTGATCAGACAGTCCATGCCGCCGCCGGGCAATTCATTCTCATGCAGTACCCAGTTCGGCTTGATCACCACACGGGCACCCGCCGGGATCAACTCCGCCAACGGGTTCCATGCGGCCGTTCCCTGCCGGTCCGGATCGAGTCCCCAACAGCGAAACAGTTCCGCGACCGCCCGCGCCATCTCCGCCTCTCCATAGTGGGGAGCCGCGGTGGCCAGCGCAACAAGGGATTCGTTCATAATTCTTTTGTTCTTCTTCTATTATCGGAACTTGCCAGGTTTTCCGTACTAGGTGGGCGTCGATCCGGTGACCTTCCACAAGCTACGCGCCGGCACGAAGAACACCTTCAGACCGCGCACCGCCGCCACCATCATCGACAAAAATGTACGCGCCAGCGAGCTGACCCGTTTCAATGGAAACCCGTTCGGCAGCCAGGGATCGGCCAGCGCCAGCGCGTAGCCGCCCAACTGCAGGCCCGCCAGCCAGAGCCGCGCCGGACCCTCCAGCGCCAGAGCCGAGCCCAGCATCACCGCCAGCAGAAACGGCAGCAGCAGCCGGCCAAACTTGTAGCTCATGAAATGGACCCACATACGGTTGCCCCACCCCAGCAGCCACGGATAACGAACCAACAGCTGATAGTTCCCGGCCAGCGTGCGAACCTTCCGGTTCATCTCGGTTTCGAGTGACGTGGGATAGTCCCAGGCCACGGCCCGCAGATCGACCACCAGCCGGTAGCCACGCCGGAAAGCAGCGAGCGGCAGATACATGTCATCAAGGAGAGTGTCGGCCGGTACGGTTACGGCTAGCTCACGGCGCAGCGCGTAGAAGGGACCGGTGGCGCCGAACATCGAATCAATGGCGCTTAGCGAATCCCGAATCCAGGTTTCAAACCGCCAATAAAGGCCGATATCTGCCTCTTCCTTCGTCTCTCCCCGCCGAATTTTCAACTGGCCGCTCGCCGCGCCTACCGCCGGGTCGGCAAAGTTGGCCATCAGCTGCTTTAGGCCATTGGGTTCAATCACCTGCCGGGCATCGGTCAAGAGTAGAATCTCTCCCGTGGCCACAGCGATCCCGGCGTTCAGCCCGGCGCACTTGCCGCCGCGCGGCAGTTCCAGCAGGCGGACGCCGGACGCGGCAAACGCCCGGGCAATTTCCGCGGTCCGATCCGTTGATCCGTCGGAAATCACGATAATTTCGAGCTTCTCCCGCGGATAGTCGAGAGCGAGCAGGCTGGCCAGTTTATCCTGTAAAAACCGCTCGCCGTTATAGACCGGAATTACGGCTGAGACGGTGGGCGTATAGCCGTCACGACGCGCTATGGGCCGCGCCGCCATCCGCTTCCAGATCCACAGCAACGCGGGATATCCCGCCAGTACATAGGCTGCCATCGTAGCGGAGACCAGAAAAATGGTCCAGGCGATCATGACCACAGGTACCGCTCAAATACGTCAGTGACGGCCTCCCAGGAGTAACGCTCGGCCACCATCGAGCGGGCATCCTCAGCCATCCGACGCCGGGCCGGGGCGTTGTCGAGCAGGTCCGCACACGCTTCGGCAAAGGCTGCGGCCGAATCGCCCAGCCGAATCGTTTCGCCATCGGTGACGTCGAGCCCCTCAGCGCCGATCGCCGTCGAGACTACCGGCACTCCGGCCGCCATCGCCTCATAGATTTTCAGCCGCGTACCGCCGCCCACCCGCAGGGGAACGATGGAGACTTTCGAACCATGCAGCCAGGGCCGCACGTCAGGCACGGTGCCGGTAACGTGAATGCGCGGGTCTTTTCCAGCCAGGGCTGTTACCGCCGCAGTGGGCTTTCGTCCGACAATCGCCACCGAACAATCCGGATGCCGCAGCCGGAGCAGCGGCAACACTTCGGCGGTAAACCAGGTGGCACCGTCAATATTCGGCATCCAGTCCATCGACCCAAGAAACACGAGATCGGCCTTGGCTTCAGCGGTTTCCGGCGGGGCGAAGAAATCGACATCAACGCCAGTCGGCACGTCGCCCACTTCGGCAATGCCATATTCCCGCTCCATCACGCGGGCGTCGTTAGCCGACACGGCCACTACCCGGCGAACCGTCCGGCATACCTGCCCCTCATAAGCCGCCATCCGGCGGGCCTGAAGTTGAAAATAGGCGCGATGAAACGGCGTCGCCCCATGTTCAGCGTGCCGCTGCCAGATCATCGCTTCCACATTGTGCTGGAACAGAACGGCGCGCTCCAGATTGGGCACATTGGGTGCGGGGAAGAGAAAATCGCAAACGATAGCGTCGTACTTTTCCCGCTGGCTCATTTCTTCGATACGCTGCCGCATCGCCTGCGAACGCCAGCGGCTTACCGCGACCGGAAGCGAAGAGACTAGGCCCGCCGCCACTTGGCCGGCAAAGGCCAGGGACCGCTTCGGGGGCGCGTGGTGGGGCACGCTTTCAAAATAGCGGCAGTATTCCGCGGCCCGCGCCGGGCCCTCCGGCTGGGTTCCATCGTCAAGGGCAAGATAGTGCACCTCGTGACGGCGATGGAGGCGGCGGAGCATCTCGAGCGTCCGTATCTGGCCACCTCGGTTGGTGGGATGGAGAAAATCGGTCTTGATCCACAACAGCTTCATGCGCTGGCGCCCATCGTTATACAACCACCCGTTCCAGGCGCCGAGCCGCTTCCTGGGCACCCGCCACCGCACCGCCGGACCCAAAGAACAAACCGCCCCAGATCTCGAGATTCAAAAGCCGCCATAGACGGTCGGTCGCGTCGTGGAAACCGCTGCGATGGTGCTCGATCAAAGACTGCACTTCCTGCCGGTGTACCCAGCGCAAGATAAAGGCATCCGGGGCGATGAGCGTCGCCAGCAGGGCATCGGAAGAAGACTCCCGGAACCACTGGCGCAACGGTGTCGGGAACCCCATCTTTTTTCTGTAAATGATGTCGTCGGGCAGCAGACCGGCCACCGCCTTTTTCAGGACATATTTCTGCTCGTGTCCGCGAATCTTCATGTGGTCGGGCATGCCTGTGGCAAAAGCTACGAACTGATGATCAAGAAAAGGAACCCGGCTTTCAATGGAGGCGGCCATGCTCATCTGGTCCTGCTTCATGAGCAGTTCGACAAGATAGGTTTTGCTGTCGGCGTACAGCATCCGCGCCAGCGGCGTTCCGTTGGGCCGCGCCGCCCAATGGCGCAGATACTCGTCATAGACTCCGGTGGGAAGGCTCTTGAGCAGAGTGGCCTGTTCGCTGGCCGGAAAGGCGGCGTAAAAATTATCCAGATAGAGCGATTCGAGGCTTAGATCCCGACCGACAAACGTGTGGCCGATCTTGCGGCGTAGATCGGCGCGCAAAATCGGCAATGTCGCCAGGACATGGCGAATCCCGCGCCGCAGCGGACCCGGCACATAGCGGTAAGCCGCTGCCGCCTGCAGGTTCCAACGATTCCAGCGATAGCGTTCATAGCCGCCAAACAGCTCGTCGGCACCTTCCCCGGTTAGCACCACTTTGACATGCTGGGCGGCCAGCATGGAGACAAAATACAGCGACACGCTCGACGGCCATGCAATCGGCTCGTCTTCTTGCCAAATGAGAGCCGGTAGCGCGTCGAAAAATTCTTCCTTCCCCAACACGATTTCCCGGTGGTTGGTGTCCAACTGCTCCGCCACCTGCCGCGCATAGGGCAGTTCACTATAGCGGGCTTCTTTATAGCCCACCGAAAAGGAGTCCACACGGCTCGTGGTTAGACGTTTTACTAGCGCCGTGATGGCGCTCGAATCGACGCCGCCGCTCAGGAACGTGCCCAGCGGGACATCAGCCATTAACCGCAGCTGAACAGTTTCCTCCAGCCGCCGCCGCGTTTCCGAGATCCACTCGGCTTCGCTGCGCTCCGGCCCGGCCTCGTCCGGCACGTCCCAATACCGGGTAATCCGGATCTGTGGCTGGCCCGCGGCGTCTTCGAACCATTCCAGCCAGTGGCCGGGCGGCAATTTACGAATCCCCCGAAACAGGGTCTCGTCCCCGCTCACATACCCGAACGCCAGATACTCGGCGATATGCTCTTCAGCCGGGGCGGCTTCGACGCACGGATGGCGCAGCAGGGCTTTGATTTCACTGGCAAAGGCGAACGTCTGCCCGTCCCAGAAGTAGTAGAACGGCTTAATCCCCAAACGATCCCGCGCGGCCACCAGGCGTCGGTTCTTCTCGTCCCAAATAGCGAAAGCGAACATGCCACGGAAACGTTCCAGACAAGCGGGCCCCCACTCTTCCCAACCATGCAGAAGGGTCTCGGTATCGGACCGGTTGGCGTAACGGTGTCCAGCCTTCTCCAAAGCTGGACGCGTATCGGCGTGGTTAAAAATCTCGCCGTTGTAGACGATCCAGCGGCTGCCGTCTTCGTTAGCCATCGGTTGATGGCCGCCGGAAAGATCGACAATGCTCAGGCGGCGCTGGCCGAGGAAGGCGGGAGCGCCTTCATAATGGCCATCGTCATCGGGGCCGCGATGGCTAATGGCGTCGGTCATCCGCCGGAGGATGGCGGGCGCGTCGGAAGGGGCCTCGCGGCTGACAAATCCAGCTATACCGCACATGGGCTAATTCGCTCCCTGTGCGCCGCCCGGCCGGGAATAGACGCGATAAACCACGGTGCAGAGATCTTCCGCCTCCCGCCCCTGAAACGGCGTGGCCAGTGGAAACCCATTCCGGATTTCGGCCAGCGAGGCGTCATCGAGAAACGGGTGCTTGGAAAACACCTCGTGTCCGGCGGCGGTATAAAGTCGATCGTAATCGCTGCGCCGCAGGCGGTTGTGATAAGCAAACTGATTATCGTTGTAGCGGGACCATTCCCGTTCTTCAAACTGTAAAAAATGAATAAGGCTCAGCGACTTGTCTTCGTGCGCAAAGTGATCGGAGGGGTCAATGTGGTGGCAGGCGACGCCGCCGACGGCCAGCACTCGGCTCGCTTCCCGTAAAATGGCTTCCAGCACCGGCCCGGGAATGTGTTCGAAAACGGTATACGAAAATTGGATATCAATACTCTGATCGGCGAGTTGCGTGTTGCTTGCGTCGGCGGGTGCGTGGTAGCGAATGGCGGTTTTCTGGCTCAAATCCTTCAAACCTTGCACGCTGGCCAGTACATCGAGCCGGGCAGCCAACTCCTCAGCGCCCACCACAGGTCCTAGAATGGTCACTACCGCTTCCCTGCCCCTCAGAATTTCACCCACACTAGCCATCACCAGCTCTTCGCGCAAATAGACGTTCAAATCAAAGGTGTCCACCGATTGCGCGCCGCACAGGTAAAAGGCGATGGGCATATCCAACCGCCGCCCTGTACCTATTTCCATGATTCGCTTCCCAGCCACCGCTATGCCCATTCCCCGCATCTCGGCAAAGATTTCGGCGGCCGCCCGCAGCATCGGCAAGGGATCCGGCGTATAACGCAGACTGCCGAAACGGCGTTGGAGGAAGTAATAGATTGCGTCTTTTGCCGGCAACGCGGCGCATACCCGTTGAATCGTCGATTTTCGTTTCCAGTGCAATCGTGTGCCTACCCCTTATTGTGCCATCGGCAGCAAACGCTGTACTATCCAGGGTTTGCTGAAAATAATCAAAGCCGACCGTACTTCAACGTAAGAATTGCTAAAACAACTGAGATTGCGCCTGTTTACAGTAATCCTCGAACGAGGGTAGATCCAGATCCATAGCCAGTTCCTCACGCAGCAGCCGCTGAGAATATTCGTCTATCACTTGCGCTGGCCAGCCCTTGGCGAGGGGATTGGCCTGCATGATCTTCTTTCGTATCACCCCGAGCGCGCGCTTCACAATATCGCCGGGCATGTGTGTGGCGATATGAGCACCTGTACTCTGGACTAGAAACTCCTCGTATCGCTCTTTCCATTCATACGTTTCCAGCTCCCTCTGGGCCTCGATAGCCCTCTCTTTTTCCACCTGCTCACGGGCTTCTTCTATCAACCGACGGCGGTGCCTCGTCACAAACGTTGCCGGTACTGGATGGTTGACCTGCAGTACATAGATCAAAAAGCCAGCCGGATTGTTGATCGGCGATGACGTCTTGGCCTTATTTGCAATTTCGGCCTCGGCCCATTCAATCTGGTCGATGGCGAGATGGTCGTCGGGCAGATTCATGAGGATATTTCGGGCCTTGTCTTCCCTTACGCCATGGGAGACCAGAGCTTTTACAATTTCATTCTGGTCGGTCAATAAAAGGGGGGTTGGCTTTGCCGCCACCCGCAGATCGGTACTGCTCACAAAGGTGCTGCCGGCCCAGAGGCGGAGCTTGTAATCAGTCCCATCAGCCGTCTCGCTGATCTCCCAGTTGGAGAGGAACTTCTGGCGAGTTAACTCATCAAGACTCGGCCCGACCTGCTGCCGAATTCTAGAAACTGCCGAATAGTGCTGAATCCCCAACAGGGAGCACAACTGGGTGTAGCGTTTTTCTGTGTATTGCTCGCGGCTGGCGTAAAACCAGAGCTGCAAAAGCGGCAGCAAGGCTTTGCCTATATGCAATTGGAGAGTTTTATAGACGTCGTAGTTAATCGGTAGGGTGTGGCGGTTGTTCAGATTGTCCAACTGCCATTCACTCAGCCAGACGTAGTTCTCTTGGGCGACTGTGCCATCTTCGAGAATCTCCCCGACGGCGACGGCCCGCTGGAAAACGTGAAACATATCTCGGGCATACTTCTTCTTGCCAGCCAGAAATACCACGCCTTCGGATTCGATACCGGTAAACGTCATTCGGCGTAGCCAGACCGAGATTTCCTGATAATTTCTCCCACCCTGGGTCATTCCCAATATTTCGAGCATTGAGGCCGACGTAAAATGTACTGGATTGCTGATCACGCCATCAGCACCGCGCGAACGCTCAATCAGCTTTTGAAAAGCAAAATATTTATCCTGATCAGCCGTTGTGGGTAGCCCAAATTCCGCTGAGGGGAAGATGGTGGCGCGAGCGTCTATTTTTTGTCCCGTACTCGAACGTACCTGGATCTTGACGTTCTTCGAGGATACGCCGAGTAGTGTTTTGCTCGATGGCGTGAAGAATCCGATGGTGGTGAGATTTTTCTCGACACGAACGACTTCGACGTTTTCCGCAGGTTGGACAAAAAGTTTTTGTTGCTCTGTAGCCGGGAGTCGCATGAGAAGTGGGTTCAAGCGATGTTCACACAAGCAAGCAAGCAAAACAAGAACATTTCGACTCTTGTTTGTTTGTATTTACTGAAAGAACATTGAAAGAACATTGGATATTGGGATGTTGTTGAAAACAAAGAGGATAAATATGGTTTCGTTACTTTGAAGTACGGTCATCCTTACTTTGAAGTACGGTACCGCTTACTTTGAAGTACGGGGTTCTTCCTTCGAAGTACGGGATTTCTTCCTTTGAAGTACGATCGGACGGGCCAGAGGCGCTTGTCTGGCGTCGTTGGGGGCTTGGTGGTGGTTGATATCTGTGCTTGGAGCCGCTTGAGAATGTGATGTTAGAGGTATAAACGTCATGGAATCTATGAGATAGAAACATTCTTCATTGCAAGTACGATTTGCAGGACTGGAGGGTTGGAGACCGTACTGTAACGTAAGGATCGAGATAAGTGCTTATGTATCAGCTGTTTAAGGAATAGTTTACTTTGAAGTACGGGCACTGGAGCTTTTACTGGAGCGCGTCCCTGTTCGTACTTATGTAAAGACATCTATCTTTACATAAGTATGGTATTATTTCCCCATGCCCTACGTGATTGCCGTGGCGAATCAAAAAGGTGGTTGTGGCAAAACCACTATTTCGGTGAACCTAGCCGCCTGCTTCGGGCGGGCCGGCTATAAAGTGCTGCTTGTTGACGCCGATCCGCAAGCCAGTGCGATGCAGTGGCGGAATAACCGGGAAGAGAGTGGTCTTCCTTTCCATATTCAACCCTACCCGTTCCCGACCATCCATAAAGAACTTCCCACCCAGTTCGAACAAGCTGGCTACGACGTTGTGCTGATCGACTGTCCGCCCGGAGCGGCGACCGGCGGCGACCGCAAGGCTGATATAACCCGCTCAGCGTTACTGGCCTCGCACGCCGTTCTGATGCCGGTTCGGCCGACGCCGCTCGATTATCAGGCGGCCGCCATCATCCTACCTCTGCTGCAGGACGTTTCGTTTCTGCGCCAGGACGCGCCGCTTAAAGTGCTGCTCGTTATCAACGGCAAGCTGCCGGGCAACACCCGGCTAGGCGGGGAAGCTCACGCAGCCGCCGAGGCTATATTTACCGCCGAGGGTATGCCCATCACCGTACTGCGCAGCGAAATATGCAGTCGTCAAACGTTCGCGGAGGCACCCGCGGTGGGGCAGGCTGTGGTCGATTATGCCCCTAGTTCAAAGGCGAGTGCGGAAATCCAACAGCTAGCCAAGGAGGTTCTGGAATGTCTAAACCGAGCAACCGCGGGAGCCTGATCGGGCTCAAGTCCAGCTTACCGGCGATGCCTAGAGTGGCACCGGTCGCGTTTACAGCGGAGATGGAGCAGCGGATTTTGCATGACGATAACGAAGTGTCTTTACATAAAGCTGTAAGTAAAGACGTATTTTTGGCACCTGGCCGCCGCAAAGAACCGGCTGTTCTGATGAATGCCAAACTCCCGGTGAGCCTTCATTCCCGTCTAAAACGTACCGCTCAATTCAACGACATCAGCATGACCGATATTCTGATTCGCGCCATTGAGGTGGAACTGGAAACGGGTCCCTACACGGCACCGCCTGATACTTGGGGCTCAGATTCTCTATGAATAAATGGATGGAATTACGTTTCTCGTGCTAGGAGCCTGCAGATCGTGGCCGGGTGAACATTGAAGAGCCGGGCCGCATCGGCTGCCGTCTTGTCTCCGCTCGAGACCATTTTCCGAATCTCGGCCTGTTGTTGCGGCGAAAGCTTAGGACGGCGCCCGCCGATGCGGCCTTCGTCGCGAGCTGCATCCAGTCCGGCTTTGGTTCGTTCCCGTAGCATGGCCCGTTCGAACTCCGCGAAGGCACCTACCATCTGCATCATTAACCGGCCGGCAGAAGTTGTTGTGTCGATCGCTTCGGTAAGACTGCGGAAGCCTACGGCGGTTTGCTCAAGCTGTTCCATGATCGTCAGCACGTCACGGAGGGAACGGGACAGTCGGTCGAGTTTCCAGACCACCAGCACATCATTTTTGCGAAGTTGGTCGAGCAGGCGGTGAAGCTCAGGCCGATCCCAACGTCCACCGGAAGCCTTCTCGCGGAAGATACGTTCACACCCAGCCGCTTGCAGTGCCGTCACCTGAACGGCGGTGTCCTGGCCGTCAGTCGATACACGAGCGTAGCCTATCAGCATTGCATAAACATATCGCCATTCACACGAGAAGTGCAACACCTTTATGCAACGCAAAAAGTCGAACAAACACTACGTCGCTGTTGCTGTTGCAAAACTAGACGTTTGAGCAACGCAGGAAGAAGTGCCCAAAACTGGAACATCTCCCATAGGGCGCTCACGAGAAGTTGACCGCCTCTGCTCAGATAGAGATGACCACATCGCGGCGTGCGGCTTCATCCTCTACGCCGAAGGCGTGCAAGTCCTTAAGCGCGTGGGAAACGGCATTGTCGCGCCACGTGGCATTAGCGGAATAGACTGTTTGGCGACAATTAGAAACGGCCGAAACGACAACTAGCAAAGTCGACTTGCCACCGGCGGAGGGTGCTCCCGTGGCTTCATGCCCAATGTCGGCGGTCTCGTAGCCCACCTGGGATGGCATAATGCGCTAAATCCTGGGGCTTGGGGCAAAGCCCCATCTCA
>JANXMS010000321.1 GCA_025354525.1 Acidobacteriota bacterium
ACGGTCGAAGGTTTGCTACCCGCTTCTTTCAGCTTCACCTCGCGGTTACGCCTTGCGGTTCACTACGGTTGCACTCATCGGCTCCGATTGGCTCCTTTCATCCAAATAGATTCTGCCCATGCTGGGCACACAGGGCGCGGCTAAAGCCGCCTGAAGAGCATACCGGATGAGGGTCGCGCTTTAGGGCAGTCGCGAGCTGATCGGTCGCCTACATTCCACACGGTCTACAGCAAGTCTTGACTTAATAGAGGGCATACCCGCGACGTCTGAAGAGATCAGGAGCAATGTCGGGAGAGAGGAAGGGGCAGCGAGCCTTGGCGAGATCGACTACAAGCGCATACATTGACGGGGCCCTGAGCTGGGACAAACGTAGTTTGACGTCCGCCCAATACGGGGCCGGTAGTTCGGGTTTCCAGAACGCCTCCATTAAGACGGGTATCGCTCTAGCGATTCTTGGCAACCCGCCCGTCGCGGAACTTGGTGGCCAAACCCGCGCGGGCGATTCTCCGACTCCATCAGCACGATATTTCCGAAGGTCGCCTCGGCGATGATGGAAGCCGCCGCTGCTTCGTAAAAGTTTTTGTGTGGCGAAGCGCCGCGAACAAAACGCGCCTCACCTTAACCGGTGGTGCCCGTTTTTCGTTATTGGCGGGCGTTATTTAAGTGGGGCGAAGCAGTATCCTTTTTTCTTCAAGCCAGCAAGAAGCGGATCGAGCATAGGCCAGTAGGGATCTCGGCGAGACCAGATCCCAAGATGCATCACGAGGATTTCTTCGTTTCGGATGGAGCGCAGAGATTTTTCTAACAGGTGGCGATTTGGAAAGGCTTGGCTCGAGAGTTCGTCGCCGAGGAAGCCGTTGGGCGTCCAACCGATGTGACGGAAGCCGCAGGCTTGGGCCATGCGGAGGACGCCGGGGGTGGTTTTTCCACCGGGGGCGCGCCAAAGTGGGTCGAGATGACGGCCGGTCATTTCGTGGAAGCGGCGGTCGACGCGGCGGAGTTCTTCGCAGACGCCGGATTGGTCGAGCGATTGGGGTTCGCCGCCTTTAAAGGGGACGTAGGCGACGCGGGCGTTGGGGAGATCTCGGCGAAAATAGAAGTGACGCCAGGTATGGGAGCCGAATTTGTGGCCGTCGGCGACCAGAGAACGCCAGAAAGGGGCCCAAGCGACGTCCAGGGTGGTGTCGCCGCGTTTGGTTTTTTCGTCGGCCAGGAAAAATGTGGCTTTGACTTGGTGTTTGCGCAGGATGGCTGCGATCTGTTCGGCCGGTTCCATGTTTCCGGTGTCGATCGTGAGATAGATCGTTCCCGAGCAGGCGGCAGGGAGCTGGGCGACTAGGAGTAGGGCGGCGGCAAACGGCTTCATCGGAACGATTGGCGGGGTCCGTGGGCGGCGAGGTAGATGCCATGGGGCGACTTGCCGACGGCAATTTGCTGGATCACTTTTTTCGAGGCAAGATCGAGAACGGAGACCTTTCGGGCGAAGCGGGAGGTGAACCAGAGCTCTTTCTTGTCGGCGGAAAGTTCCATGCAGTCGGGTCCGCCTGGGGCGACGTATCGGTCGACAACGGTGAGTGAGTCCTGGTCGATTTTCGTGATGACGGCGTCGACCCGATTCGATTGATAGACGTGGCGGCCATCGCCGGCGGAGATGAAGTTGTGGGCGCCCTTTCCGGTGACGATTTTCTTAACTTGTTTGCGGGTGCGCCAGTCGATGACTTCCACGTAGTCTCGACCCATGATGCCGATCAGGAGGTGCTTGTCGTCGGGGGTCATCCAGATGCCGGACGGGAGGGCACCGACGGGCATACGCCAGACCTCTTTCTGCGTCTTGAGGTCGATGGCCATCAGTTCATTCGTGTCCTGAAGGGTGATGAAGACGAAGGACGAGGACTTGTCATAGGCGAGATGGCTGGGGGTTTTGGCAGCAGGGAGACGTTTTAGGAGTTTGAAATCGGTACCGGAGTAGATATCGACGCGATGGAGGCGGAGCGAGCAGGAGACGAAGTATTTTCCATCGGGGCTGAAGCCGATTTGATAAGGGTCGGCGATGTCGCGGACGCGTTTTTTGATTTCGCCGGAGTTGCGATCAAGGAAGACGAGTTCGTTGGAGGCGGCATTGGCAACGATTAGGAACTTGTCGTCGGGGGTGGCCAGGAGGTGGTGGGGTTCTTTTCCGATGCGGAAGCGCTTGGTCTCTTTGCGAGTCTTTTGGTCGATTAAGGAGATCATTTCGTCACCGGAGTTTAAGACGACGACGAGTTGGGCGGGAAGGGATAGAGGGAGAGTGGCAAGGAGTAGCGCGGCGTGGCGGATGGAGAATTGCATGCTTGCCTCGAAGGTTACCATGGGGAATCCTTAACCCAGGAGTATTCGCTGATGGGTTACCCTATGGGGATGCTTGTTAGCCAAATTCAGGGTCGGTTTTTGGCCGGCGTCGTGATCTCGGGACTAGCGTTTTTCGTTCCGTCGATACACGGTGCTCCGCTCGATTGCTCTCAGGATGATCGTTGTTCGATGCTCAAGTCTTTTTTTAAAAAGCATGGCAGTCCGCTGCATTCGCAGGCGGAAGCTTTCTTGAAGGCGGCAGACGAGCACAAGCTGGATTGGCGGCTTTTGCCCGGCATCGCAATGGTGGAGACGAGCGGCGGAAAGCACGGCCGACCGAACAACGTATTCGGTTGGAACTCCGGCCGGACCGGATTTAAGTCGGTCGAGGCCGGGATTCAGTATGTAGCGAGCCGATTGGCGACTTCACCGATTTACCGGGGCCGGAGCGCCTTGGGAATATTGCCGAAGTATAACCCGGCACGCGCGAACTATCCATCCACGGTGATCCGCTTCATGCTGCAGTTGGCGCCCGATGCGGTGCAGTAGCTTTTAACGGATTGAGAAGCCGAACTCCCGAATCGCTTCAGCGTGTTCGGTTCCGTAGACACGAAGCCAATAGCGGCCGGCCGGGAGATTTTTATCAACCGTGAGCAGGGCGAAGGGTGGTTCGACACTCTGCAGAGAACGGGTGAGTTGGACAGCGCCCGTATCGGCTGTAATTTCGGCGCGGTAGGAGGTTGCCGGTGCCAGGCCCGTTAGTTCGACCCGCAGAACGAGAGCCCGGCCGACGGGTGCTTCGGGAGAGAAGGCGGCTCGAATCGCTTGGAGTTCGAGGGTGATCGGCTGTCCCTGCGACGACTCGGCGCGATACGCCATGGGGACGATCACGACGGCCAAGACGGCGGCGGCACCAAAGGCGAGAGCCGGCAGAGGGCTTCGAATCCAATCGAAAATGCGTTGGCCGAGGCCGGGCTTGGCATCGGCGAGCCGATCTTCACGGGCGAGAATGGGAACCACGGCGCGAAGCGAATAGGCAAACACTTCGAGCTGTTCGAGCTGTTCTTGACATTGCGTACAGACAAGCAGATGTTCTTCGGCGGCGGCGGCGACCGGTTCGGCTACTTGCCGCAACATGTATTTTTCGAGTTGATCTTCGGTCAGGTGTTGCATGGACGATTGAAACATTCCCTTTCTCCATTCCACTACATAAGGGTAATTCATCACCCTCGTGGAATTAGTGGAAAAAGAATAAGAATCCTCTCGAATATTTGTTTTACGGATAATCCACTAGACGGGGAGGCGGAGAACGCGGTGTGCGTTGCTCCATGCGAGTTTTTTGAAGACATCGGGGGAGGAGAACTCCTGGAGACGGGCCAGGGTTTCCCGGCCGACGCATTTTCCTTTTAGAGAGGGCAGGAGGGCTCCGCTGCCGGTACCGCGACCGTCTTTGCAGGAGCAGTCGCTGCCGAACATCAGTTTATTCTGATGGCGGGCGAGGAAAGCACGGGCGAAGGAGGGGTCGCGGGTGAGGGCATTATTGCCGGAGTTGGCGGAGAGGTCGCCGTAGAGATTGGGAAAATCAGCGAGCCAGCGGTCGGTTAGCCCGCCAAGCTTGACGGGCCCCGAGGGGTATTCGAGGTTGGCGGGAACGTCGGCGCTGATGCTGGCCCAGAAGAAGTTGGCATGGCCGATGAAGGTAGTTTTCTTGTGGGCTTTGAGGATTTGGTCAAAGTGGCGATAGCCGGAGTTCCAAGTGCCTTCGGCGGCGAAGGGAGAGGCTTCCTGGAAATGGATGAGGACGGGGACTTTGTGGTCGGCAGCGAGATCGTAAACGCGTCGCATGCCTTTGGCGTCGGCGGCGGTATGGTTTTTCATTTCGCCGATTCCGATGGCACCGTCCTTTAACGCCTGGGTGAGGCCGGCGATGGCACCGGGGACGGACGGATCGGCGGCGACGAACCAGGTGAAGCGACCGGGGTGGCGGGCGATTTGCTCTTTGGCGCGGTCCTGGTCCTTGAGGTGGGTCAGGAGGACGGCTTTGGCCATTCCTCCCCCTTGGACGTGGTCGAGTGAGGATATGCCGTCGCGACGAGGGTGGAGATGGATATCGATGACCGGGGAGGGCCAAGGATCCTGGGCAAGGAGCGGGGCGGCGGAGGCGGCGAGGAAGTGTCGGCGGTTGATCACAGGCTTTGGCGTATTACATCACTTTTTCAGGCGGTTCGCACTAGGGCAAGAGTTGTGATGGAATAAGACCTCATGGCTCAGAATGCGATCAGTCAGGAAATTTTTGACGCGGTAGTGGTTGGCTCGGGGGCGGGTGGGGGCACGGCGGTTCACGTGCTGACCGCCAAAGGCCTGAAAGTGGCGCTGCTGGAGGCTGGCCCGATGCTGGACGTCGGAACAGAGTTCAAGGAACACAAGGTTCCGACGGACTACGACCATCGGGGCGCGGAGGAGGGTGGCAAGGCGTACTTTGGGAAGGGTAAGCCGTTCGGTTTTTTCTCGACGACGAGCGGGGGTTGGGAGTTGGAAGGCGAGCCGTACACGGTTGGTGAGGGGAGCCAGTTTCAATGGTTCCGTTCGCGCATACTGGGCGGTCGGACGAACCATTATGGGCGGATGTCGTTTCGTTTCGCCGAGTATGATTTTAAGCCTTACGACAAGGACGGCCTAGGCTTCAACTGGCCGATTTCGTATCAGGACATTTCGCCGTACTACGACAAGGCCGAGGAGTTTATCGGGGTGGCAGGTACGATTGAAAACGTGCCGTCTTGCCCGGATGGTAAGTTCCACGCCGCGCCGCCGCCGAAGGTGCACGAGGCGCTTGTGAAGAAGGCCTGCGATAAGTTGGGCGTGATTTGCATTGCGAATCGGCGGGCTGTGATTACAAAGAATTTGAACGGTCGCGCGGCTTGCCACTATTGCGGGCAGTGCGGACGGGGTTGCCAGTCGGCGTCGGCGTATAGTTCGGCGCAGGTGCAGGTGTTCCCGGCGATGAAGACGGGCCGATTGAAAGTGTTTGATTTGGCGATGGTACGCGAGGTACTGACCGACGAAAACGGGAAGGCGACGGGCGTGCTGTATGTCGACAAGCAGACGCGGACGGAAAAGATCATCAAGGCGAAAGTGGTGATTCTGGCGGCGAGCGCGTGTGAGTCGACGCGAATCCTGCTGAACTCTAAATCGAAGGAGTTTCCGAACGGGTTGGGGAACGGGTCAGGACTGTTGGGCCGCTATTTGATGGATACGGTGGGCTTCGGTTTGTCGGGGACGGTTCCGGCGCTGGAGGGGATGCCGCATTACAATACGGACGGCTACGGCGGGGCGCACTTATTCATGCCGTGGTGGCTGTGGGACAAACATAATAAGTTAGACTTTCCGCGTGGGTATCACATCGAAATTGGCGGTGGTTATAGTATGCCCGGAGTCGGTTCGTATCATAGTGCGGCCCGGCGGCATGGATACGGTGCCAATATGAAGACTAAGATTCGGGAAGGTTACGGCAATACGATCGCATTTGCAGGTCGTGGCGAGATGATTCCGAATATCCACTCTTACTGCGAGTTAGACCCGAATGTAGTGGATCGTTGGGGCATTCCGGTGTTGAAGTTCCACTTCAAGTGGACCGATTACGAGTGGAAACAGGCGCGGCACATGGAGAAGACTTTTGCCGAGATCATCACGGCGATGGGCGGGAAGGTGGCTGGCTTGAGCGCTTCGCAGCGGGAATCACAGGGGATTTCGATTCCGGGTACGATTATTCACGAAGTGGGCGGGGCGAGGATGGGTAAGTCGGCCAAGGACTCCGTATTGAATGGTTACTGCCAGACGCACGAGATGAAGAACTTGTTTGTGATGGACGGGGCGAGTTTTGCGTCGAACCCGGATAAGAACCCGACGTTGACGATTAATGCATTGGCCTGGCGCGCATGCGACTATCTGGCCGAGGAGATGAAGAAAGGCAATGTCTAACTTTGTACCGCTAGAAACGATTGACCGGCGGGCGCTGATCCGGTCACTGGCATTAGGCTTGACGGCGATGGGGGCGATGGACGTGGAGGCGGCGCAGCATGTGCATGTCGAAACGGGCGCGGAGAAGGCTAAGAACGGTATTTACAAAGTAAAAGCGTTTACGGCTGGTGAGTATACGACGATTCAGCATTTGGCGGTGTTGATTGTGCCGGCTGATAGCGTATCGGGCAGCGCGCTCGATGCGGGGGCACCGGAGTTCATTGATACGTTGGCGAGCCAAAACGTGCAGATTGCGAACATCTTCCATGGCGGTTTGGCTTGGCTGGACGCGGAGATGCGGAAGCGGTATCAGGCAACGTTTGCGGCGGCTAAGCCGGAGCAGCAGACGCGGATGTTGGACGCGCTGGTGGAGGCGGGCCGGGAGTTAGCCGAGCGGCAGAGCGAAGAACTTGTTTATCAGAAGTCACCGATTTATCGGGACTTTACGGGTTATACGGTGCGTCGGGCGAATGAGTTGGGGGCCGGAGTGGCGTTTTTTGACTGGGTGCGCAAGATGACCGTCGATGCGTTTTATACGAGTCCGATTGGGTTCAAGGATTTGAACTATATCGGCAACCAAGCGTTGGGCAAGTACACGGTGCCCACCGAAGCGATGGAGTATGTAATGAAGCGGAGCCCGTTTGCGTAGGCGCGACGGGCTAGATGTTCCCCCGCTTGATCTCTTCGGCTAGGTTGTCCGTCGCTCGCCAGGCCAACGCTAGAATCGTCAGGGTCGGGTTCTTTTCGGATGCGGTAGAAAACGCTGAGCCGTCTACGACAAACAGGTTCTTCACGTCGTGCATCTGGTTAAATCCGTTCAGTGCGCTTCGCTTCGGATCATCGCCCATGCGGCAGGTGCCATGTTCGTGAATGGCGCTGCCGAAATTGTCCAGCCAACCGCGCTCGAAGGGCAGAATCTCCGCCTTCGCGGCGCGTAGGACGCCTTCGGCCATGTCGTACATCTCGGCGATCATCTTCTTCTCGTTGTCGCCAATGTTGTATTCGATTCGCATGGTCGGCACGCCGTACATGTCTACCGGCGTCCCCTCCACGCTCACTCGGTTCTCCTTCCGCGGCAGGGTTTCGCCATAGGGATGCATCGCCACCAAGGCCGGATACCGCTTCTTCACAGCACCCTTGAAGCTCAAGCCGAACCCATCCATTTGCTTGGCGAACGCCGCCCCTGGTTGCGACCCAGTGCCCCAGAACTGCGACCCGTAGCCGCGCAAATAATCGCGCTTCTTGCCATCGCGATGATTGAACCGTGGCATGTAAATATGCTCTCCGCCAATCCCGTCATCGTTCAGCGCCTTCGTCCCTAACAGCTCCGGAACGAACCCATACATGTGGAAGCGAACCTGCTCGGTCAGATAGTTCCCGATGACCCCGGAAGTGTTCCCAATTCCCGTCGGGTATTTCGCCGACTTCGAGTTCAACAGGATCCGTGTCGAATCGATACAGGACGCGCCCAACACGATCCGCTTGCCGTGGATCACCCGTTCCTGTTTGGTATACCGGTCAAAATATTGCACGCCGGTTGCCAGGCCGTTATCGCCCAGCAAAATTCGAGCTACTACCGCGTTGTCGACAATCTTCAATCGACCGGTCTTCTCGGCTGGATCCAGCAGATAATCGGTGGAGTTGAAAAACGCGGAGACATCGCAACCGCGTCCGCAGGCCCCGCAGTAGTGACACGGGTTCTGCCCATTGTGCGGCTTTGTGAGCACGGCTCGACGGACGTTGACGACGCTAATGCCCTGACGCTTCGCAGCCGACTGCAAGAACTTTTCGCCACAGCGCAGCGCCGGAGGAGGCAAATGGAACTTCGAACCGGGGAGCGAGTCCTGATCGTCATCCCCGCCGCAAACTCCGATCTGTTGCTCCACTTTGTCGTAATAGGGCGCGATGTCCTTGTATCGAATTGGCCACGGAATCTCCCACCCGTCTTTGGCCGGTCCCTCAAAATCGACGTCAGAATACCGAAGCGAGACGCGGCCCCAAATGTTAGTCTTCCCTCCCCTGCCCCACACCCGGATCAGCTCAAAATAGTTCGGTTCTTTCCAGGAGTAGGGCTGCTCTTTTTCGTCGAGCCGAATCTTCGGCGGTGCCATTCCCTTCTCTACGCGCTCCCGCCACTGCCACGGCTTCACGTGGGACCAAAAATCTTCTTTCCGAAACCGTGTGCCGGCGTCGAGCAGAGTTACGTTTACGCCCTGCCGCGTCAGGTTCCAAGCTGCCATACCACCGGCCGCGCCGCTTCCAATTACAATAACCTCATGCACTTCGGGCGATTTTTGAATGTACATGTCTATGCTCCATGCTCCGGGTGCGTGCAGCCCTTGAACTCACGCAAGAACGTGTTTGCGTTCCAACCTAACTCTTGGGTCAGCCCTTCCTTCGTTCCGTAGTAACCGTCAATAGTTAGATCCTTAATTCGCTTAAAGACGCGGTAGGGTTCCGTCTCTTTCGTCTTGCTCCACTCGGTCAATAGCGCCACCTGCTTATTCGCGTCGCCCTTGGCGAAGCCCTGCTTCCTCACCCAAGCCAAGTCCTTCTTCAACTGGGCGCCGAGCTTGGCATTCGTATGCGCTTGATAATCGACAAAGAAGTGGACCTTGGCGTCGGCCGCACCCGGCGACTCGGATCGAGGGATGATCTGCTCGACCAGTTGCTCGAGAAGCGACATCTCCTGCTTACTGAAAAATCGCGCCACTTTGGCGGATGGTTTTTCGACTTGGACGAATCCGTGCTGGGAATGATCCTGCGCTTCCAGGAGCGACGATGCTGCGGCTAATCCTGCCGTAGCTTTCAGTAGGGACCGACGAGTGTTCATAGTCCACCACATTATACCCAGTTGCTCTGATAGACTTTTTGGGTCTAATGAAACTTCTTTCGATCTTTCTCTTCTCCCTAGTAGCCTTCGCTCAGTCCGACCGTGGCACGATTTCCGGCACCGTCTCTGATCCTGCGGGTGCCCTGATTCCCAATGCCACCGTCACCGTCGTCAACGAGGCCACAGGCGTCAAACTCGCCCTGCGCACCACCCAGACCGGCAACTTCTCGGCTCCGTATCTCAACGCTGGACTTTATGAAGTCACCGTTGCAGTGCAGGGCTTTCGAAAGTCGGTCCAGAAGAACGTTCGCGTTCAAGTGGCTCAATCCTCTTCGCTCGATATCACCTTACAGATCGGGTCCGCTACGGAATCGATCTCGGTGACCGCCGAATCCGCTCTCCTCAATACGGATAGCGCGGCTTCGTCCACCACCATTAATCGCGAGCAGCTCAACCAGCTTCCGCTCAACTTCGCCATTGGCCAGGGTGCCATTCGAAACCCGCTTAGCTTCACCCAGCTTACTCCCGGCGCTTCGATCAACGGCTGGAACAATATCAAAGTCAATGGCGCTCCCGCGGGCACGTTTAAGATTATTTTCGAAGGGCAGGATTCGACGAGCTCCCTTGATGGCCGGGTCTCCGATGAGTCGCAACCCTCCGTCGAAGCCGTCGAAGAGTTCACACTGCAGACGTCGAACTACTCGGCTGAGTTCGGCCAAGTCGGCGGTGGTCTGTTTAACTTTACGTCGCGTTCAGGCACTAATCAGTTCCACAGCTCCGTCTACGACTATTTCGTCAACGAAGCCTTTAACGCGGGCATCCCGTTCACTAATAACGGCAACAATGGTCTCGTCCGCCCTCGCGCCCGCCGCAACAACTTCGGCGGTACTTTTGGCGGCCCGCTCACCATTCCTAAACTCTACAACGGCCAGAACAAGACCTTCTTCTTCCTCAATTATGAGAAGTATTTGAATAAGGAGGGCAAGTTTGACGGCTTTGGGACTGTCCCGACTGACGCCTATCGCAACGGTGACTTCTCCGCCGCCCTCACGGGCCGGAACCTCGGCACGGACGGCCTTGGCCGCCCGATTCTCGAGAACACGATCTACGATCCGCGCACCAGCCGCACTGGCGCGGACGGCCGCATCTATCGCGACGCTTTCCCGAACAACGTTATCCCCACTTCCCTGCTCGACCCGGTTGCCCTCAAAATTCAGGCGCTGGTCCCGAAGGCCAGTAGCGCCGGTCTGATCAATAACTTTGAACGCCGCTACAACTTCCGGAAGATCCAGGACATCCCCAGCGTCAAGATCGACCACAACTTCACGGGCTCCTCTCGGATCAGCGTTTATTACTCGCTGCAGCGCACGGACAAGGACAACGGCCAGGAAGGGTGTGGTGGACCCCAAAAACTAGACACAAAAATGGTTATTGCTTAAGTGTAGGAGGGCATTGAAAATGAAGGAGAATCAATGCCTCGAACACGCAAGACTCACTCGCCGGCTTTGAAAGCTAAGGTGGCGGTGGAAGC
>JANXMS010000326.1 GCA_025354525.1 Acidobacteriota bacterium
GCTTCCACCGCCACCTTAGCTTTCAAAGCCGGCGAGTGAGTCTTGCGTGTTCGAGGCATTGATTCTCCTTCATTTTCAATGCCCTCCTACACTTAAGCAATAACCATTTTTGTGTCTAGTTTTTGGGGTCCACCACACACCTCATACCCTGATGGAATTGTCAACGCGTTTACGATAAACGACCTTCATGACTTCGTCAATACGATCAATCACGAAACCGGCCATTCATTCGAGCAGGTTTCCGCAACCACGCCCGGCAGCGTGCCCGCGCATCCATTGCAGTACCAAAACCAAGGTAGCCACTGCGCATTCGACGGTAGCGCGTGCGTAATGTATGAGAGCGGCCCTGTGGTTGGATCTCTCAATCGTTTCTGTCCGGTCTGTCACCCATACATGTTGGTGTCAGACATGCACCCCGTCAGAGGCAAGTTGTAATGAAGCCCTTCTGGGCACTGCTGCTTGCTGCCTCCGCATGTTTCCCCCAAGCGCCGCCCAAACTTGGGCGCCCCGCCTCAGTTAGTCCCTCCAAACCTAAAGGTGTACTCATGAACCAAGAACAGAAGGACCCCGCCGCTAAACTGCTCCGTTTGGCCGACGATGAATACTTTACTCTCAGCGAAGATCGGCGCATGCAACTTGCCAACGCATTCTCCGAACTCAGCATTGACGACTCGATAACCGATCCGGTCATGATCCAGCCTCAGCTAGCCCTCGGCGCTCCACTCCTCATAGACCTGAAAACTCGCAAAACCGCTCCCTTGCTATTGGGCACATTCGAAACAGGTCTGCGCGCGTGGCAGGTAAACCTGCGACCGAACCTAAATCTTTTCCTAAAAAGCCGTGCAACAGGCGAGCTGTTATACTCAAAACCGCTTCTCAGCGTCCGCCGCGGGCTAGAACCTCTCCCGTCGGGTGGGGGTCCAACACCACAAAGCTTCCAAGCCGCCACCACCAAAGTATCCCTGGTGGTTATCGACCTACTCGACCGGCTCGCCGGCCGCCTCACCACAGGAGACATCTCCGCCACCGCCGTCGCCTACGACACCCGTTCCAATACCATTCGCTCCCACATTCAGGGAGCCGCGCAACCGCCCGTCCCGCAATTAAAGAAACAACCCTACGTGCAATCGGAATTCGACACCCGAGTACAGATTGACAATGAGCTCATCGTTCCAGACCACGGCTCCGCCAGAAATGGATTCCGCATTCGAGTAGCGAAACAGCTAACCAAGGACGACGGCGTTCTGCGGACCGAGCTCAATCAACCCTTTCTCATGGCTCACATCCTGATGGTCCGGCTCGACCAACCCGTCACCGTCATCCAAGCGTCGCCGCTAGTTCAGCAGGTCACCCTGCCCACCGGCGAACAAGCCTTCAACGCCTTGTTTCTCGTCGAACTCGGCGGAGAAAAAGGACACAAGATCACCCCGGGCGACTACCGGATCTACCTCGACCTCGGGGCCACTTTCCTCGGGCCATATCCTCTCAAAGTCACCGAATAGCGAAGACACGTTTGGCCCCAACCAACGACCAGCAGGGGAGAAACAGGCGATTGTTGAAGACTTGCAACCACCGCTAGCAAACTAATCGCCTACCTCCCCAACGTCTCCGTCAAAAACTTCACCACCACCCCCAACTCCTCCTCCTTCACCCCCGCCCCCCGCGCCACCATATTCTGCACCAGCTCCCGCCACTCCTTCTCATTCCGCCGCTGCGTCGTCACCACCTCAATCGAATGGCACCCCACCCCACACGTCCGCTGCACCAGCGCCCTCACCCCACCCGCTGGTAACACCACCGGAGCAAATCCCCCCACCTCCGCCTCACCCTTCCGCGCCGCCACCCCCCGCGCCACCGCATCCGACACCGACACCGGCAAAGCCTTCCGCTTCACATCCGGCAACGCAAACCCCACCAACGTATTCGACGATCCGCCCCCCAAAAACCCGCCTCCCCCCGCCGCCATCACCACCACATACTGCCGACCATCCCGACCCATATAAGTAATCGGCGAAGTATGCGCACTCGCCTCCACTCTCGTCTCCCAAACCAACTTCCCGGTCCCCGAATCATAGGCCCGAAACCGCGAATCATTCGCCGCCCCAATAAACACCAACCCTCCCGCCGTAGCAATGCTCCCTCCCATATTGATCGACCCCGTCTCCCTCACCCCCTTCGCCTCCAACTCCTCAATGCGCCCCAACGCAGACCGCCACTTCACATCCCCCGTCTTCAAATCCACCGCCACCATTTCCCCAAACGGAGGCCGGTTACAAGGCACCCGACTCACCGGATCCCAAAACCGCCCATACGTCCCAAACGCCGAAGTCCGAACATACTCAATCCCCCTCTTCTCCATATGTCCCCACTGCCCCACATGCATCACATTCACAAACAACAACTGCGCCACCGGATCAATCGAAACCCCGCCCCAATTCCCCCCGCCCAAAGTCGAAGGAAAAAACAACGCATCCCCCTCCGTCGACAGCGGCGTATACGGCCCCCCAATCTTCATCTTGTACTTCGCGAACAGCTCCCCACAAAACTTCGCATGCTCCGGCGACCGGTCGTAAATCTCCTCCTCCCGAAACGTATTCCTACCAATCGGCTCCGGCTTCACCGGAAAGGGCTGCGTCTTCGCCGTCTTCTCCCCCGGCACCGTCGTCTGCGGCACCGCCCGCTCCTCCATCCCATAAACCGGCTCCCCCGTCACCCGGTTAAACACAAACAGCAAACCCATTTTCGTCGTCTGCGCAACCGCCGGAATCGTCTTGCCCTCACGCCGAATCTCAAACAACGCCGGAGGAGCAGCCAAGTCGTAATCCCAAATGTCGTGATGTACCAACTGCTGATGCCAAAGCCGCTTCCCCGTCCGCGCATCCAGCGCCACCAAACTATTCCCGTAAAGATTGTCCCCCACCCGGTCCGCCCCATAAAAATCATTAGTTGGCGAACCCAACGGGGCATACACAATCCCCCGCGCCACATCCACCGTAAAAAACCCCCAAACATTCGTCCCCGACCGGTTCTTCCAAGCCCCCTCCGGCCAAGTCTCCGCCCCCGCCTCTCCCGGTCGCGGCACAGTGTGAAACGTCCACAACAGCTTCCCCGTCACCGCATCCCAACCCCGTATGTCCCCATAAGCCCCGATCGTCGGAGCCCCCTCCCCATTGCTACTCCCCGTAATCACCACGTCCCCAAACACCGCCGGCGGCGACTGCAACTGAAACCGCCCATCCGCCAGCCCATCTAAAACCCCCGCCTTCAAATCCACCCGCCCCTCCCGCCCAAACCCCGCCGCCGGTTTCCCCGTCGTCACATCCAACGCCAACAACTGATGCCCATTCCCCGTAAACACCCGCGGATGCAAGCTCCTCCCTCCCGGCCAATAAGCCACCCCCCGTTTCGCCACCGGCGAAGCCGCGTGCTTCCACAACAGATCCCCTGTCTCCGGCACCAGCGCATACACCCCATCCGGAGCATTCGCATACAGCACCCCATCCACCACCACTGGAATCGCTTCGCTACCCGGCTTCCCCATCCGAAACGTCCAAGCCGCCTGCAACTTCCCCACGTTCTCCCGACTGATCTGACGAAGAGGCGAATACCGCGCCGCCCCCGCGTCGTTCCCAAAGAACGGCCAATCCGTCTGCGCCCCGCAAACCCCACTCCAAACCACCAATAGAAAGGATAGCTGCCTCATCGAAGCATAATAGCTCAAACAACCAGGCAGCTACCCCACCCCAAAACTATTTCCGCCGACGCCAAAACCCAATCGCCAACCCACCAAGCCCCAACATCACATAGGTCGACGGCTCCGGCACCGCGCTCGCATCATTTAAGGTAGCGCTTCCTGCCAAAATGAACCCGCTCGGATTCCGGCCAGCAAAACCATCCACATTTTGAACTGTCCCCAAAATCGTCACCACCCCCCCGCTCCCAGCCTTCAGCGTCAACGTCCCCGTCGAGGCAGTCACTTGGGACGACGTTCCAGCCGCGCATAAAAGTCCCGGGGGCGAATCTTGACACGAATACAACCATCCATTATTGGCCTGGAAGACACTAAATACGCGCAGACCATTGTCGCCCGTAAATCCACTCAAAACCATCGTGCCCCCCTGGGAAGCATCAAACACCAATTGATAGATATAAGTAGCAGGTTCCGCCCCACAAGGATTCCCGCAAGGAATCGAACCACCGTTCGGGAACTGCCCATCCGTGGCCAGCTGTCCCACCCAAACCGCTCCACCAAACGGATTCGCCCAACGGTAAACCGGGTAGATACCAATCTCTGGAACATTCGCCGTAAACGGCAGCGTGCCCGTCAACACAACCGCACCCGTCGTATTGTTCAATCCCAAACCGTTATCCGCTCCAGAAACCTGTGTCACCGTCCACAGAGAGCCGAAAGCCCCGGTATTCAAGTCAATCGTCGACGCCGAAAGCGTCATCGCAAAGAATGGCAGAACCAGCAAAATAAGCTTTTTCATGAAGCACATTAAGTTCCTTTCTCTAAAACCAACCCTACCACAACCCTCAGCCTACCACCCGACAAAACCTCCTCACCGCGATACAGTGAAAGGAATGAAACTTCTCCTCGCCTTCACACTCGCCCTCACAGCCTCCGCCCAGGACCCTAAACCCTTCCTCGGCCGTTGGGACTTCAACGCCACCCCCGCCACCGGCAAGCCCTACCCCCAATGGATGGAACTCGTGGAAAAAGACGGCCAAATCCAAGGTCGCGTCCAACCCCGCGGCGGCGGCTGGAAGCCCATCCTCAGCGCCAAACTCGAAGGCGCCAAACTCACCCTCGCCCTCGCCCCCGCCCTCACCTGGGAACTAACCTCCCCCGCCCCCAACTCGCTCTCCGGCGTCGAAAAACGCGGTGCCGAAAACGGTCCCACCCTCGCCGCCGTTCGCGCCCCCAAGCTAGACCGCCCCATGCCCAAATCCTGGACCACCCCCCGGCCCATCTTCAACGGCAAAGACCTTACCGGCTGGGAACCCATCGGCAGCGTCACTAACAACAAATGGATCGCCCGCGACGGAGAACTCGTCAACGACAATCCCATCGTCGAAGGCAAACGCGGCCCCGCCGCCGCCAACATCAAAACCACCGCCAAATTTCAAGACTTCAAACTCCACATCGAAGTCAACTGCCCCGACCACGGCAACAGCGGCATCTACCTCCGCGGCCGCTACGAAATCCAAGTCGGCACCGAAGGCGGTAAACTCCCCGACCACGAAATGGGTGCCGTTTATAGCCACTACCCCCCGCCCGCCTCCGCCCCCCTCAACCTAGGCAAGTGGACCTCCTTCGACATCACCTTCGTCGGTCGCAACGTAACCGTCCTCCGCGACGGCAAAATGTACCACGACAACGTCGAAATCCCCGGACCCACCGGCGGCGCCCTCGATAGCAACGAATCCGAACCCGGCCCCTTCTTCTTGCAAGGCGATCACTACGGCGTCATCCGCTACCGAAACATCACCGTCTCGGTACCCACACCCTAGTCCTTAACCAACTCCCGAAACCGCTTCATCACCTTAACCACATACTGGCGCGTTTCTCTATAGGGCGGTATTCCCCCAAAACGGTCTACCGCCCCATCCCCCGCATTGTAAGCCGCCAGCGCCAGAGCCAACCCATTCTTCCGGCTCTCATACTTCTTCATCAAATAATCCAACAGCCGCGCCCCACCCTCCACGTTCTCACCCGGCTCGTGCGCATTCACCTTCAAATGCTTCGCCGTCTGCGGCATCAACTGCATCAACCCTATCGCCCCCACCCGACTCTTCGCCCCCACCTCATAACCAGACTCCACTTCCATCACCGCCTGAATCAACTCAGGACGTAAATTATGCTTCCCCGCATTCGGACCAATCAGGCGAGCTACCGGTTCCGGAACGCTCTTTCCCACCACCACACTCTTCGGCCCCGCCACCACCACCACCGGTGCCACATCCACCGCGTCGATCATCACCAACTGCCCACCCATCCGCACGAAATATGTCTCGCCCTCCCGGCTCAGCTCGTCGTACACAATCCGCTGACCACTCTTCAATACCAAAACCCGCCCCGGCCGCTCCTCAGCCCCCAGGGTCAACCCCACTACTAACAAAGCGAACACGTAACTCCGCATTATCCAATCATCGCTATCTCGAAAAACAACGTAAATAGACGAAACACATTATTCCTGAAAACCATCTTCCAGGTAAACCTACGTAGGTAATAATATGCGCCTCATTCTCATCCTCCTCATTGCTCTCGGCCCGATTAGCTTCGCCGCCCACGGCAAAGATAAAGATAAAGATAAACACAAGGGCAAAGGCCACGACAAACATTACGAAGACCGTGGCCCAAATGGTGTCGACGTCTATTTTCGCCCAGCCGACGTCATCGTCATCAACAGATACTACTCTGCCCAACCCCTGCCCCCCGGCCTCCAGAAAAAGCTCGCCCGCAAAGGAACCCTCCCCCCCGGATGGCAAAAACGTTACCGCCCCTTCCCCGCCCATGTCGAATCCCAACTACCCCCCATCTGCGCAAACTGCGCTCGCGGCTACTATGATGACTACGCCGTAGTCTTCGACAAACGAACCGCCATCATCTACGACATCGCCCAACTCACCGTCGATATCCTCCGCCGCTAATCGACCTCCGCCAAGTCCATCCTACAAACACCACCCCCAATAAACTCAACCCGCCACCCAACAACGCCGACCAAGGCCGGTACACCATCTCAATCCGGTGTTCCCCCCGCTCCACGATCACCCCCCGCAACGCCCCATAAACCTCCAGAATCTCCACCGCCCGCCCGTCTACCTTCGCCGTCCAACCCGGGAAATACGTGTCCGACAACACCACCATCCCCCGACACCCCATCTTCACCTCCATCCGCACCCGGTTCGGGCCCGACCCCGGCACCAACCGAGCCTCTTCATCTCCGCCACACGTCTCAAGTGCCGGCGGCGAGCCTAACATCACCGCCTCACGCCGAGCAACAAACTCAGCCGCCTCCAACCGAATCCGTAAATGATCATAGGAAGGAACCTGCGTCACCGCATGAACCGTCCACACCCGCGGCAACGCCATCGGGTTTCGATACACATTCACGCCGCTCTCCCCCGAAAACGCCAACACCAACTCCAGCCGCGACGGAGCCCGGCTCACATAATAGTTCGCCCCCATCAAATCCTGCGTCCGCGGCCGGTGCCGCTCCAACTCCACCAAATTCGTCGTCCCACTCGCCCCATACCCCGCCGTCGTAGGAATCCCGTGCCAATCCCCAAAGTTATACGGCACGTCCGCATTCGCCACCTCCACCCGCAAAGGCCCAGGCTGCGCCCGTAAAAAACTCACAATATCCCCATGCTGAAACAGCAGATCCAAATACCCCGGCCGCTCCTTCGACACGCGACTCGCCATCGCCGCCCCGCTCACATTCCCAATCTCCACCGTCACCATCACCACCACCGCCACTCCCAACCAACCCCGCGTCACCGTCCCCGCCCGCCAGCCCGCCAACAACACCGCCCCCAACGTCGCCATCATCGCCGTCACCATCGCCGCATTCGAAACCTGCCCCACTCCCAAACCCAGCGCCCCATAGATCACCCCACCAACCAACGCCAACCCCAAAATCGTCCTCCCCAACCAAACGCTCGACCGCCTCCCCAACGCATCAAACCCAAACGCCACCAGCGGCGCAATCCCAAAGCTAAACAACGCCAATGCCCGCGCCGGCACCCGAGCCTTTCCAAACACAGGCAACACCGAATACAAAACTCCATGCAAGAAATTCGAAGTCGCCAAAGCCAAAAACAGCCCCGCCAACCCCACCATCACCACCATCCGCACCTGCGGCCGCCGCCGCCATCCGTGATAAACCCCCAGCAACGCCAACGCAAACGCCACAATCCCAATGAACGGAGTCACATGAACCTCCGACCGAGGAGTGACAATTCCCAATACCGCCGTCGGACTCCACGAAAATTCCTGATGCACTTGGTAAGGGATCGGCTCATTCCACGCAATCGGATCCGGCATCCCCACCCACCGCTTCGACAAATGCGCATACTCCTGCGCCGGCAATATCTGCCCAGCCGCTATCAAGAACAACGATAGCCCCGCCACCACTCCCAACCCCCACGCCGCACCTCGCCAAATCGCCACCACCCATATCCCCACCACCACCACCGTAGAGTAAATCGGCACCTCATGATGACCGCTCAGCCAAGCCACCCCCAACAATGCCCCCGACATCGCCGCGCTAAACAACGCCCTCTCCCCCCGCAATGCCCGAAACAAAAACAAAAACACCAGCGGCAGCCACAACACCCCATTCAAAATCTGCGGCCAGTCCGTACAACCCAAAAACCCACCAAACGAAAACACCGCCCCTCCCAACACCGACGCCGCCCGGCTCCGCTTCCAATCCCGACAAAGAAGATAGCAAAACAAAGCCGCCTGAAAGTGGATCAGCACAAAGTACCAATGCACCACGTTCACATTCAGCTTCCCCTCCCGAAACGGAAACACCCCCAGCAACCAATTCGCCGGATACGCCGCCCCCGTCACCTGCCCCAAAAACGGCTGCCCAATCCAGTGGTTCGGGTCCCACAAGGGAAACCGCAAATGCCGCCATTCACCAGCCTGAAACTGCAACCGAGGCAGGTCCAAATACGACAAATCCGGACTATTCAAAACGCTGTACTGACCCGTCAACGTCAGCTTCCAATAAAAGCCCACGCACAACAAAAACAGAAGAACCGGCGCACCAAGTTTGCGTATCATCGTCGATATTTACTGCCCCCCCTACCTATGACACCATAATCCTCATGCCCACCCGTCGCCAATTCCTCGCCGCTCTCGCCCCCGCCCCCAGACCCAACATCCTCTTCGTCATGACCGACGACCAAGCTGTCTCCCTCATGAGCTGCTACGGCAACAAACTCCTCAAAACGCCCAACATGGACCGCCTTGCCGCCGAAGGCGTCCGCTTCACAAACGCTTTCGTCACAAACTCCCTCTGCGCCCCCTCCCGAGCCACCTGCCTCACCGGAACCCTCTCCCACATCAATAAGGTCTTCGGCAACTCCGAACGCAAAGATGCCATCGAAACCATGGCCACGTCTCTTCCCACCTATCCCGAACTCCTACAAAAAGCCGGTTACCGCACCGGCATCGTCGGCAAGTGGCACCTCAGCCACAACCCCCGCGGCTTCGATACCTGGCGCGTCCTCCCCGGACAAGGCGAATATCTCAATCCCGAATTCATCGAAAATGGCCAACGCAAAACTTACCCCGGCCACGTCACGGACATCACCACCGACATGGCCCTCGACTTCCTCTCCCAACCCGACCCCCGCCCCTTCTGCCTCATCTATCAACCCAAAGGACCCCATCGACCCTTTACCCCCGTCCCTCGCCACGCTAATCTCTTCTCCGACGCCGACCTCCCCCTCCCCCCCAACTTCAACGACGATTTCGCCACTCGCAAAATCGCCCGCGAAGCCGAAGACATGCGCCTCGATCTCAGCCTCGCCCCCGACTACCCCGACCTCCCCAAAACCCTCTCCCCCGCCCAACGCAAACACTGGATCTACCAACGCTTCGTTAAGGATATGTACCGCAACGTCGTCGGCATCGACGAAGGCCTCGGCCGTGTCCTCAACCATCTAGACAAATCCGGCCAAGCCGCCAACACCCTCGTCATCTACACCTCCGACAACGGCTTCTACCTCGGCGAACACGGCTGGTACGACAAGCGCTTCATGTACGAACCCTCCCTCCGCGTCCCCCTCCTCATCCGTTATCCGCGCCGCGCCAAACCCGGCCACGTCTCTTCCGCCATGGTCATGAACATTGATCACGCCCCCACCATCCTCGCCGCCGCCGGCCTCCCCATCCCCATCGAAATGCAAGGGAAAAGCCTACTCCCCGTCATCACCGGCAAAACCCCAGCCAACTGGCGCAAGTCCGTCTACTACCACTACTACGAAAACTCCTGGGCCGAGCGCATCACCTCCGCCGACCTCGCCACCGACCCCACCTTCGCCTACCTAACCCCCCACCGGGTCACCCCCCATCGCGGAGTCCGAACCAGCCGTTACAAGCTCATCGACTACTACACCGACAACGGCTACAAGGAACTCTTCGACCTCAAGGAAGACCCCAACGAACGGAACAACATCTACCAAAGCCCCAAAAACAAAGCCCGCATCGCAAACCTCGAAGCCGAACTAACCCGACTCCGCCAGCAATACCAGGACACGAACTAAGTCTTCAGCAACCGCAAAGCCATCCACCCAATCCCCAACACCGCCACCCCCATCACCCCATACAGCAATCCCGGAAACCGCTCCGTCCAGGGCTTCACCGGGGCCGGCGGCGGCCGATATCCAGGGTTCGCCTCCCGCACGCCCAACTTCCCCGCTTGCGCCGAACTCCCAAACTCCGCCCCCGCCGTCCGCGCCAAGTCATACTCGGCTGCCCTCGCCCCGCTCGCACCCGAATACAGCCAATACGCCCCCGCCCCCTCGCTCCGAAAAAACACCTCCCGGTCCACCCCCGACAGCTTCACACTCTCCAACAACACCGCCTCATCATCCCCCTGAAACACGCACAACCGCTGCCACGGCAACTGCGTCTCCGCAAACGTCACCGCCAACCCCTCCTCCCCCGGTACCCGATAAATAGACCCCGCTCCCGCCCATCCCCACCCCTTCCCGTCCAAACTATGCTCCACCGTAACGCTCCGATAAAACCGCTCCCGCCCCGCCGCCACCGTCACCCGCGCTGTATCCCGCGGCACCAGCGATCCGGTCTCCAACACCGTGCAAGTCGTCCGGTTCTTCGTCTCATAACTTGGCCCCTGAACCGCCCATATCTCCGTCCGCCGAGCCTCCGCCGAGGTATCGCTCCAAACCGTCGCCCCCGTAAACTCCGACGCATCCGGCCACCCGCTCAAAGTCAGCCGCAAAAACCGCCGCCGAGAATCCGGATAACTCAGCGTCGTATGCGTCGCCGTCTGCCCATCGTCCGTCTTGTACTGAAAGATGTACGCCCCCTGCCGAACCGTCCCCCAAACCCGCCCGTCGTCGCTCCCCTCAATCTTCACTTGGCTCCGAAACTCCGGCCGAGAAACAACCAAGTTCACTTGGTTGTCCGGTACCCTCTTCCCTTCAAACTCCAGCGTCACAAACAAACTCCCGCCCCGCGTCTCCTTGTTCACCACCCGAACTCTCAACTCACCGCCCACCCGCGTCGCATGCGCCACCCGCAACAAATAAGGAACCTCCACCCCGTCCCGCGCCACCCGCAGATCCTCCAGCCTCCTCCCCGCTCCCGCATAAACGTCCCGGTCCAACGTAACCCGCGTCACCGCCCCCGCCACCTCAACCTTCTGCCGATAACGCCAACCCTCCGGGCTAAACGCCCCCAGCAACCAACCCGCCATCACAACTACAAAATTAAGCTTTTTCATCATGTTGGAGTAACTCAAGTAGCCGATGCCGATGCCGCGAATACAGGAACGAGCCCGAAAGCAGCAGCGCCCCCAAAACCACAAACGCCAAAATCCGGTAAAACCGGTCCAACTGCCAAATATCGTACAGGTACAACTTCACTACAACCAGAGCGAACAAACCCAAACCCAGCACCCGATGCAACCGAAAGTTCCGCGCCATCCCCTGCCCCACTAGCGCCAAACCATACAGCGCCAGCAACAGCGAACTCGCAAATGCCAACTTACTCGCCCCCGAGCCAATCCAAGCAAACGCCTCCAAATGCAACCCCGCCAGCATCACAAAGTGCGCCGCCACCAGCGGAACCCCCGCCACCACCCGCGGCACAAACTCCACTTTACTCGTCCAATAAGCGTTCGCCGCCAGCCCGAACGTCACCACCAAAAAAGGAATGAACCGCGCATTCATCACCGGCGAATACTCCGCCCCCCAAGCCCGCCCCTCGTCATTCCCAAACACCATCACCACCGCCAAAACCCCCACAATCCACGACCCCGCAAACGCCCACTCGCTCCGCAACCGCATAGCCAAAAAAGCCAACACCCCACACTCCACCGCCCACGCCAACGTAATGCTATACCCACTAAACTGAATCGGAATCGCCAACGTCACAAAACTCAGCGCCCAACCGGCGCTCACCAACATCATCTCCGGCGGTGCCCCGCTCCCCTTCAAATACGTAGCCGCCCCTAAAAACGAACCCGCCACCAACAGCGCCAACAACCCCATGTAACCCGCATGCTCCTGGTGGAACCACGAAAAACTAACGCTATAAAAAAACACCGCGTTCACTGCCAACGTCAAATAGGTCGCCCTCGTCCGCCGTACCGTCGGCAGCAGCACCGTCACCCCCAAGTAGCTCACGAACCCACCCGCCAACCCCGCACAAATCGATCCATGCGAAGCCCACACCGGGCCCCACTCCACAAAGCCCAGCGCCCACCCCGCCACCGATGCCACCACCGGTCGATCATCCTTCTCCCGCCAAGCCAGCCCCACTCCCACCAAACTCACCACCGCCGCCCACATCCAATAGACCGGCGACGAATACATCGCACACAGCCAAGCCACCCCAAACATCGCCACCACCGGAGCCACCATCCGAATCACCAAAACCGGCGATAACGCAAACACCACAAACTGCCCCACCGCGAACCCCCCAAACCACGGCGACATTCTACCCCTCCCATCGAGCAGCCAAACCGCAAATACCAACCCCGTCGAAACCGCCGCCATCACCTCCACCGAAACCCAACTCTTCCGCCGCGCTAACGTCAAAGCCACACCATTCAACACGAGCAGATACGACCCACAAAACAGATCATTCGGCTCCGACGACGAAGCCAAAAACGGCGACAGATACCCCCCAAACAAAGCCAATATCGCAATCGTCCGCGCTTCATACCGCAGCGCCAACGCCCCACCCAAAGCTGTCGTCACCACCGCCCCACCAAAAGCTATCACCTGCGGAATCAAATGGTAAAGCTGATACGCCGCATAGAACGAAAAGTAGAGGATGCAAATCCCCAGCGCCGTAATGCCCTGAGCGAAAATCCGGTGCCTCCCGTGCCAAAGCTTATCGCCAGCCAACAGCGCCACCATCCCCGCCACCAACCCACAAAGCACCCGCCCCGTCGGCCCGATCATCTCGTTGTCCACCGCGTAAAGAAACGCGAAGGCCACCCCCAATATCATCGTGATCGCCCCAATGCGATTCGCCCACACTAACCCCGCATTCGTCTCCACCCTATCCGCCGTCGAAACAACCGGCGCTGCCATGAAAACCGGCTCCGAAACAAAAACCGGAGGCGGGACCACCACAGGCGGAGGAACCACGACGGCAGCCAACCCCACCCAACCCTCCACCGCAGCCAACCGCCGCTCCAACTCGTCCACCCGACTTTGCAGCCGCTCTAGTTCTGGTTCCATAAGTAGCCGTCCGCTAGTCTATCGGCCTTCCGCGCCCATCGGTGTAGCCCCGCCTCAAAACACTTTCAAGCCGTAGCCTTTTCCTCCTCCTCGCGCCGCGCCCACACATAGGTAAACTCCGCCCCAAACAAGAAAATCATAGCCGAGTAGTATACCCAAACGATCATCACCACCAACGATCCCGCGGCACCATACGCCGAACCAACCCCAGCCTTGCCCAAATAAAGCCCAATCAAAAACTTCCCTATCGTAAACAGCATCCCCGTCACCGCTGCGCCTACCCAAAGCTTTCGCCACGCGATTCTCGTTTCCGGCACATACCGAAACAACAGTGCAAAAAGAACCACAGTGCCCCCCAAGGAAACGACCACATTAATAGTGGCCAACAAAATTTCCGGTAGCGGCAGCATCCCGCCGAAAAACTTTCCCACCGCCGCCAACACAGTACCCACCACCAGAGAGACAAGCAATAAAAACCCCACCGCCAAAACCATGCCAAACGAAAAGAAGCGTTGTCTGATTTCACTCCATATCCCATTCTCAATCCTGGGTGTAACATTCCAAATCTTGTTCAGCGCACTCCGCAACTCACCAAATACGCCCGACGCCCCAATCAACAAAGTAATCAATCCGACAATCGCGGCAAACCAGCCCGAAGCCGGCTCGCGCGCCTGTACGATCAACCCCTCAACTGCTTCGGCTCCCTGACGGCCGACCAAGTTCCTTACCTGCACAATCAGTTGCTCCTGAGCCGACGATTGTCCGAAAACCAGGGCGAGAATGGAGATCACGAGAATAACTAACGGCGCAAGAGACAAAATCGTGTAAAACGCTAATGCCGCCCCCAAGCGCGGAGCCTCATGTTTATTCCAGCCCGCGAACGTCTCACCGAGCATCCACCACATCGTTTTCCCATTCATATAAAGACTCCGTACTTGTAAAGACTCCGTACTTGATTAGCGGCCTCGATCTCAATAGAATCCATGGTTTCCGTAGCGCCCTGCGAGTCTTTAGCACGATTTCGGGGGCCCTCCGCAGCGCAACTTCCAAAAACGCCAGGACATTGGCCCAAGTCTGGAGGCGAAAGCTCCCGAACCCCGCTAATGAAGTACCAGACTCCTTACAAGCCCATCGCCCCGGAGATAGAATCCCCAGGGCGATGTTCGAACCTCGCGGTTAGTGTAGCAATCTCTCGGACACTTCCAGGCCGCTCAGTCCCGACACTAAGGGGCGACTAACTCGCCCCTCTTGCCGGACCGGGAGCGCGACCATTACACGCAAGCTAATTAAAACAGCAATCGAGCCCCTACTTGAAATTGCCGACCGCCCACTCCGTTAAACGTTCGGGTTGCCGTCCCAAAGTTGGGCGATCCAAATGAAGATTGCGGTGCGGCATAATTCGTTGTGTTCGTGACGTTATAAGCCTCCCCGCGCAATTCCAGCTTGAAGTTCTCTCCAACTAAGACGTTGCGGAACAACGACGCATCATAACTGAAGAGGTCCGGACCTCGGAAACTGTTTCGTCCTTGTGAGCCAAACGTTCCCGCCGGAGCGACGGAAAACTGAGAAGCATTGAAATTTGCCTGTCCATCAATCGACCCGTTACCGATAAACGCCGCCGGTTGTGACGTCAATCCCAAGCAGTTACAGGCTAGCGAGTTCGTCGTTACGTTGTAAGGCGTTCCCGTCGCCCAATGCAAAATCCCATTCAACTCCCAATTGCCGAGAATCCACCCCGCGGCCCCAGTCGATTTGTACTTGGAACCCTTGCCGAAGGGCAACCGCCAGTTATGACTAATCGCCAAAATATGACGCCGATCCCAATCCGCCGGGCCGTAGTTCGAACGGGTCACGAACGGGTTCGCCTGATTAAACCCGTAGTCCAAAGCCTTACCAAACGTGTACGCTCCCGCAATCGCCAAGCCCGAAACGAACCGCTTGGTCAAATTCACCTGCCCAGAGTTGTAATTGCTATTCAACCCGGTGCCTCGAAATTCAGTCTGCGCACTGCGGCCGAATGCCGAAAACGGCAATCCCGTCGCTCCCGTACCCGGAAGACCCACGTTGAGTGCGCGGCTGAACGGCAACTGCCGACCCACATTGCCGACATACCCGACGTCTAAAAGGAACCCGTTGCCGAGATCCGCTTGAATCATCGCGTTATAAGTCTGCACATACGGTGTTTGGGAATCAAGCGACCCAGTCACAAATGGAAGGTTCGGAGCTACATTCGATCCTCCCACCCCAACCCCAATCGACGGCAAAGTAAATGGCACCGAGCCAAAACCGCCAACCGTTCCTGCTTGAACGCCGCGCACCGACTGGTTCAAGGCACTCTGCGTAATGGGCACTGGGAAATAATGAACCCCATATCCCGCCCGAACCGCGATGCGCGAAATGGGATTAATTACAATCCCAACTCTCGGAGCAATGTTGTTTCTGTCGAACTGAGAATTTCCATACTCATCGAAACCCGACCCTCCCGAAGCATTCAATTGATTCGTCGTTGGATTGAAGTTAAACGCCGCGCCCGCCCTCCGCGTACGCAAAGGAGAAAAGACATCGTAACGCACGCCCAGTTCAATCTGCACCACGCGCCACAGATTAATGGTATCCGTCACGTAGCCGGAAGCATAGGCCTGCTCGTAGGTCGGCGTCTCCAGAAATGTAGATACACCACTAACCGTGGGCGCTCCCAACAAAAACGAAGCAAAAGCGTTAGCTCCGGACTGATCCAGCAAGTTGATCGCGGTCGGGGAGGATTGTGGTGGACCCCAAAAACTAGACACAAAAATGGTTATTGCTTAAGTGTAGGAGGGCATTGAAAATGAAGGAGAATCAATGCCTCGAACACGCAAGACTCACTCGCCGGCTTTGAAAGCTAAGGTGGCGGTGGAAGCCA
>JANXMS010000140.1 GCA_025354525.1 Acidobacteriota bacterium
GATACAAGATACGGACGATGGTGGAGCGAGTATTTGGGCGATTGAAGGATGAATTCGGGGCCGACAAAATTCGCGTCCGGGGAGCCAAGAAAGTGATGTCGCATCTGATGTTTAGCGTGCTTGCCCTGACGGTGGACCAGCTCCTCCGGCTGCATCCCTAGTCAAATCAACTCCTACCACGCCTGTCAAGAGTTTTGAACGGAGTTTTGCAAGCGCCTCACAAGGTGTCGAGATTTATATTTGGCTTTATATCAGTTACTTGCAAAACTCGTCCACAAATTACCCCCCTCCCTCCCCGTATTCTCCAAACAGATCTACCCGTCGCGCCACCCCATCGGCCCGTCGGGTTTTTCATTTTAAAAACCCAGGAGATATCGCCATGATCTACACCCCCTACGACCAAATGACGCCCGAACAGAAGCTCGTCTTCGAAGCCGAAGCCCGCGCCCACATGCCGGCCCCCATCGATCTGGCACGCTACGGCTTCACGATAAGCAATCCCAACGGCGCCACCGGACCCCGCACCCCCAAAGGCAAAGCCCGCTCCAGCAAGAACCGCCTCGCCCACGGTCTCTGCTCCACCGCGCTCCTCCTCGACAGCGAATCGCCCACCGAATTCGCCGAACTCAAGGCTCAAATAATGGCAGCCTACCCCCCGGCCACCCCTGAAGAAACCCTCCTCGCCGACCAACTCGTCGAAGCCCAATGGCGTCTCCTCCGCGCCCGTCGCGTCGAAGCCAAAACGCTCAACGCACTCGATCAGCAGAACGACGACCTCTCCGACGCCTTCTGGAACGACGCCGACTCCCTCGTCTGGCAGCGCCTCCAGCGCTACGTCACCACCGCCGAACGCAGTCATCAACGCGCCCTCAAAAACCTGCTCGACGCGCGGAAAAACCGTCCCCAAACCGTCGCCCCACCCCCGGCTGTCGCACAAGCGAAACCCGTTCCCGTCGTCCTCAAGCCGGAACCGATCCTGCCGCCCATTGCGTTCGAATCGCAAAAACCGCTCACGATGGCCGCCGGCGTTCTGGCCTTCACGCCCCGCTGCTGACCCCACTTCGAATCGCAAAACCACCCCGCCGCCTTCGAATCGCAATCCGATAGACTCTCAGGTGCACCCATGTCCACCGCCACGGCCGAAGACCGCCTCCTCTCCCTCGATGCCTTCCGCGGCTTCACCATGCTGCTCCTCATCTCCCATGGCTTCGGCATCTTCGAGGCGTTCAAAGGCCAATACAATTGGGCCAATCAGTTCGAACACGCTTCTTGGATCGGCTGCACCCTCTGGGACCTCATCCAACCCGCCTTCACTTTCATCGTCGGCGTCGCCATGCCCATCGCCCTCGCCCGCCGCGCCGCCGCCTGGCGTCACGTCGCTTGGCGCGCCTTCGCCCTGATTCTCCTCTCGAACGTCCTCTCCAACTGGGGCTCCACCGCGCCGCTAAAACTCCAGTTCATTAACGTTCTCTGCCAAATTGCCTTCTCCTACCTCCTCTGCTACAGCCTCCTCCAACTCCCCTTCCGAGCCCAAGCCGCCGCCGCCGCCGCCCTCCTAACCCTCCACCACGCCCTCTTCTTCCTCCTCCCCGGACCCACCGGCCCCTTCGATCCGCAATCCAACTTCGCCGCCCTCGTCGACCTCCGCCTCCTCGGCTATAACTACTCCGGCTTCTACACCACCCTCAACTTCCTCGGCAACGCCCTCACCGTCCTCTTCGGCTGCTGGACCGGCCTCCTTCTGCTCTCCCCCCGCACCCCCACCCAGCGCCTCAAAATTCTCCTCACCTGCGCCGCCGCCGCCTTCGCCCTCGGCCTCGCCCTCGAACCCCTCATCCCCATGGTCAAACGCCTCTGGACCGGTTCGTTCCTCTTCCTCAGCTCGGGCTGGGTCCTCCTCGCCTTCGCCGCCTTCTACTGGCTCATCGAAATTCGTGCCGAACGCCGCTGGACGTTCCCTTTCCTCGTCATCGGAGCCAACAGTATCTTCATCTACGCCTTCTCCCAAGTCCTCCGTGGCTGGCTCTCCCGCGGTCTCGCCGCCTTCGATGGCCAGCAATTCGCGTTCCTCGGCTCCGTCGGAGCCATCCCCCACAACATCCTCGTGATGCTCGCCATGTGGGGGCTCTGCTACTGGCTCTACCAGCGTCGAATCTTCTTCAAAATCTAACTCAACCGCGCTTTCACCTTATCGCTAAGCACCTTCCCGTCCAGCCGCTTCCCTGCCAGCTTAGCCTTCGCCGCGTTCATCACGATCCCCATCTTCCCCTTCTCCGTCGCCCCGGTCTCGACCATCGCCGCCTCAATTGCCGCGTCGATTTCCGCCTCGCTCGCCGCCGCTGGCATGTAGCTCTCGACTATCGCCATCTCCGCCTCTTCCTTCGCCGCCGCTTCCTCCCGCCCCGCGTTGCGGAACATGTCAATCGATTCCTTCCGCTGCTTCACCAAAATCGAAAGGATCTGCAGCTCAGCGGCCTCATCTAGAATCTTAGAGTTATCCGCCTGCCATTTAATGAGAACGGTCTTTATCATCCGAACCGCACCCAGTCGTACCTCCTCTTTTGCCTTCATCGCCGCAACCATGTCGCGCTGTATCTGATCTAGAAGAGCCATTGTATTTGCTATTCTAATAGTTCTCGCGCTCTTTCTCAGTCGTATCTCATGCACATCAAAAAACAACGTCTACTGACTCCCGGGCCCACGCCCCTCTATCCACCGGCGCTGCATGCAATGATGGCCAGCGATGTCCACCATCGGACTCAGGATTTCATCAAAATCCAAGCGTCTGCCATGCAGGGTCTGAAGAAGGCGATGGGCACGTCCAACGACACGCTCATCCTCACCGCGTCCGGTTCCGGTGCCATGGAAGCCTCCGTTTCCAACTTCTTTTCGATGAAGGATAAAGTCGTAGTCTGTTCCGCTGGCAAATTTGGCGAACGCTGGGCCGAAATGGTCCAAGCCTTCGGCCTCAATGCGATCGTCCTCACCGAACCCTATGGCAGCGTCATCAGCCCGGATCGTCTCGCCGAGACCCTCAAGGCCAATCCCGACGTCAAGGGTGTCTTCATCCAAGCCTCCGAAACCTCCACCGGCGCCGCCCACGACGTCGAAGCCATGGCCAAAATCATCCGCGAGACCCCGGCCATCTTCATCGTCGACGCCATCACCGGCCTAGGCACCATGCCCCTCGACATCGACGGCTGGGGCATCGATATCTGCATCGGCGGCTCGCAGAAGTCGTTCATGATCCCCCCCGGCCTCGCCTTCATCAGCGTCAGCCCGAAAGCCTGGGCCCTCAATGCCAATTCCTGCATGCCCCGGTACTATTTTGACCTAAAACGCGAAAAGAAGATGGCCGACAAAGGCGAGTCCTCCTGGACCCCCAATACTTCTCATCTGATCGCCCTCAACGTCGCCCTCCAGTACATCAACGACCTCGGCATGGATAAACTCATCGAGAACGCTCAACTCCTCGCCAAAGCCACCCGCCACGCCGCCGCCGCGTTGAACCTGGAACTGTTCTCCCCCAACAATCCCGGGTCCTCCGTCACCGCCATCAAAACGCCAGCCGGAATGGATTCCGGGCTGATCGTCAAAGGCTTCCGCACCCACTTTGGAGCCATCATCGCCAACGGCCAAGGCTCTATGCAGGGAAAAATCTTCCGCATGGCGCATCTGGGCTACTTCGACTTCGCCGACATGTTTGCCGTCATCGCCGGCCTCGAACTGCTGCTCCAGCAGAACGGGCACCCCGTCGAACTCGGCAAAGGTGTCGCCGCCGTGCAGAAAGTGTACGCCGAAGTGGCCATGCCCCAGCCCGTCTCGGCCTGAGAGTCATAAAGGAAATCATCATGAAAATTCTGGTAGCGGAACCCATCGCCGCCGCTGGCGTCGAGTTATTGCGCGCGCAAGCCGGTTGGGACATTGTCATTTCAGATCCGAAGGGCTATGCCGCCCATCTTGCCGATTGCGACGCCCTGCTCGTCCGCAGCGCCGTCAAAGTCAACGCGGACGTTCTCGCTAAGGCGCCCAAGCTCCGCGTCATCGGCCGCGCTGGCGTTGGCGTGGACAACGTCGATCTCGACGCCGCCACCGCCGCCGGTGTGCTCGTCATGAATACCCCCGGCGGCAATGCCATCTCCGTCGCCGAACACGCCATCGGACTCATGCTCTCCCTCGCCCGGCAGATTCCCGCCGCCAGCGCCTCCACCAAAAGCGGCAAGTGGGAAAAGAAGAAGTTCCAAGGCAATGAACTCCGCGGCAAAACCCTCGGCGTCCTCGGCCTCGGTGCCATCGGTCGCCCCGTCGTCTCCCGCGCCCAGGCTTTCGAAATGCGCTGCCTGGCCTACGATCCCTTCGTCAATCCGCAAACCGCCGCCGACCTCGGCGTCGAACTCGTGTCCCTCGATCGGCTCTACGCCGAATCCGACTACATCACGCTCCACATGGCCCTCACCCCCGAAACGCACGGCATGCTCAACGCCGCCGCCTTCGAGAAAATGAAGCCCGGGGTCCGCGTCATCAACTGCGCTCGCGGCGAACTCGTCAACGAAGCCGACCTCGCCGCCGCCCTTCAAAGCGGTAAAGTCGCCGGTGCCGGTCTCGACGTCTTCGAAGCCGAACCGCCTCCCTCCGACGCCGCCATCCTCCAAGCCGAAAACCTGTTGGCCACCCCCCACATCGGCGGCTCCACAGAAGAGGCTCAGGAAATTGTCGGCGTCCGCATCGTCGAACAGGTCGTCGAATACCTCCTCAACGGCATCGCCCTTAACGCCGTCAATATGCCCGCCCTCTCGCCCGAGATGTACAAGGCCGTCGGCCCCTATATCGAACTTGCTGAACGCCTCGGTGGCTTCGCCGCCTACCTCGCCTCCGGCAATCCCAAATCGGTTCGTCTCATTTACTCCGGCCGCATCGCCGACTTCAACACCGTCCTCCTCCGCAACGCCGGCCTCGCCGGTGTCCTCAACCGTTCGCTCTCCTATCGTGCCAATCTCGTCAACGCCATGCCCATCGCCACCCAGCGCGGGCTCAACGTCGCCGAAACCCACGAAAAGCAGCGCACCGGCCACATCGATTCCATCCGCCTCGAACTCGATACCGACGCCGGCCTCACCGTCGTCGAAGGTGCCGTCATCCTCAACCGGCCCCGCCTCATTCAAGTCGATGGCATCCCCTGTGAGGCCAATTTGAACGGCCATCTTCTCTACATGAAGAACGATGACGTCCCCGGCGTCATCGGCCACGTCGGCTCCGTGCTCGGGAAGAATAATATCAATATTGCCAACTTCTCGCTCGGCCGTACCCCGAATCCTGCCTTTGGGCAGCGCCTTTTGGCCGTCGCTGTCGTCGAAGTGGACGCTATAGTGCCCGAAACGGTACTCGCCGAACTCAAATCCAACCCCGCCGTGCTAGTCGCCAGACCAGTTGCTTTCGGTGTTTAACGGATTAAATGTTTACTAACTGAATCCCTGTGTTACGCTGGTAGTGCTCTCAGCGGACCTCCCCGGTTCAACATCCTTCCCAGGAGTAGTTTTTACCCTTCAATGAGTTTCACCGTTTTTCTTGGCAATCTCCCCGTGTGGGTGACTGCCGATGACATCAAGTCTTGGCTCACCGCGGAAAACCTCGTAGCCGATTCCATCAAAGTAATCCGTAACCCCGAAACGCAAGAATCGAAAGGATTCGCCTTCATCGAAGCGCCTAACGGCGAAGAGATGAATTCGATCATCCGTCGTTTTGACCGCGCACCGCTCGAAGAGCGGCTGCTGCGTGCTAACCCTGCCCAACCGCCGAAAGGCAAAACCCCTGTGAAGGGAGCCGCCCCCATGGGCGCTGGTATGCCGCCGCCATCGTCAGCAATGATGATGGGCGACAAATCGCGTCGCGGTGGGAAGAAGCATAAAAAGCCCACCCGCCCCTCGGGTCCGCCCAGCGCGTTCGCTGAGGAACTCGCCAAAGCTCTCTAGGTTCTTCTCCTGGTTATAGTGATGAAGGCCGCTCATTTGAGCGGCCTTTTCATTTTCACCACAAAATGCGCTATACTTTCAGAAGTACTGGAAGTTTGTTCTACCGCACCCGCCTTCTCTCTGTTTGCCGGTTCGCTCGATCGGCCTTCCCACCAAATACAACTGAATGAATACTTTTGCTGACCTTACGTTGTCCCCTGTCTTGAAGGGCAACCTGGCCAAGCACGGCTTCGTCACCCCGACGCCCGTGCAGGCTCAGGCTATCCCACCTGCTTTAGAAGGCAAAGATCTTGTCGCCACAGCCCAAACCGGCACCGGCAAGACCCTTGCTTTTGTCCTCCCCCTCCTCGAACGCCTCCTGAAAAACAAAACGGCCAAAGGCTCCCAAGCCCTTATTTTGAGCCCCACTCGCGAACTCGCGATGCAAATTTCAGAGACGTTCCACAAACTGGCCGCCGGCACCGGTATCCGTACCGCAGTCGTCGTAGGTGGCCTGAGTGAACGTCCGCAACTTGCTGACATCAAGCGCGGTGTCCAAGTCATTATTGCCACCCCTGGCCGCCTCGGCGATTTTATCGAACGCCGCTTGGTGCGCTTGGACACGGTCAATTTGCTCATCCTTGATGAAGCCGACCGGATGCTCGATATGGGCTTCCTGCCCTCCATCCAACGCATCATGGGCCTTCTCGCCCCCGTTCGTCAGACGTTGTTCTTCTCGGCTACCATCGAAACCTCCGTCGCTCACCTCATCAACAAGCACCTTGTGAGCCCCGTTCGCATCGCGATCGGCAACGCCGCCAAGCCGGCCGAACAGGTTGACCTTCACATGTACGAGGTAGACCAGGATCACAAGATCGGGACTCTCGAGCACATGCTGCGCATCCACGACGGCACCTTCATGGTCTTCGTTCGCACCAAGCACGGTGCGGACAGACTTGCCGACCGTCTTGAACAAGACGGCATCAGCTCCACCAGCATTCACGGCAATCGCTCGCAAAGCCAGCGTAACCGTGCCCTCAAAGGCTTCCAGGACGGCCAGTTCCGCGTCCTCGTCTGCACCGACGTCGCCGCTCGCGGTCTTCACATTGAAGCCGTCGCTCACGTCATCAACTTCGACGTCCCGAAGGTTCCGGAAGACTTCATCCACCGCGTCGGTCGTACCGGCCGCGCTGGGCTGAAAGGCGTCGCTACCACCTTCGTAACGCGTTCGGAATGGAACGACATTCGCCGCATCGAACGGAACCTCAACATCCGGCTCGAACGGCAGATGATCACCGCTGCCGACAAAGCCACCATCGCCGCCATCCCAGAGCGTCTGGCCCAAGCTCCTGCCTCCAAACTCCAGCTTGTTCACACCGCCCCCAACCAACGTCCTTACTCCGGAGGAGGCCGCCCCCAAGGCGGTTCCTTCGGGCCTAAGAAAACCTTCGGCGCTCGTCCGAAGAAATTCTCGGCCCGCTAGATACTAACCTAGTTCGGAATCGTGGCGACTTTCGTGGTCTGATGACCCGCTAGTCGCCACGTTCCGTTTTGCTTCACCCAAAAGTGCATCAACATTACCTTGTCGTCAAACTTCCCGTCCTGATTCACCCCCGTCACATGCATGTACGAATGCGTCACCGCTGAACTCTCGTATACATTCGCCCTCACCTTCGTCTGCTCTAAACTCTGATACAGCTGCTTCCCCGACTTCACCTTGGCAATATAACTCGTCTTCGTATCCACAATCCCCGTCGCGTGGCCATAAACCAAATCATCGGCTAGCATCTTCTCCAGCGCAGCCGTATCCTTGGCCAGAATCGCTTTCCGCCAACTTTGGTCCAAACCCACGATATCGGCCTTCGTCTCGGCCTGCGCCAAGCCCGCCGTCAACATCACGCAAATCACAAACAGTTTCATGCGGGAAAGTATATCAGCCCGGAACTCGATACAATCAACCGGTGCGCTATCTCTTCCTCCTCACCCTCGCGCTTTTCGCCGCCGATCCCCCTCCGGTCCAACTCACCGCCGCTGCTGACCAGCGCCGTCTCCTCGACCTGCTAAAGATTTCCGAACTCCGCCGCGGGGCCGACGGTCGCAACAACAACGCCCCGAACGCCGCCAACTACGACGAAGCGAAAGCCAACCCCTACCCCCAACTCCCCAACCCCCTCCTGTCCGACAAGAAGAAAAAGATCACCAAACCCGCCCAATGGTGGCAGCTCCGCCGCCCCGAAATCATCGAGCACTTCGACCGCGAAATCTACGGACGCATGCCGAACATCACCCCCGCCGTTCGCTGGGAAGTCACAGCCACCGCAAACGAAATTGAAGCCGAGATCCCCGTCATCAAGAAAACGCTCCTCGGCCACGTCGACAACACCGCCTACCCTCAAATCAAAGTCGACATCCAACTCACTCTCGTCACCCCCGCCAACGCCAAAGCCAAAGCCCCCGTCGTCATGGAACTCGGCTTTACCAACTTCCCCCGCCGCGACACCACCTGGCAAAAGCTGATCCTCGAAAAGGGCTGGGGCTACGCCATCCTCGCCCCCACCTCCATCCAGCCCGACAACGGTGCCGGCCTCACCCAAGGCATCATCGGCCTCGTCAACAAAGGCCAACCCCGCGCCATCGACGCCTGGGGCGCCCTCCGCGCCTGGGCTTGGGGCAGCTCCCGAGCCCTCGACTACTTCGCCACCGACCCCGCCGTCGACGCAACCCGCGTCGGCCTCGAAGGCCACTCCCGGTACGGCAAAGCCGCCGTCGTCGCCATGGCCTATGACCAGCGCTTCTCCGTCGCCTTCTTAAGCTCGTCCGGCGCTGGCGGCGTCAAACTCCACCGCCGCTTTTACGGCGAACAGGTCGAAAACCTCGCCGCCCCCAACGAGTATCACTGGATGGCCGGCAACTACCTGCAATACGCCGGCCCCAAAACGGCCGCCGATCTCCCCGTCGACTCCCACGAACTCATTGCCCTCTGCGCCCCCCGCCCGGTCTTCATCAGCTCCGGCGACAAAGGCGACGCCTGGGTCGATGCCAAAGGCATGTTCCTCGCTGGCGTCGGCGCTGAACCCGTCTACCGCCTCCTCGGCAAAAAGGGTTTAGGCACCGCCGACTTCCCTCCGCTCGAAACCGCCCTCACCGACGGTGACATCGCGTTCCGCCAACACAGCGGCGGCCACACCCCGGGCCCCAACTGGCCCGCGTTTCTTACATTCGCCGGCCGTTACTGGAAGCCCTAACGATTGCGCGAATCCATCGGCCTCTCCACCATTCTTCTGGCCACCGCCATCTCCATCCTCTGGGGCGGCAACATCGTCTCCATTCGCGTCGGCGTCGATAGCGTCCCGCCGCTTTGGAGCGCCTTCTGGCGCATGCTGATCGGCGTCATCTTCGTCGGCGCTTGGGCCCGCCATCGCGGCGTCACCTTCTGGCCCACCCCCGCCGAATGGCGGCCCCTCTTCTGGCTCGGCGTCCTCTTCACCGTCCAAATCGGCCTCCTCAACTCCGCCTCCGCTCTCACCTCCCCCGCCTATGGCGTCGTCATCCTCAACGCCTACGCCGTCTTCGCCAACCTCACCGGCCACTTCTTCGCCAAGCGTCTCGAAGATCCTCTCACCCCCACCCGAGTCGCCGGCCTTGCTCTCGCCCTCGCCGGAGTTGCCATCCTCGCGGTCGGCCAAACCCCCTCCACCCTAGCGCCAAACCCGCTCCTCGGAGACGCCCTTATGATCCTTTCGTCCGCCCTCCTCGGGGCCCGTCAAGTCTACATGCGCTATCTCGTCCAAACCGTCGACCCCGTCCGCACCGTCGTCTGGCAGATGGCCTGGTCCGTGCCGCTCTTCCTGCTGGTCGCCGCGCTTACCGAGCCCCCCACGCTAAAGTCCGTCACGTGGCAAGCCCTGGCGGCCATCTCCTATCAGGGGATCATCGTCGCCGGAGTCTGCTTCATTCTTTGGGCGCAACTCCTACAACGCTACCCCGCCGGGGCGCTGTCCATGTACGCCTTCCTGGTTCCGATCTCCGGCATCGCCCTCAGCGCTTGGATCTTCGACGAACCGCTCCGCCCGACACTCCTAGCAGGTGGGGCCCTCGTCCTCGCCGGCCTCTATGTCGTTTCAAAAAAAGCGTAACGCCGTATACTGAGAAATCATGCAGGTCGCGCTCTCCTCCAAACTCTCGGCCGACGACGTCAAGGCCTTCTGCGCCGAAAACCCTTCCCTCTGGGCCGAGTTGTCCGCCCAAGGAGAAATCATCGTAATCCCACCCGCCGGCGGCGAATCCTCTTACCGTTCCCTCGACGTCGCCGGCGAACTGTGACTCTGGGCCAAGCAGTTTAAGTCCCGGAAGGGCTTTTGACTGCAGCGCCGCCTTCGTCCTCCCCTCAGGTGCCATCCTCTCCCCCCGACGCCTCCTGGGTCTCCAACCAGAAACTCCAGTCCCTCTCCCCTGCCCAGCGCCGCCGCTTCCTCCGCCTCACCCCTGACTTCATTGTCGAAGTCGGCTCCCCCTCCGACCGCCGCCCCATCCTCGAACTTAAAATGGCCGAGTGGATCGACAGCGGCGTGCCCCTTGCTTGGCTCATCGACGGCGATGCCAAAACTGTCACCGTCTACCGCAGCGCCGTTCCGCCTCAAACTTTATCGGGCATCAGAGAGATCGCCGCCGAAGGCCTCACCGAAGGCTTCCTCCTCGATCTCACCGACATCTGGGCCGGCCTCTAACCCGCTCTCTCCGCCCAACCCCTTGGCTTCATCGCCACTCGAATATTCGCCGTCGGGCCCGAAGGCGGCAATCTCTGCCCCGTCGATTTGGCCCTCGAAGACGCTTGCCAAGCCGCTGAACCTGCATACCCTGGTTTCAGCCTTACCCGATCATCTTTCTGCAACTAACTAGACTAACTCTGCCTCGTCCATTTTGTGCTTCCACTGGCGGGCTGGGCACCGCCTGCGATTGCCCCACGGCACAGACGTACTTGATGAGCGGGTTTCGGGACGTTTCGCCTCCAGACTTGGGCGAATTTCCTGACGTTTTTGGAATTTGCGCTGCGGAGGGCCCCCGAAATCATGCTAAAGGCTCGCAGGGCGCTACGGAACCCATTGATTCGATTGAGACGGAGGCCGCTAATCAAGTACGAACAGACTATCAATAACGAATCCGACCTTCTTGTAAACGCCCAACAGATGCGCCATCTCGGCCTCGAACGCCGCAAATACCCGGACCGCTCCGTGACGCTCTACCGATAGAACGGCTGCCAAGTTAGCCAACGCGGCCCATACTGCAAAGCTGGCCGACCCACCTCGTGCGCTCCCAAGTCCGGTGCCTTACCCGCAAAACCCTCGTTCACCGTCGGGATCACTACCCCGGCGTCGACGGCCTTGCTCCCCGGCTTCAGCCGGAAATCAATATCCATCGCGTGATACACCGCGAACCGCTTGCCCGGGTCCGGCGGCGTCATCTTCTCAAAAATGTCGAAGTCCACTTCCATCCCGTGCGCCTCCTGCCCCGTCCCCGCGCGGAAGTCCGCCAGCGTCGCGAACGACTTCCAGTCACTCGGCTTAGGCTCATAAACCTTCTGCCCCTTCGCCGGGCTCAGCCAGCCATACTGCGCCGTAATGCCCTTGTTCGGCCGAAATCCGTCGTAATCCATGCTGTTGAAATCGGTCGCGTTCCCCACCCGCATAATTCCGCGGTCCGGCGTATCCCGCCCCAGAAACAAGTTGTTCCGATAGTGCATGTTCGACGAAGTATCCCCCGCCATATGCTCACCGATAATCGTGTTGTTATACACGAACAGCCCCGCGGGCTTGGCCGAAAACTTAAACGCCACCCCGCCCGGCGAATGGTACAGCGTGTTCCGGATGAAGTAGACAGGCCCGCCAAAAACCGGCTGCGAACTGTAGCCCCCCATGGCCGAATTCGTCCCTCGATTGTTAAACACCCGCACGTTATGCACCCCGCCGTCCGTCTCCACAAAGTCGTCGTTCAGCATGTGCATGTCGTTGTTATAGATGTCGATCGAAGACGCCCGCCGATCCGGATCAGTCGGCGGCGTACCGTAAGTCGATATCCCAATCGCATCGTGGAAGTACGCGATCGAGTTATGCGCAATCACATGACCGGGACCATATACCTTGATCCCGTAATAACTCACCATCCGATGCGACTTAAACGGCGGCTCCGCCCAGACGTTGCCCCCCGGCTCCCGTTGCCGCCCGCCCCATCCGATCAGCCGGAATCGATCATCGCGTCCCAAAATCAGATTGTCGGCAATGTAAAAATCCGATGAACCCGCGTACTCTGTCCACACCCCAAACCCGACGTTCTCGAACCGACAGTTCTTCACCGTCAGCGCGACCGCCCCGGTAACTTCCTTCTGACCGGCAAAAATCGCCACGTCGGTATTCCGAAACGTTAGCCCCTCAAGAATATGGTGATGCGAGGCCATCACATCGAGCAGCCGATGATTGTTGTCCCCGTCGAGAATCACTTCCCCATCGCCCGCCGCCTTGATCGTAATTGGCTTCTCCGCCGTACCCTTCAACGTCAGTGACATCGATCCATCAAACGGCGCCATCATCGGGTCCACATAGTCCAGCCGTTCCGGCCGATAAAGCCCCGTGTGCATCAATAGCGTATCGCCCGGCTGCGCCCGACGCTCCCAAACCACCGACCAATCGCCCAGCCCCGCGCCGTAGTAAGCCTGCAAAATCCCCGTAAAGCTCGGCTGCTGCCGCGGGCCAAAGTAGTCCGGCGGATACACATGCAGCGTCCGGCCACCCTTGTAAGGCATCGGCTCCGTCCGCGTCTTTACCTTCACAATATGCGTCGTCCGCCCCGTCGCTCCATCCGGGTCCGTCATTACGAACCGGCACTCGTACTCCGTCCCCGGCTGTAAGTTCAGAATGCTCCCGGCAAACCCGTCTGGCACTGTATAGTCCAAGTTCTCCTTCCGGCGATAGACGTTCTCCCCGCCGATGCGCACGAGCGGCATGCCAACCTTCCAAGCCGGGTCGCCCACCGCGCGGTACTCCACCGAAACGACCGCGTTCCGATTGGCGTCCCCGCTGATCGGCCACTCAAAGCCAAGGTTCAGTAGAGTCGGGTGTTCCACATGGAACTTACCGGCCTGGGTCGCATTTTGCGCCAGAGCAGCGGAAGCCGACAAAGAGAGGAGAAGGAGAAAACGAATCACCATACGTCCGGTGATTATATCGATTTATGAAGAACAGTCAACCAGGGTCTTCATCACGTCCGCCCCCTGCTCCATTTCGACCAATCCTTTCTGCACGTCATCCAGCGGATAGACGCCCGTAATCAAGCTCCGAAACGGCACCTCCCCCGCCGTCAGCAGCGCAATCGCCTCGTCGAAATCCACGGGCTCATAGACCCGCGTCCCGATCATCTCCTGCTCCTTCCAGAACATCTTATGCAGGTCCACCAGCACCGGCTTCGGGAACACCGCCACCACCACAATTCGCGCCCGTACCCTTCCCAGCTTCGTCATCAGCTCCGCTCCCGATGCCGATCCCGATACTTCAAACACCACGTCCGCACCGTCCCTTTCCGTCTCCACCTGCACAAATGCTGGCACGTCCGTCGTCCGCGGATCTAACACTTCCAGCCCCATCTCCCGCAGCAGCTGCACGCGAAACGGGTTGATCTCCGTCACGACCACCCGAGCCCCATGGTGCCGCGCCACTAGAGCCACCAGAGCGCCAATCGGCCCACCCCCAATCACCACCGCAAACTCGCCCGATGTCACCCGCCCCATCCGAACGTCATGGCAAGCCACCGCAATCGGCTCCACCAGCGCCGCGTCCAACAGCGACAGCGCAGCCGGCAACCGATGCAGCGTATGCGCCGGAATTGTCCACAACCCCTGCATCGCCCCCGGCGCGTCAATGCCAATAAACTTCAGGTTGGGGCACACGTGCGAGTGCCCTCGCCGACAAGTCGAGCAGTCGCCACACGGGGCCAAGGGGCGAACCGTCACCCGGTCCCCAACCTCCCAATCCACCACGCCCTCGCCCAAAGCAGAAATCGTCCCCGAACTCTCATGGCCGATCACCTGCGGCAGCGTGACCCGATGGTCCATGTTGCCGTGGAACAGATGCAGGTCCGTCCCGCAGATGCCGCAATGAGAAACTTGGATCTGCACCTCGCCTACGGCGGGCGAAATCGGCACACATGGTGCGACGGCAATGGCTCTTTGGCCTTTATATTCAGCAGCACGAAACATCAGCCAATTATGCGTCGTCTTGGCTACATGGTCAAACAACTCCTCGTAGCGTTTACGCTCCTGGCTACCTCACTCGTAGCCGCCGATGTGTCTGGTAAGTGGTCCGCGCAAGTGCCGGGCCGCAATGGGGAAACCCGGGAACAAATCTTCAACCTGAAAGCCGACGGCGAAAAGCTTACCGGAACCGTTTCCGGCGGTCAAGGCGGAGACGCACCGATTGCCGAGGGCAAGGTCGCCGGAGACTCCATCTCGTTCACGATGACCCGCGAGGTGAACGGCAACACGATGAAGTTTAACTACACCGGTACGGTTGCCGGAGACGAAATGAAGATGAAGCGCGCTGGTAGCCAAGGCGAACCGCGCGAATTCGTCGCCAAACGCTCCAAATAAGGCAAACGGGAGCGGCTTAAACGCCGCCCCCTTATTTACCGACCAAACTCTGCCGCGACAGCCATCCGCGCCCGGGCCCGATCCGCCGCTGCCAAAGCGCGAGAAATGTCGTTCTCTCCCGCGTCTTTCAGCCGCTGCTCGGCCCGGTCCAGCGCACCCTGCGCCCGCTTCAAATCGATCTCGTTCGGCTTCTCCGCCACCGTCGCCAGAATCCTCACACTCGTCTGCAACACTTCCATCCAACCACCGCCGACCATCACCGTATGGCGCACGCCGCCAACGGTATAGGTCAACGGGCCAGCCCCTAACTCGGTCAACAACGGGGCGTGCTCGGGGAGAATCCCCAAGTAGCCGTCTTTACCTGGTACGGTCGCCTCGGTCGCCTGTTCGCGAACGATCAGCCGGTCCGGCGTTGCTACTTCTAGTTCGAACGTCGCCGCCATAAAGCGCCTACTTAGCCTTCTTCATTTCAGCGGACTTCTCGAGAACATCCTCGATCGTACCCTGCATGTAGAACGCCTGTTCCGGAATGTCGTCGTGCTTGCCGTCGCAGATCTCGGTGAAACCCTTAATCGTATCGGCCAACTTGACATACTTACCCGGGAAACCCGTGAACTGTTCGGCCACGAAGAACGGTTGAGACAGGAAGCGCTGAATCTTACGAGCGCGCGACACGGTCAGCTTGTCATCTTCGCTCAACTCGTCAATGCCGAGAATCGCAATAATGTCTTGCAAGTCCTTGTACCGCTGCAAAATGCTCTTCACGCGCTGGGCGCAGTTGTAATGGGCTTCGCCGATCACCTGCGGATCCAAAATGCGGGAAGAAGAAGCCAACGGATCGACGGCCGGATAGATACCCAGCGAAGCGATTTCGCGGGACAGATTCGTCGTTGCGTCCAAGTGAGCAAACGCCGTTGCCGGAGCCGGATCGGTATAATCGTCGGCCGGCACGTAGATGGCTTGCACCGACGTAATCGAACCCTTCTTGGTCGACGTGATGCGTTCCTGCAACTCGCCCATTTCCGTCGCCAGGTTCGGCTGATAACCCACCGCGGACGGCATGCGGCCCAGCAGCGCCGAAACTTCGGAACCAGCCTGAGTAAACCGGAAAATGTTGTCGACAAAAAGCAGCACGTCCTGCCCCTCTTCATCGCGGAAGTACTCAGCGGCGGTCAAACCCGTCAAGCCGACTCGCAGACGCGCACCCGGAGGCTCGGTCATCTGGCCATAGATCAACGCCACTTTCGACTTCGTGTAGTCTTCCGGATCGAGAATGCCGCCTTCGCGCATTTCGTTCCAAAGGTCGTTCCCTTCGCGGGTCCGCTCTCCGACACCGGCAAACACCGAAACGCCGCCCGAGGAATACGCAAGATTATGGATCAATTCCATGATCACGACCGTCTTGCCCACGCCCGCGCCGCCGAACAAACCAATCTTGCCGCCCCGCAGGTACGGCTCGATCAGGTCGATCACCTTGATGCCCGTTTCGAACATCTGCAAACCGGTCTGCTGTTCGTCAAACGCCGGAGCCGTGCGGTGGATCGGCATCTTCTTCGCCGTGTTCACCGGGCCCATGTTGTCGACCGGCTCACCCAAAACGTTCAACACGCGACCCAACGTCTGCGGACCAACCGGCACCATCACCGGCGCGCCCGTCGAAATCGCCTGCATCCCGCGGACGAGGCCCTCAGTCGGCTGCAACGCAATGGTGCGCACACGGTTTTCGCCAATATGCTGCGCCACTTCGACCACAATGCTGATCGGTGCCGGCACCACAAAGCCGTCCGAAACAATCCGGATAGCGGTGCGAATCGGGGGGATCTGACCCTCGGGAAACTGAATATCGACAGCCGGGCCGGCGACCTGAATGACCTTGCCAACTGCTGTCGTGGTTTCGGTAACGGTGGACATCTTCAAAACTCCCTAAAAATCTCTACTTCAGCGCGGACGCGCCACTGACCACTTCGATAATTTCGCGTGTAATACTTGCCTGGCGAACCCGGTTCATCTGCAGCGTTACCCGCTCGATCACATCGGTCGCATTCCGCGACGCCGCGTCCATCGCCGTCATCCGCGCCGCATGTTCGGACGCCGTCGATTCCAGCACACTGCGCCATAACTCAATCTCTACATAGCGCGGCAGCAAAGAACCCAGCAACTCATCCGCTGGCTGTTCATAAATGTAGTTCGTCGTCACGCCGCCTGTAGGCAACGGGACAGGCAACACCTGAACCATCCGAAACTGCTGCGTCATCACGCTCTTGAACTCGTTGTACGCCAAATACACCGCGTCCACTTCACCCGCGGCATACCGGGCACTTACTTTTTTCGCCACGGCCGCCACATCGCCATAGTTCGGCTTCCGGCTAAAATTCTGATGATCGCCCGTAATCGTAAATCCGCGGCGCCGGAAATAGTCGCGCCCCTTCTTACCGACTGCTTCAATCTCGAACGCAACCCCGGGCAGATCCTGCATGAACTTCTGCGCCCCGCGGTTCACATTCGAATTGAACGCTCCCGCCAAGCCCCGGTCGGCTGAAACCAGCACAACCAGTGCCCTTTTCTGCTCTCGCTGCTGCAGCAAGGGGTGGTCGTTCACACTGTCATTACCGGCTGCGGCACCAGCAACATTGGCCAACATCCGCTGCAACATCCCGGCAAACGGCCGTCCCGCCACCACCGCTTCTTGCGCGCGGCGTAGCTTGGCTGCCGAGACCATTTTCATGGCCTTCGTGATCTGCTGCGTGTTCTTGACCGAGCGGATGCGCCGCCGGAAGTCAATCAAAGAGGGCATAGCGGCTTATTTGTTTTCGGCTACGAATCGCGTCTTGAACTCAGCAAGCGCCGTGTTCATCTTTTTCTTTAGGTCGTCACTCAAAGCCTTCTTCTCCCGAATTTCAGGAAGAATGCTCGGGTGCGCGTTTTCCATGAACGCGAACAGACCCAGTTCAAACTTGCGTAATTGCGTCACAGGCAGGTCGTCCAACACGCCGCTCGTACCGGAGTAAACAATCAGAACCTGTTTCTCCATCGACGAAGGCTCAAACTGCGCCTGCTTCAAAATCTCGGTCAGTCGTTGACCACGGCTCAACTGCTTCTGCGAAGCCGGGTCCAGTTCCGAACCGAACTGCGCAAACGCCGCCAAAGCGCGATACTGAGCCAACTCCAACCGCAGCGAACCCGCCACTTGGCGCATCGCCTTGGTCTGCGCGGCGCCGCCGACGCGGCTCACAGAAATACCCACATTGATGGCCGGCCGGATGTTCGAATTAAACAAATCGGCTTCTAAAAAGATCTGTCCGTCCGTGATCGAAATTACGTTCGTCGGGATGTACGCCGAAACGTCGCCCGCCTGCGTTTCAATAAACGGCAGAGCTGTCAGCGAACCGCCGCTCTTCAACTTCGCCGCGCGTTCGAGCAAACGGCTATGAAGGTAGAACACGTCGCCCGGGTACGCTTCGCGCCCAGGGGGACGCCGCAACAACAAAGAAATTTCGCGATACGCCGCTGCGTGCTTCGAAAGATCGTCGTAAACGATCAGAACGTGCTGGCCGCGATCACGGAAAAACTCGCCCATCGCGCAACCCGAAAAGGGTGCCAAATACTGCATCGGAGCTGGCTCGGAAGCGGTGGCGGCCACGACGATCGTGTACTCCATCGCGCCCTTGTCTTGCAGCGTCTTCACCACCTGCGCCACCGTCGACCGCTTCTGCCCGATCGCCACGTAGATACAAATGACGTCGCCGCCCTTCTGGTTAATAATCGTGTCGAGCGCAATCGCCGTCTTGCCGGTCTGACGGTCGCCAATGATCAACTCGCGCTGACCACGACCGATCGGAATCATGCCGTCAATAGCCTTAATACCGGTTTGCATCGGCTCGTTCACCGGTGAACGGTCAATCACACCCGGAGCCAAACGCTCGATCGGGTTGAAACCAGTCGCCGCAATCGGGCCCTTGCCGTCGATCGGAGCGCCGTTGGAATCCACCACGCGGCCGATCAAAGCATCGCCCACCGGCACCGACATAATGCGGCCCGTTCGACGAACTTCAGTCCCTTCGCTGATGTGCTGGAATTCGCCCATCAACACCGCGCCCACGTTATCCTCTTCGAGGTTAAGCGCGATGCCGGTAACGCCGCCCGGGAACTCAATGAGTTCGCCGGCCATTACCAACTCCAGCCCGTGGATACGCGCAATACCGTCGCCGACCGAAATAACGGTCCCGGTCTCGGTAACGCTTACCGCTTTGTCGTAATTTTCAATCTCGTCGCGTAAAACACGCGCGATCTCATCTGCCCGAATTTGAGCCATAGTTTCCGTGAGAGAGCTTAAACCTTATGTACGCACCAGACGGGCGCGCAGCGAATCCAGTTGACCGCGCACCGACCCGTCATAAACTCGCGACCCAACTCGCGCGGTTACGCCGCCGAGAAGAGCCTCATCCACTGCATACTGGCCCAGCACCTGCTTGCCAGTCATCCTTGCCAAAGCCGCTTGCACCATCGCCTGTTGCTCGGAGTCCAACGGACGCGCCGAAGTGATTTGCGCCCGGGCAATCCCCATGCGTTCATCCAACTGCGATTCAATCGACGTCACCACTTCCGGCAACATCGCGATTCGGCGATGATCAATCAAAACAAACAAAAAATTCTTGATCAGGCCAGAAAGCGAAACCATCAGAGCCAATCGCTCCACAACAGCCTTTTTCTTTGCCGCCCCAACCGCCGGAGAATTCAACACGTTTCGGAGTTCCACCGAATCCTGCTGCATCGATTGAAACACCCGCAACTGAGCCAACGCCAAATCCGGCGTCAACACAGGCGACGGGCCCATCAAAATGTCCACTAAAGCGCGAGCGTAACGGGATGCAACGGCGATTGACATGGGGCTAGTTGTTCTGTCCTTTCAAAAATCCGCTGACCAACGCGGCATCCACCGATCCGTTGATCCGCGCCCGCAACTGGCCTTCCGCCGTCTCCAACGCCAATAGTGCCGCATAACGCCGCAGTTCAGCCTGTGCTGCCTTGGTCGCAGTGGCTATCTCGACATCGGCGTGCTGCCGCATCTTCGCGATCGCCTCTTCGCCTTCTTTTCGCACCCGGGCTTCCTCGGCAACCATCTCGGCAGCCGCATTCGACCGGATCGCCGCAATCTCGCCTTCCAAACTCTTCAGCCGGGCTTCAATCGAAGCCACCTTAGCCTCGGACTCTTTCTGCATCGCCGCGGCATCGGCCAATCCTTTGCGAATTTCCGCCGTGCGTCCAGCAAAAAACGGCGGCAATGTCTTGCTCGCCAAGTATCCCAGGCCCACAAATAACAGCGCGAAGTTCGCCCACTTCCAGGGCATCAGCGCATCGTGTTCGGAGTGCTCCGCAGACGCCTTGTGTCCTTCCGCCGGGGCATGCTCCTGCGCGAAAACCATCGTTGCCGCAATCACTAAACCAATCAGTAACCGTCGCATTACGCGATTCTCCGCAAGATGCTCGTCGTAATCGTTTCCGCCAAAGACTCGGTTTCCGCCAGCAGACCCTGCCGAGCCGTCGCGACGTCGGTAGCCACAACTACTTTAGCTTCGGCCAGTTTCGTATCCGCAGCCTTCTTCTCGGCCGCAAATTGAGCCGTGATTTCCGCCGCAAGCGCCTTCCGCTTTTCTTCGTTCGCCTTGTATATATCGGTGCGGGCGTTGTTGATTGCAGCTTCGTATTCGGCCGCTTTCCGTTCCGCACGCGCCACCGCTTCAGCCGCGTTCTTGCGCGCCCCTACTGTAGCGTCAAATCGATCTCGCAACACCTTTTCAATCGGCGTGAAAAACGTGCTCTTCAAATAAAAATGGAGCAGCAGAACCAAAAAAAAAGTCGGCAGCCCACGGAGAATTATGTTGTAGAGCGAGTCTAACGTAGAGTCCATGCGAGAAGTTACATACAAGGGTAACAAAAAATCGGTTCGGTTGGGAACATTGCGGGCCTATTTGATCAGGTCCTTGATCACAACTCCTTCCACATCGGTCAATCGGAAGTCGCGCCCCCCATACCGATAGGTCAGCTTCGTATGATCGAGCCCCAACTGGTTCAACATCGTCGCCTGCAAATCGTGCGGGTGCACCGGCTTCTCTACCGCCTTAAACCCAAAGTCGTCGGTCGCCCCGTACACGGTCCCCCCACGGAAACCACCTCCGGCCACAATCATCGAATACCCGTGATTATTGTGGTCCCGGCCGTTTTGGACGTTGACCAAGCCACTCACCTCCATCGACGGAGTTCGACCAAACTCGCCTCCGACCAACACGATCGTGTCCTTCAGCATGTCGCGCGCCTTCAAATCTTCCATCAGCGAACCGATCGCCGGATCGGCTTCGCTCGCCAACTTCCGATGAATCGTGATGTCGTCGTGGTTGTCCCAAGGTTGGCCGTTGCCATGATAAACCTGCACCATCCGCACGCCCTTCTCCGCCAAGCGCAACGCCGTCAGGCAACCCCGGCCAATCGCCGTATCGCCGTAACGAGCCCGCACCGACTCCGGCTCCTTCGAGATGTCGAAAACCTCCGGTGCCTCGCTCTGCATGCGATACGCCACTTCCATCGACTCGACGCCGCTCTCAAACCGCGGGTCATGCATTTGGTTCAACTTGCCGAGAAGATCCATCTGCCGCCGCTGCTCGGCCGGGCCGCGCTGCGGGGTGATGAACGGAATTAGCTTCCGCACGTCTTTTTCTTTGGTCTCGATGTGCACGCCCTGATGCACAGCGGGCAGAAACGCCGACGTCCAGAGCTGCGCCCCAATCACCGGCACCCCCGGGCACAATACGACGAAACTTGGCAGGTTGTTGTTCATCGACCCCAGGCCGTACGACAGCCACGAGCCCATCGAAGGCCGGCCCGGCAACGGCACCCCGCAGTTCATGATCAGCAGCGAGGGCTCATGGTTGGGCCGCTCGGTATGCATCGACCGGATCACGCAAAAGTCATCAATGTGCGAACCGATCTTCGGGAAGATCTCGCTCACCTCGATCCCCGACTGCCCGTACCGCTTGAACTGGAACGGCGAGCCCAGCAACGCCCCCGTCTTCCGCTCCGTCTTCAGGTTCGCGCCCGAAGGCATCGGCTTGCCGTGATATTTCTGCAACAGCGGCTTGGGGTCGAAGGTGTCCACCTGCGACGGCCCGCCGTTCAGAAACACGAAAATCACCCGCTTGGCTTGCGGGGCAAAATGCGTCCGCGGCACCGTCGCCGCCAAGCCGCAACCACCGAAGCCAATCGACAACGTACTCAGAAGTTCACGACGGGTCATAGGGTTACTCAATGTACAGAAATTCGTTCGAACTCAGCAAAACCTGAACATACTCGGCCCAAGCGTTCCCCTGCGCCAGATATTCGCGGGCCAACTGCGCCTCGGCCTTCTCGGGCACTCGCGCCAAGATCCGGCGATAGGCCTCCGCTGGGTCCGGGCCCGGGATGGCCGCCGAAGCCTTCATCATCAGCGGGCTATTTAACAAGAACAAACGTTGCAACGGCACGTTCGTCTCAATCCGGCGTTCACTCGTATTGTTCGGATTCGGAAAATCGAACAAGTTCAACATCGTGTCCGTTCGCCGTCGGCTGATGAAGCCGTATACCGTCCGGCGGGTGTTGCTCGCCTCGTCCAGTTTCACGGCCTTCCCCCCGCCCTTCAGGTCCAACTGCCCCGAAACGGCCAGCACCGAATCGCGAATCGCCTCGGCATCCAGCCGACGCTTCGGATAGCGCCAGAACAAGCGATTCTCTGCGTCCACCTTCTCGCTCGCCGCCACCGGCGTGGCCGCCATCTGATAAACGTTCGAAAGCAGAATCTCCCGGTGCAGGCCCTTGATGCTCCAATTGCCGTCCATAAAACGGGCCGCCAAATGGTCGAGCAGTTCAGGACTTGATGGCCGCTCGCCGAGAATTCCGAAGTTCGACGCCGTGCGCACGATGCCCTCCCCGAAGTGGCCCTGCCAGATCCGGTTCGCCATCACCCGGGCCGTCAGCGGATTGGCTTTGCTCGCAATCCGTTCGGCCAATTCAAGCCGCCCCGAGCCTTTTGAAAACAACTCCGGCTGCTCAGGCTTCGACAAGATAGCCAGCCAGCCCCGCGGTGCCTCTTCGCCTAAGGTCGCCCGATTACCCCGCAGATGCACCTTCTCGTTGCGCGGCTTCTCGGAATCGGTCAGCGCGTGCAAAAACGGGTACCGCTCGGGCAACGCCTTCTCCGCCACTGCGATGACCTGGCGAAGAAAATCGAGGTGCTCTCGAAAAGGGCCATGCAACCAGCGGTCGACCTTACCATCGCCATAGAAGAAGACGCCCCGCGCTCCAAAGAAGTCCCGGTATAGATAAAACTCGTCCTTCGACAGGGATAGCAGATCCGCCGACGCTAGGTCGCCCCGTTTGTTTGACCCGCCCAGCCGTATTAAATTCTTCTCGTCGACCGCTCGTTTCTCCCGCAGCACGGCCACCAGCACACTCCGAAACTGTGCGGGATCGTCAGTTTTCACCTGGATCGCTTCACGATCTGTCCGCGCCAGATACGTTCGGAATCGTTCTACGGTCTCGCCGTCCAGCCCGTCCAGCTTGCCCTTGCCAATTGCCGCCAGCATGTACCGATCGGCCTTGGCGGCAAGCAGGTCCATCACCTGCTCCGACTGCTTCTTGATGAACTCGTCCCGGTCGTCCTTGGCCCGCTTCAACGCCTTGTCGGCCGCCTCGTATTTGGCCACCGTAGCGGCATCAGCCAGCGGGTACTCCTTGTACTTCGAGCTGTTGAAGATTCCGAGAATCGAGTAGTAGTCCTTGGTCGGAATTGGGTCGAACTTGTGGTCGTGGCACTGTGCGCAAGCCACCGTCAGTCCCAGAAAGCCACGCGTCGTCACGTCCACCCGGTCGTCCTGGAACTCCGGGTTCAACCCGTAGAGGCCTAAGCCCGGCAACAACGCCGGGTCATTCAAATGGTCCGCCGCCAACTGCGCCTTTACGAAGACGTCGTACGGCATGTCCTTGTTGAACGCATCAATCACCCAGTCGCGATAGCGAAACGCATTCGGCTGCGGCTCGTCCATCGTCGAGTTCAACTTGTCGTCGGAATAGCGCGCCACGTCGAGCCAGATCCGCCCCCAACGCTCACCATACCGCGGACTCGCCAAAAGCCGGTCGATCACCTTCGCCCAGGCCTGGGCCGACTTGTCGTTGACAAACGCGTCGGCCTCATCAAAGGTTGGTGGCAGCCCCGTCAAATCGAGCGTCGCCCGCCGCAGCAGCGTCCGTTTGGAAGCCGGCCCCGCTGGGGTAATCCCTTTCGCTTTCCAAGCCGCTTGCAGCACCGAATCGATCGATCCCGCCGCCTTCCGCACCGGCTGAAACGCCCAGTAAGCCCGTTGTTCCGGCCGAATCAAATAGTCCTTCGACTTTGCCGCCGCCGGGCCTTCCGGCCACACCGCGCCGTCGCGGATCCAGGTTTCGAGCGACGCAATCTGGACGTCAGAAAGCTTGCCTCCAGCCGGCGGCATCTGACCGGAACGAACCCGCGCCAGCAGCAGACTTTCTTCCGGCTTGCCGGGCTTCACGACTTTGGCCAGCGAAGCTTGTGACACCATTTCGAGGCCGCCCAACTTGGTCTGGGTATGGCAGGAGAAGCACCGCTCGGCCAGCACTGGGCGCACTTTGGTTTCGAAGAACTCAGCGCCCGTCTCCGCCGCCTGTAACGGCAAGCAGAGCAGGGCTAGATACCGGATCATCCCGCCACTATATCATTAAGGTTTTTGTAGTTCTCTGAGCGCCCGCTGGTCGTCCAACTTCGCGAGCCGAACAGCTCCCGGCGAACGGAGGGCATTCCGCACGATGGCCACACCTCCCGCCGGAGGCATGAACCCGCGCCCGTCTCCGCCCGCAATAACGCCGGCCAAAAAGGGCAAGGTACCGAACTCTCACGCCCCTACCTCGCTAAGGGTTTTGACGTTCTTTCAGCGCCCTCGGATCGTCCATCTTCGCGAGCCGAACAGCTCCCGGCGAACGGAGGGCATTCCGCACAGTGGCCACACCCCTCGCCGGAGGCATGAACCCGCGCCCATCTCCGCCCGCAATAACGCCAGCCATAAAGGGCAAGGTACCGAACTCTCACGCCCCTAAATCGCTAAGGGTTTTGTCGTTCTTTCACGTCCATCTTCGCGAGCCGAACAGCTCCCGGCGAACGGAGGGCATTCCGCACGGTGGCCACACCCCCCGCCGGAGGCATGAACCCGCGCCCGTCTCCGCCCGCAATAACGCCAGCCAAAAAGGGCAAGGTGCCGAACTCTC
>JANXMS010000396.1 GCA_025354525.1 Acidobacteriota bacterium
AGTGACGGCGTCGGGTGCGGGTCGCGGTGGACGATGGGTTGTGGGGGGAGTTGAGAAGTGGCGGGGGGTGACTGCATCGGATGTGCGGGTCGCGATTGGCGGTGGGAGGCGATTAGGGCGGGGCGGAGGCTGGGGTGGAGAGGTTTTTTGCGGCTGGTGCCGGGCGGTGACGGCGTCGGGTGCGGGGGCTATTCGTAGCGCAGGGCTTTAAGTGGCTCGATGTTCATCGCTCGGCGGGCGGGGAGGTAGCCGGAGGCTAGCGAGACGGTGGCGACCAGGATCACCGCGGCGACGAGGACGAGGGGGTCGGAGCCCTTCATCTCAAAGAGCAGCGTTTCGACGTAGCGGGATAAGAGCATCGCCGACGGGAAGCCGATGATGATGCCGAAAACGACCCTGACACCGACCTCTCGGAGCACCATATTGCGGATGTCGTTGCCGTTGGCTCCGATGGCGAGGCGGATGCCGATCTCGCGCGTGCGGCGGGTTACCGTGAAGGCGAGCACCCCGTAGAGGCCGACAGCGGCGAGCAAGGTCGCTAGCCCCGCGAAGGCCGCGGCGAGGGTGGAAATCATGCGGTCGAGGGCGATGTTGTCGTTGACCTGCGCTTCGAGAGTCTTCAACTTTTCGATGGGCAAGTTGGGGTCGAGCGAGGCGATGGCTTGGCGGAGAGACGGGATGAACTGCTCTGGCGGTAGCGTCAACTTGATATAAAAAGACGAGGAACCGATGGACTTGTCCTGACGGTAGGGGGTGTAGAAGAGTGGCGGAATTGCGCCCTTTACATCGCTGTACTTGGCGTCCTTGGCGATGCCGACGATCTCGATATCGTTGGTTTTACCCGCTCCTTGCTGCATTCGTTTCCCCAAGGCGGGGGCGGAAGGGGAGAACTTCCGGACAAAGGCTTCGTTGACAATGGCGACTTTGGGGGAGTTCACGGCATCGCGGGGGGAAAACTGGCGGCCGGCGATGAGGGGAACGCCAAGGACGCGGAAAAAGCCTGGACCTACCTCGTTAAACATCGAATGGGTGTCGGTATCGGGACCGGCTTCGAAGCCGTCAATGGAGACGTTTCTGCCGTAGTTATTGCCGGTGATTAAGGGGACGAGCGAGGCGGTGACGCCAGTGACCCCGGGTAGCGTCGCGAGCTTCTCTTCGATCTGCTCGAAGAGGGCGCGGGAACGTTCGGGTGGGTACTGATTAAGTTCAGGGGAGAGGCCGAAGACGATGGTGTTGGCGGTGGAGATGCCGAGATCCACCTTCATTATTTTGACGAGGCTTTTGAGGAAAAGACCGGCGGAGATGAGCAGGAGCAGAGAGAGGGCGATTTGGGCGGTGACGAGGGTATTGCGGAACCGCGTGGCGGAACGGGAGGAGGAGACATTGGCCCCTTGATCTTTCATAGCGGAAGCTAGGTTTTGACGGGTGGAATGGACAGCGGGGAAGAGACCGAACAGGAAGCCGGCCCCGAGCGAAAGGACAAAGGCGAAGAGGATGGTGACCGGGCGGAGGGCGGGGCTGATGGCGTTGCTGGCGTCCGGGGGGAGGAGCGCGACGACGACCTGGTTGGTCGCGTAGGCAATGAACAGGCCGGCCAAGCCGGCGAGAACCGAGAGGACGAGCGACTCCGTAAGAAGTTGAACGATGAGTTGAGCGCGGGAGGCCCCGAGGGAAAGGCGGATGGAGAACTCCTTAGCTCGATTGGCCGAACGGGCGAGGAGGAGGTTAGCGATATTGGCGCAGGCGATGAGGAGGACGAAGGCCGTGATGGCGAGGAGGAGGAGGAGGGGGGTGCGGGCGTTGCGGAGGATGTTGCTTTGGCCCTGCGCACCGGGGACGAGCGTCATCGATTGGTCGACGAAGCGTTGGCTGAAGCGGTCGCTGGCTCCAGTTTGCAGGGGGAGTTCCACGCCTTTAAGGATGGCTTTGAAGTTGCTATTTATGCTGGCTTGGGCTTGTTCGAGGGTCATGCCGGGCTGGAGGCGGGCAAAGAGATAGATCCAGTAATTTCGGCGATCGGTAAGGCCTTTCCAGCCGGGGGTGAGGGTTTCTCGGAGGCTGATGGGGACGAAGATTTCCGGTGCGGCACCGAGGGTGGTGCCGCGGAAATCGCGGGGCGCGACGCCGACGATTAAGAGCGGGACGCCGTTGACGAGAAGGGCTTGGTTGAGAATTTGGCTGTTTTGGCTGAATCTTTCGGTCCAATAGGCGTGGCTGAGAACGACGAGGCGGTGAGCGCCGGGAATTTCGTCGTCGGTGGGCGCGAGGAGACGACCGAGGGCGGGGCGGAGGCCGAGGATGGGGAAGTAGGAACCGGATACGAGGCTGCCTTGGGCGGAGGAGGAGTTACCCTGATAGGCGAGGTTGGCGCCGAAGCTGCGATGGGCGGCGATGCCGCGGAAGACGGTTTGGCCGTGTTCGAGGTCGCGGAACATGGGATAGCTGAAGATGGATTCGCTGTTGCCGGCGTTGTTGGTGGAGTTGCTGCCGCCGCGGGGGCCGTTGGCGGTGAGGTTGACGAGTTCAGCGGGGTTGGTGGCGGGAAGGGCGCGGAGGAGGACCTGTTCGAAGAGGGAGAAGATGGCCGTATTGGCCCCGATGCCGAAGGCGAGGGAGAGGATGGCGACGAGGGAAACGATGGGAGTTTGGCAGAGGGTGCGGAGGGCGAAACGGAAATTGCGCATGGTGAACTCCAGTAAGTATACGGACCAGTTCGGAAAAGGTTCGTAACTCTTTTTATTGATAAGCTGTAGAGTTGCCAATTCCATTTCAGCGGTTCACTTTTTCCGAGAAGCGGGTGTTGTGGTTGGCGACCGTCTTGGCGGTTTTGCTGGCCGTTTTGTATGGATGGCATACGGTGAAAGTGCCGATCGTACACGACGCGGAGGGGTACCGGGTGATCGCCGAGGATATCCGAGTAGGCGGGATATTTTCGAAGTTTTATTTATCGGAGCTGCGGACCTATGGATATCCGTGGTTTTTGAGTTTCGTGTGGCAAATGGGGAGGGCGGTGGGGTGGTCGGATCGGCTGGTGGTTTGGGGAATGCAGTTGGGGCTGCATTTTGGAGCGGCGGGGTGTTTGTGGATCGCGCTGCGGAAAGCGGGGGTACGCCGATGGGCCGCGGTGGCGGGGTATTCCGCGGTGGTCGCGCATCCGTTTGCCCTTTGTATCCGGGATACTTCTTGACGGAGAGTTTGTCGTTGTCGATGGGGACGTTTGTGCTGGCGTGCGCGATCGCGGCTTGGGCGGGGCGGTTGCCGGGTTGGTTATGGATTGTAGGCGGGTTGGTGTGCGGGGCCATGGTGATGGTGCGGCCGGCGAACCTGTTCATGGTTCCGGTTTGGGGGCTGGTGGCGGTTCTAGCCTTGTGGCGGCGGCAGTGGTTTGCGGTGTTGGGGTTGGTTTGCATTTTGATTCCCTGGTGGCCGCAGTATCGGAACAACGAGCTTTATCATGGGGTGTCGACGCCGTTGGTGGCGACGCGATTGGTGGCGTTGCAGGAAAAGATGGGCGTGATGTTCTTGAAGTACGCGACGTCGATTGCGCCGGGGACCGATCCGCGAGTGAAGTACGAGAATCCGTTTTTCGTCGATGTTGAGAAGGGGATGTTGGATCCGACGGAGTGGTACCGGAATCATCCGATTGAGGGGCTGAAAACGTGGGTGATCCATGTATTCGCTCTGTTCGACCAGGACTTTCCGCTGCCCTATGTCGAGAATTTGGCGCCTTGGTATTCGCCTTATGTATCGGGGGCGAATTGGGCGGCGGTCGCGCTGGGCCTGTTGACGATGGGGGTTGGTTGGCGGAGGCGAAATGAGTTGACGGCGGGAGAACAGGGGGTTGTGATCTTGATTGGGGTGTTGCTCTTGAGCCATTTGGGCTTGCACAGTTGGATGCTGATTGAGGGCCGATATGGGGTGGCGATGCTGGTGCCTTTGTATGGGTTAGGGGCAGCGGGCTTGGTTTGGTTGGGGCGGGGGGCGGGGCGGAGAGAGCGGCTGGTGGCGGGGGCGGTGGTGGTGGCGATGGGCGCGGGGGGCGCGGCGGTTTCGACGTGGTTGCAACGGCAGGCACCGGCGATTCAGTCGGCTTTGGTGGCACAAAATCCGGAGATGGGAGACGTGGTGGGGCGGTTAACGGGTCGGCGGCCGGTGGACGCGCTGTGCCATTCGCCTTGGTCCACCTGGGCGATGTCGATGGCCGGGATAGGCCCGGATGGGGAAGGGATTTTGGTTTCTGATGGGAAGCTGGTGAGTTTGATTGAGCATGATGTTGTGGTGATGCCGAATCGGGAGTACGTGGTGGAGTTTGAAGTGCAGGGTGAAGCGGGTTCGACGGAGGAGTTGAGCGTGGATTTGTACGGGGGTGCCGGGTATGACCATCCCGAGCAGAATGGGGTGGTGCGGCGGCACACGGGAGTTTACCAGCCGGTGAAGTTTTCGTGGAATAGCGGGGCGGATGCTCCGCCGGGGCCGCGATTGCGGTTTGCGTCGTTGGCTCGGCGGCCGCTGCGGGTTCGCAATGTTCGGTTCACGGGGGGCGAGGGGGAGTGGGCAGGGTGGACGATGGACAAGGTGCGGCAGGGGTTGGGCCAAGAGGCGGTGGTGTGTACGCCGGAGGGGGGAGTGAGCGTTTTGGCGCGAGGGGTGACGCTGGAGAAAAGCAGCGACTATGTGGTGACCTTTGAAGTCAGGGGACCGACGGGGCCGGCGCAGTCACTGAGTGTTGATCTGTACGCCGGTGCGGGATACGATCATAGGGAGCAGAACACGTTGCTGGAGCGTTATGGCGAGGCGTTTGAGCAAAAGGAGTTCCGTTGGAACTCTGGAGCTGAAGCGCCGGAGCGGGCGGAGTTGCGGTTTGCCACGTTAAGCCAGAAGCCGATTCAGGTACGCAACGTTCGATTTCGGAAGGTAGGAGAGAGATAGAGATGATGAATCGACTCGTTGCGGTGGGTTTGATCGGGATCCTGTGGAGTTGCGGGAAGCCGGCGGCGGAGAAGGCGGCGGCACCGATGGAAACGAGCGCGATGTTTGGCAAGTTGGAGACGACGGCGACGAAGGACGAGGTGACGGTGACGCTGGAGTTGCCAGCCGGGAAAGCGGAGCCGGCGTTTTTGGGGGTATTAGTGAATGCGGAGCCGTCGGGGGCGGGGGCGTGTTACTTGATGGTCGATGTGGCGACGGGGAAGGCGCGACTGGTGAACGACAGCGGAAGCGGCAGCCAGGAGCTGGGGGACAAGGCAGCGGTGAAGAATCGGCAGTGCGAATTGAAGGCGGCGGGGACGCGGTTGGACCGGCCGGGAGGGAGATTGGAAGTTCATTTTGGGGTGGCGTTTCAGAAGGGATTCGCGGGGCGGAAGCAGTTGTACGGGATCGCGATGGACGGCAACGGAGCGGGGAGAGGGCTGGAGCCGGGCAGGGCCTTTGTGGTCGAAAAGTAGATGATGGGGCGTTGGGCGGCGATTTTCGGACTGTACTTACTGGCGGCGTGGGGTTTGCACGGGTCGGAGAGCAATATTTGGGTGCAGTTACTCGGGGGTGGTGATAGTTACACGGCCGGGCTGCCTTCGAAGTTATTCGCGACGAGTTTGTCGGCGTGGAACCAGAACGTTCAACTGGGTCAGTTTTCCTTCGCGAATACGCAATTTCAGCCTTTTTATCCGCCGGGATTGCTGGTGATGGGGCTGCTGCCGAACACCTTAGGATTCAACTTATTCATTCTGGGCCACTACGCGATGGCGGGGTTTTTTTTCTACTTATGGATGAGGCAGTTAGGAAGAGGGCGGGAGGCGGCGTTTCTGGGCGGACTTTCGTTTCTAGCCGGCGGCTTCCTGGTGGCTCACAAGGGGCACCAGGCGATGATGACGACGGCGATTTGGCTGCCGCTGCTTTTGCTGTTTGCGGCCCGCCATGCGGCGACGGGAGCGCGGCGGGAGGCGGTCGGGGCTGGGGTGGCGCTGGCGTTGTCGTTGTTGGCTGGTTTCCCACAGATGACGATGTATGGGTTGATGGTGGTGGTGCCGTACTGGTTTTGGCGAAGCGAGGGAGGGGCGGGGCGGGCGGTGGCGGGGTTGGGGTTGATGGGATTGATGGGCTTTCTGTTGAGTTCGTTGCAATTGATGGCCGTGGTGGAGATGCTGCCGCAGATTACGCGGGAGACGTTGAGCCTGGCGATGTTTAGCGAGAACTCGTTGCCGGGGGCGCACTGGGCGGCGCTGTTTGTGCCGAACGTGCTGGGCGGGATGCATGGGGTGCCGAGCTACGCCAAGGATGCGCAGTTGGTGGAGGTCTTTTTGTATTGCGGCTTGGCACCGCTGGTATTGGCGGGGCTGGCGCGGGGGCGGGAGGCTTGTTTTTGGGGGGGCGTGTTTTTGGTGAGCGCGGGGCTGGCGTTGGGCTTTGGGCCGGTGCAGGAGGTCTTGTTTCGGGTGCCGGGTTATAACCTATTCCGGGCGGCGGGGCGGCACAGCCAGGAGATGGCGCTGGCGGTGAGCGTGCTGGCGACGATGGGATTTGAGAGGCTGGGGGGGAGTCGGCGTTGGAGTTTTGGGGTGGTCGGGGTGATGGTGGCGGGGGGGATGGGTTGGGCGTTTGTGGTGCCGATTTACGAGTCAGTGAACGTGGTGGTGACGGGATTGTCGGCGGCGCATTGGAGAGAGGTGAACACGGAGTGGCTGCATCCGACGATGCTGTTTCCGGCGGTGGCGTGGGCGGTGACGGGCTTTTGTTTGTGGCGGAGAGCGCCAGGATGGGTGTGGGCGGTTGTGCTGCTGGTGGATGTGTGGAGCGTGAATCGGACGATCTACGCGAATCCGAATACTGCGACTTTGTATGGGCGGGAGCGGAAGAGTGAGATTCGGTACCTGTTTGATCGGGGGTATGATCCGGTGCACGAGCGAATTCTGGCGATTGACCCGGTGGTGGGCGAGGCATATCCGTTGCAGAGCATGATGTATGGCTTGAATGCGGCGAACGATTACACGCCGATGTGGATGAAACGGTATCAGGCGCTGACGGGGTTTGCGTTAAACGGGTCGGGGGGCGAACTTCTGGTGACAAGGCGGGAGTTGCTTTC
>JANXMS010000444.1 GCA_025354525.1 Acidobacteriota bacterium
CGATGGTGGGGGTTTGCTGTCGTTCTCGGGCAGTCCGTCGATGGCGGCGAATAATCAGTGCGGGCTGTACGCCGCGGGCACGAGCGCGCAGTTTTCGGGGAACAGCGTGACGTTGAACTTTGATTTGGAGTTTTACCGTCCGCGATTCGGGGGTAACCGGATCGTCTATGCCGCGGCGAGAGATGGGGTGCTAAACAATTCGGGCTGGCAAGTCCTCGGGACGATAGGGGCGCAGTAGGGGAAGAAGGAGGCCGTTCGCCTAGGCTAAGTTTGCGCCCGAGGGCGGCGCAAGATCTGCCCGGCTGGAAGTGGTTTCTATCGCTTCACAGTAAGCCCTAACTTTGTGGTTTGATGGACGAAAGAGCGAGTGCTTGGCAATTCACAGACAGGAGAGTTTGAGGTCGACGCTCGACAGCGTGGAGACCGTACAGCGGATGTGTTCCAGTGGATTGTATGACGCCTCAGGCTATCACCCTTTTGTTTTCGCTCGCCGAATTGAGCTCGACCGGTTGGGTGACTTCGCCGTGTGAATCGTCGCGAATCGAATTGCGCCGTGTCGCGGCCAAGCTTCCAGGTTTCAATGTGCATGAGCGGAAACGGTACTTTAGCGGGAACTGCGCGGCGGATGCTTCAAGTCGGGGTGTCGACGCTGGGGATTTTCCGAAGGGGCAGTTGACGGGTCACGGGAACTTGGTGGCGGCGACGAACTACGAGAGGGTTGACGCGTTGGGACGGGTGATGTGGTGCGGCAGAGCGTGGATGGACTGGTGGGGGATGCCGTTATTTCTTACACCTACGGATCTGGCGGGGCGAGAAAGTCGATGACTTATCCGTCGGGAAGGGTGGTGAGTTATAGCCTGGGAGATACGGGCAAGGCTATTCAACTGAGCGGGACATTCGCGGGGGGCGGCACGGCCTATGCCTCGGCGATGCAGTATGCGCCGAGTGGTGCCGTACTGAGTACTAATCTCGCAGGGGGCAGTTTACTGGAAAAGCGAACTTACAATGAATTAGGGCAGGCGACGCAGATCGAGGTTAACCGTGGTCTTCAGTTGATTCATCGGTTGGGGTATTTGTATCCGGCGGTTGGCAATAACGGCAATGTGAGTTCGCATAACATTGCCACGCCGCAGCGAACGTGGAATCAGTATTTCGGATACGACAGCGCGAATCGGCTGCGGTTGGCGATGGAGCGGAGCGGAGGCGCGCCAGCCGACCCGAATACGGGGACGTGTGCGGGGACGCAGGGTACGTGGACCGGGGGAGAGTGGTGTCAGCGGTTTGGGTTCGATGGATTTGGGAATGTGTGGAGCGCGGAGAACTTCGAAGCAACGCCGTTAGTGGCGAATAACTCGAGCTGGTATGTGGGTTCGACGAATCGATACTTGTTGAATGGTTTGAATGGGGGGTATGACGGGGCGGGGAACCAGACGCAGTTACAGGTGAACGATCCCCAAATGGTGACGGACTACGATGGGGAGGGGAGAGTGCTTCGACGGCGGAATACGCAATTGGGTACGACGTTGTTTGAGTACGGGTATGGAGGAGGTGGGCAGCGGGTGCGGAAGTTAGTGGGTACGGTGGCAACTCGGTATGTGTATGGGGCCGACGGGGAGTTAGTGGCGGAGTATGGGGCGACGGGGACGAGCGGGTCGGCGAGTCCGGAGTATGTGCTGACGGATGGGTTGGGATCGACAAGGACGAAGACGAATGGGGTGGGGTTGCCGTTGGCAAGATTTGATTATGAGCCGTTTGGGGCGGAGATTGTGCGGAATGGATCGGGTGGGGATCGGTTGCGGCAGCGGTTTACCGGCAAAGAAAGAGATGCCGAGACGGGCCTCGACTACTTCGGGGCTCGGTACATGTCGGGTGCTCAGGGAAGGTTCACGAGTGCAGACAAGCCTTTTGCCGATCAACATCCGAGCGACCCACAGAGCTGGAATCTGTATTCCTATGTACGCAACAACCCGCTGAAGAACCGCGATCCGAACGGACAAGTTTGCATTTGGGGAATCGGTAATACTTGCATTGAGACACCAGCAGCAACGGCGGCCCAAGGTTCGGCGGCTGGTACTGGCGCACAGCTCCTAAACGATGGAGTACGGCGGGGACAATATCAGCAGGCGGCATCGCAGTTGTCAGGTCCAGGCGGATCTGCAGCACGTAAAGCTTTGCAATCCGACACCTACGGGAAACTTAGCCCAATCGGTAAGGGTTTGACTGACGCGGCTAAGGCTGCACGAGCGGGACAACTAGCGGGTAAAACAGCCGAGCAGTTGGCGCAGAGTGCGTCAACAACCAGTGGTACTTGGAATACAATTGGATCTGCGTCGAAGACGGTGGGAGCACTCGGCGTTGTGGTTGGAGTCGGAATGGCCGCCAGCAACATCGCTTCTGCTCCAGAGGGGCAGCGGGGACAGGTTGTAGCAGGAGAAGTCGGATCTTTGGGCGGTGGTTTGGCAGGTGGATATGGGGGGGCGTGGCTTGGAGGGGCGATCGGATCGCTCATTGCGCCAGGTCCAGGAACAGCCATTGGAGCATTTATTGGAGCCCTCGGCGGCGGGGCTAGCGGTTCCCTGCTGGGTGAAAAGGCCTCGACCGAATTCTATAAAAAAGTGGAGGATCAATAAACATGTTCGGATCCTTCCTGCGTCGCTCGAAGGAGGCCGCTTCGCCCGAAGACGTCTCGGGGCGTGTGCTTCAAGATACTCTCCAATCCTGTCCAAGGTGTGGACTATCGCTGAGAGGACATGAATACCGCCTTGCTGCCGCGACCCCGTTGGGTGCGGATGGAATGGAACGCTTTCTAGATCTTTTATCGGCCATCAGAAGTCACAACTGGCCGAGGGTTCTGGCGTTCCAAAGTTGGATCGGAAAGCAGCCCAACGCCGAAGTCTATGCTGTTAAGTGCCCCGATGAGCAGTTGAGCTTGGCTGTGATCTCGGCTCCCTTTGAACTGGAGGAGCCGTATGCCCTGATACATAAGGAGCTGATCGATGACGCCGCTACCTTCAGAGGGGGTTTGCCTGACACTGATACTTGGCATCCATTGTGAGTTCATAGCCTACAACAAAAGGTTATACGGAGTAACCACTTAGAATGAGCACGTTACCCGGAATGGCTGCCAAACGTGCCTCAGCAGAATCAACAGGGTACTCTTTATTGGCCGGTTTCGAGGTGACCGCGATTGGCCGCTTTGGGGTGGTCCCTGAGGCACTTGGAAAGTTGGAGGTACAGGTGGATGAGTAATCCACCTTTGATCCCAATTTCGCTTGGAAGCGCCGAAGCCAATTCAGATAATCCAGAAGTAGAAATGTCGATTGACGATCAGCAACTTAAAAGGATGAAGGAGTGAACCATGAAGTGTAGCTGCATTCTGATTCTAGGGTTTATTTTGGCCGTTTTTCCGGCCTCGGCGCAGATGATCAAGGAATACGTCGGGCTGGGTGGTCGGTTAATCGCCGTCGAGTCCAATGCGGGCCAAGTCGCCCCGACGGCCGATGGGGTTTCTCCGTCGAGCGGTTCCAACTCGGGCACGATTGTGTTTACTTACTCGGACTTCAACGGCGCGACAGACCTGGGGGTTACGAATATTCTGATCAACAGTGCGCTCGAC
>JANXMS010000529.1 GCA_025354525.1 Acidobacteriota bacterium
CTGGGATGGCACAATGCGCTAAATCCTGGGGCTTGGGGCAAAGCCCCATCTCAACCAACGCCCAGCGGCAGATGTTGAATTCACATCAAAACACCTGCTGATGGTGCTGCAAAAGTAATTGTCGTTAGAAGCGGTTCCTAAATTGTCGCCCATCATACGGGCTCGTTCCGGTCTTTGCCGATTTGGCTATCAGCGCCAAACAGCTTACCGGCCCGGCCGTTCCCGCGAGGGAAGGCAGAAGCAATAGAAACGGTCTTGCCGTTGATCGTCTTGGACTCGGTCGTCGCCGGGGCTCTGAGCGAAAGCGAAGCTAGCCAATGGTCGCACTGCGGAAGGCGTTCAACATATAGCGGGATTGCCTAACGGACGGTTACCGACTCAATCGCGATGCCCAGGTCCCTGGCGTCCTTGCCGATTCGTACGGTGTGGTCCAAGTTGATTCCAAGTAGAAACCGGCCTTGGTTCGGCGGCAACGGAGCCGAGATCCGAATAGGCTTTGCGCAGTCGCTGACCGTGTGCCGAGCCAGCACGGACTCGTCCGTCGACAGCGTCAGCACAAACGGCCTCCCTTTCACTTGCTCCGCCACGCAGAAGCCCTGAATTGTCAGCACCTGGCCGGGAGCGGAAATCCGCACCGTCGCCCGCTGCCCGATCCAGCGATAGTTGTTCTCGGCTTCATACCACTGGCCGCCTAACAAATGAGCGTTCGCCGAACTGGCGACATCAATCGTCGCCGAAACCGAAATGTGCCGACGAAGCTCATCGGCCTTCGCGGCGGTGACGTTTACCATCCGTGGGCCGCGAACTTCGAAGATCGCGGCCCGGTGGTTATCCGCCTCTCGGACCACCACCCCCGCCGACTGCGAATAATCGGAATAATCAGATTTCTCCATCGCCGGTGTAAGCGCAGCCGCGTTGTCCGGCGTTAGGAACACCCGATTCAGCCCAATCAGGTAAAACGGCCGGTCGTGGAAGCTGTTCCAGAAAAGAACGTCGGAGACCCCGGTAACATACAGCGTCTTGCCCGGATGCCGACGGCCCGCTTCGGCCAACCCCAGCAAAAACGTGGATGCCTGATCGGACTCGGCCACTACCTGAAGCACCAGCCGATGGCTTTGCAGCGCCTGAAAAACGACCAGCGGAACAATCAGAACCCAAGCGTAACGAACACTGCAAACGAGCTGCGTGAACGCCAGCGCAAGGCCGAGCAGCGGGACGAAAAGGTAGTAATCCGAAACATGATTCGGCACCAGCAGAAACGGACCGAGCGTCACAAAGAACCACCCCAGTCCGAAGCCGATCACCCGATCCCGCCGACCCGCAAAACCGGCGACGAGAAGCGCCGAAACCAACGCCAACAGCGGACCCGAGAGCCCGATGCAAAGGCCCCAATACTCCAGAAAAGTACTCGGCAATCGAGCGTCCAATGCGACCGCATAGACGCCGACGGCGGACTTCGGGGCCCACCGATCATGCAGCAAGTAGAAACCCACGCTCGGGACGAAAAGCCAAAGCGCGGCGCGCCAAGCGCGAGGCGCAATTAAAAGCGCCAGGACAGGGAAAACGATATTCAGCTCGTTGACCCCGAAGCCGAGTACGAACAGCACCCAGACGCCCGCCAGCAGCCCGCGACGGCCCGTTTCGGTGTAACGGAGGAAGAGCGCGGTCGAGCCCAGCAGCACGCCAGCGCAAAGAACTTGGTTATACGCCGAAACCCAGGTCAACGGCCAATAAAGGCACACGTGGACCGTCCAAACGGAAGCGGCGACTACGGCCACCCACCGCGACCCCGCCAAGCGCGTAAACAGCCAAACCGCCAGCAGCAGGCTAACGATGTGCGTCAGAAAAACAGCGATGTGAAACGGGACGGCGTTGAGGTCGAACAGCCACCGACCCACGAGAAAAAACAGCCGCTCGCTGATCGTCCGAACGGTGCCCTGCGCCATCGGCGCGAACAGAGCATCGGTCAGGGTGAGCCCTGAACCAATCCGCTGACTCAGGCTTAACCACGCGAAATCGTCCCTTTGAAACCAAGCCCCCAGCGCGGGCCAGTAAACGACAAAAAACAGGAGCACCGGAAGGAGCGGCATCAGCCGCTCCTTCCGGAAAGTTCGAATTGACCCGTTAGACAACGTCCGCGTAAACGGCCATCAGCTTTTCGAGGTCCGCTTGGTCGGCAGCCGTCACGTTCGACAGAGGCGGCCGCACCGGACCCGCCGGATGACCGAGAATCTCCATCGCATTCTTCATGATGGAAACTTCGTAGCCCTTCATGCGGTCGCGCAAAGCGTATAGCGGATGAACGTACTTCTTCATCATCGCGTCCATCGCCACGCGATCACCCTTGAAACCGGCCTCGGCAATCGCCAGCGAAAGCTTCGGAGCGATGTTCGAAATCGACGACGTGTAAGCTTGGCATCCAATCGCAAAGTAGCCCGGAGCAAGATCGTCACCCAGACCGCCGACCCAGGCCACGCGGTCACCCACTTCGAGCATGATGCGATGATACTTCCGAATGTCGCCTTGGCCGTCCTTCCACATCTTCAGGCTAGGAACGCGATCCAGCAGGCGCGAAACCTGCGCCGGGCTCATGCCGGCCCAGTCGCGGGTATAGAACGAAAGCGGCAGGCCGCAGCTATTGCCAATCGCTTCAAAATAATCGAGCAGGCCCGACTCCGGAGCGTTGATGTAGTAGGGCGGCATCACCAGCAGCGCTTCCGCGCCAGCCTTCTCCATCTCCCGAGCCATCTGGCAAGCCATCACCGTGTTGTACCCAACACCGGCGACGATCGGCATGCGACCGTTGACGGCCTTCACAGAGACCCGTACGCACTCGATGGCTTCTTCCGGGGTCAGCGAATAAATCTCGCCGGTGCCACCGACGACGACTTGCGCGCAAAAATCGTAGCCCGCCATCCAGTCGCAATTCTTTTCGAGCGCGGGAAGGTCAAGCGAAAGGTCTTTCTGAAAGGGCGTGATCGGAAAGCCGAAGACGCCGCGGAAGGCTTGTTTAGGATCGAGCATGAGAGCTTGGAGAATTCTACCAGCGAGGGAGGATACGTTTCCAGTTGGGGTCGACGTGCTTCTGCATTTCGAGCTCATCGTCGCGTTTGCGGTAGGGCAGTTTCCGATAGCGTTCTTCGCCTCGGGCCACTTGGTCGTAGTCGAGGTCCACGCCCAGGCCGGGCTTGTCGGGAATCACAACGGTACCTTCGTGGAACTTCACGCGACCGCCGACGACCACTTCGTCGATCTCCGTTTGCCACGGGTAGTGGGTGTCGCAACCGTAAGTCAGCATCGGGCAAACCGCCGCCGCATGCGCCATCGTCATCAGACTTACGCCCAAATGATTATTCGAGTGCATGCTCATGCCGAGCCCGAGCACTTCGCAAAGGTCGCTCAGTTTCTGTTGGGCCCGCACGCCGCCCCAGTAGTGGGGGTCGGAGAGGATGATCTGCACCCCGTCGGTCTGCTTGGCCACCGGAACGTGCGCAAAGCACGTCGTCGCCACGTTCGAAGCCAGGGGAGTATCCACGCCCGCGGCGAGAAGCCGACGGCGCACTTCGCCCATGCCTTCCATCCCGGCGCAGGGGTCTTCCAGATAACCGCCGTTGCTCAATTCTTCCGTCAGCCCCAGACCGACGCGGACCGAGGTATCGACCGACCAAGCGCAGTTCGGGTCAATGCGCAATGGAAAGCTGGGGCCAAACTCGGCGCGAAGAGCGCGAATTGCGTCCATCTCAGCATCCGGGTCCAAAACGCCGCCCTTTAACTTGATCTCTTTGAAGCCATACTGCGCCACCATCTGCTTCGCGCTGCGGACCACCGCTTCCGGCGTCAGAATTTCGCCGTACTCGTCTTCCCGCGCGTCGTCGCCCATGCCGCCGCCGCCCGCGTGCTTATAGAACAGATAGGCGGAGAAAGGTACCGCATCACGACACTTGCCACCAACCAAATCGCAAAGGGGCCGACCGAGGGCCTTCCCGATCGCGTCGAGACAAGCCACTTCAATCGCGGCATTCGTGCGCGTGTGCACGTCCAGCGGGTTCTCACCCGGGACGAGCCACGTCTGCGAACGAGCACCGGTAGAGGTGGCCTGCGCCTCAATCTCTCGAGCCTGTCCTTGCAAATACTGCCAGAATCCAGTGAGCTGAAAGGGATCCATCCCCTCGACTCGGTGGCGAACGCTTTCCAACGCTCCAACCGGGCCATCGCCGCCGTAGGTTTCACTAATGCCCGTAATCCCGTCCGTCGTGACCACTTCGACAATAGTCCGGAGGGCGTAGGGGGCGTGGAGACCGTAGGAGGAACGCAGGGGACCGTCGGCCACCGCGATGGGATGGAGCTTCAGCTCTTTAATGCGCAAGAATTACTTCCGCATGCCCGGCTTCGGGCTACGAACGGCCTGCTGACGACGTTTCTTCTTGGAGCGCTTCGGCTTCGAGATGATGAAGGTGCCGCTTCCGATGTACTCGGCGGCGTATAGGTTTGCTTTAGCCATAACTTTCTAGTGTACCGGAAAAAAACTATCCCCGGGCTCAATCCGGTCGAGAATCGTTCTCGTAAGCACTGGCATGGAAACAAAACAGCTTTTCAACCAGATCGCCGGACGCCGGGGATTCTTTCGCAACTTGGGGTTAGCGACGGCTACGGTGACCGCTGCCACGGCCCAACCAACGGCCAGCGCGCCCTTCCAATTCGATAGCCCGGCGCAGATCCTGACGGCGGCACTCATTGCTGAAGATCTTGCCACAACTTTCTATTACAACTTCCTGGCCGGCAAAGCCGCTGAAGATCCAGCCGTCGCGGTGGAACTGAAAAATAGAAACTACCTCCGCGCCGCGCTGCAAGAAGAGATCGAACATGCCAACCTTCTGCGGAGCCTACTCGGGATTTCCGCAGCCGGGGCCGACCCGATCCAAACTTTCTACTTTCCGAAAGGAACCTTCGACAAGCTAGACGCTACGACCGGCGCGGCCGCCTTGCCGATTCTCGACGCGCTCGAAAACGCCTTCATCGGAGCGTATTTGACCGCCGTCCGCGCCTTTGCGTTTATGGCCGCCAACACCAGCACCAACCGTGGCGTCTACTACAAACTGGGCAACGCGAACCTAAGCGCCGATCAGTTGGCCTACTTCTCGCAGGTATCGGCCTCCATCCTCGGAGTCGAAGCCGAGCACCGAGCCCTCGGCCGGGTCATCGGCGGGCAGGACCCCGCCAACAATCGGTGTTACCAGCAGACCGCCGGTTTAGACTCCGTCTTTACGGGTTCAAAGTCCGCAGTGGTGGCCTTGACGCCGTTCTTGACGCCGGCGACGGGGCCGGCGTTCTCGTTCAAAGAGGCGCTCGAAAAGGGAGCCGCTCTTACGTTGCCGTGCGAGTTCGGCCCCCCCGCGTTCTAGACCATATACATGCCGCCGTTGATTTCGATCGTCTGTCCATGAATGCCGCTAGCGGCATCACTGAGCAGAAACGCGATCACGGCGGCAATCTCTTCATTGTTCTGCAAGCGACCGGCGGGCGTCAGCGATTTGGCCGTATCGAGCATCTGCTGCGTGGAGTACTTCTCGTGGAAGTAGTTGTCGACGGTGCCGGGGGAGACGGCGTTGACGCGAATTCCGGCGGGGGCCAGTTCCTTCGCGAGCCCTTTTGTAATGCAGGAAACGGCGGCCTTCGAAGCGGCGTAAATTGTAGCGCCGGGTCCTCCGCCGTTGCGGGCCGCGATGGAACTCAGGTTGATAATGTGACCCGAGCCTTTGGCAATCATGGCCGGAGCAAGCGCTTGCGTGATGAAGTAGACGCTCTTTGAATTCAGCGTCATGACACGATCATAGATATCGTAAGTGAACTCCGGTAACTTGGCCCGCTGGACCAAATGGCCAGCGTTATTGATCAGGATATCGGCGTCCGGCGCGGTGGCCTTGAGTTGATTGATGAAGCCGGTCAGGCCGACATCGGTCGACAGATCGGCTCCGATCAGGTCTACCTGACAGTTTGATAGCTCGACGGCAAGTTCCGCAGCGCCCTGTTGATACGACGAGTAATGGAGCACTAGGCGAGCGGCACCGGCTGCGGCGAGCATGCGAGCGGTGGCGGCACCGATGCCGCGTGAGGCACCGGTAATGACGGCTGTTTTTCCTGCGATTCCGTTGGGATTCATGAGCTACTATCGTATACCTAGAGCCCGGACGCGGACGAGCGGCGGTGGTAAATGGCCTCAGCGATCCAGCACCCGAAACCTCAAACGGCGAAAATTGCCGCTTGAAGAGGGGAGTCGCGGGGCATCCACCAGCGAAGGCCATGGCCATTAAACCGTAATTGATTAGCGGCCTCCGGTTCAATAGAATCAATCGTTTCCGTAGCATCGCGCGACGCCTGTGGCATGATTGTGAGCGGCTCTCTGCGGCACAAACTCCAAAAACGCTAGGAAACTGGCCCAAATCGGGAGGCGAATGATCCCGAAACCCGCTAATCAAGTACATTAAACCAATAGGTGAACGGAGCCAGCGAGTACGCGATGGCCAATCCGAGCCGTACGAAGCAGGCTCCGAGTCGGTAAGAGCGCCGCCGTCTCGACCGAAGGGCCCGGCGAAAGCGCCGCGAAGGCAGGGTTCTGTGCAAACCAGAATTCGACAAGGTGCCGAGAGTCGGAACTAATCTCATTTACGAGATATCCAGGAAGTAAGTCAGTTACGATGGTTTTTGTAATTCCCACGAGTTCGTCCGCCTCCTCGCTGTTTGGTGTGGGTAAGGACGAGAAAAGCGGAGCGACGGCATTTGGCGGTCGGAATATGCGGTGCTCCTGTTTGTGTTTGAGCGGGGAAGCGACAGCAACGCCGTCGCGGCGGTGGGAAGAGAGCGAAAACCTGCCTTTAGTTTTCGGCCGATCTCGGGGGCAAGTACGCTTGCTCGGCGCTCGCCGCGGCAAACAGCCGTTCGTCCTTAGTGAGCTGAGTTTAACGCGAGAGCGATAGATCCTCTGTACTTGATTAGCGGGTTTCGGGATCATTCGCCCCCAGATCTTTGCCAGTTTCCTAGCGTTTTGGGAGTTCGTGTCGCAAAGGGCCCCTCGAAATCATGCCACAGGCTCGCGCGATGCTACGGAAACCATTGAAGCTATTGGGTCGGAGGCCGCTAATCAATTACGATCCTCTGTTTAACTGTGGCAGGTGATCCGGAGGAGACGGGCGACTCTGGCGTAGCTACCACCAGTAGCTCATCGGTCGGTCGGTGGCGCCGCAGATGATCGGGGAAGAGATTGCGGGTAATCGTCAGGAGGTAGGCCTTGACGGATTGTTGACGAATTTTTCCGCTGGCGGTCCAGCCACGGACAATGGTTTCCTGACAGAGATCCTCGGCAAGCGCACGGTTGCCGCAGAGGAAATGCGCAAAAGCAGTGACCTCTCCGGAGTAGCGGGCGAAAACTGGCTCTTCGCTGTTTGGACATGGGTAGAAGCGTTAGTGAAAGTTCGTCGGCGGGAGGCGAGCAAGCGGACCTGGTCCCCGAGATCGGCCGTGGAAATGGCGGACCGTGGAAAGCGAGGAAAACCAAACGCAGGTTTCCACGCTTTTCCCACCGCCGCGACGGCGATGCTGTCGCTTCCCCGCTCAAACACTAACAGGAACACTGCATATTCCGAGGTCCCCTCATGGATTCGCGACACCATCCAACCGGGCACCTCCAACAGCCAAATACCGTCTCTTAGCTTTTCTCGTCTTTATCCACACCAAAACAGCGAGCAGGCGAAAAGTTCATGGAAGCTCATTGAGTAACGACACGCAGCCAGAAATCCGGCGTAGCAAGTACTGAAAAACATTTCGTGGGACCCTCGCCAGCCTGCTCTGGAAGGACCCAGAAATCCATTCGCCCCAAACGTCAAGAACTCTTTGACAGCACACATAGAAAAAGACCGACGCCCCGTGGGGCCTCGGCCTTTCTACTGATTGAACTGAGTCCGAAGAAAAGGCTACTTCGTGGGCGGCATGATGACGGTGTCGATCACGTGGATGACCCCGTTGTCAGCCCCGATGTCGGTCTTGACGACCTTCGAGGTACCGTTCAACATTACTGTGCCGCCCTTGACCGTAACCTTAATGGTTCCGCCCTCGACAGACTTGGCCGACTTCACCTTCACCACATCAGCAGCCATGACCTTGCCCGAAACCACGTGGTAAGTCAGAATCGCGGCCAGCTTGGCCTTATTCTCCGGCTTCAGTAACATGTCTAACGTGCCGGCGGGTAACTTGGCAAATGCCTGGTCGGTCGGGGCAAATACGGTAAACGGTCCGGGACCCTTCAGGGTATCGACCAAACCAGCGGCTTGCACGGCGGCAACCAACGTCTTAAAGGAACCAGCCGCAACGGCGGTGTCTACAATGTCAGCGGCAGTCGCCTGTCCAGCGGTCATCAAAAGCGGAAGGGCCAAGGCGACCGCGCGCAAAAAAGAAAGTTTCATAGTTTGAATCTCCTCGAACAGTTTGTTCGTCTGCGATAAAAGATGGCGCAAAAACTGAGTGAGATTTAAATAATTTTTATTTTTACTAAATATTTATCTGCATCATACCCGCGTCCAGTGTCATCGAATGGCCGCTTTTCGGATGGTCAAACGTCAACCGGCGCGCATGCAGCCATAGTCGGCCCTCCTCGGACCTGCCGTACAGTCGATCTCCAATAATCGGATTACCGATCCAAGCGCAATGAATCCGCAACTGATTCGTCCGCCCCGTCACAGGCTCGAGTTGCACCAGCGTACGATCTCCCCGGCACTCAATCGGCGTCAGCCGAGACAACGACGCTTTCCCATCTGGCCTGACCTGCCACGGCGGCACCTCTCCGCCTACCCGACTGATCGGCGCGTCAATTTCCCGCGCCGCCACCTTGCCAGCAACTAGCGCAACGTACTCTTTCCTCACCCGCCGATGTTCAAACTGAACTCCCAGCGAAGTCGCCGCTTGCGCGTCCTTCGCCACCAGCAACACCCCCGATGTGTCCCGATCCAGCCGATGCGGAAACGTCGGCCGGCGAGTCTCTCCCCGCCAATGGCCCAGTAGCGCGTTGGCCACCGTCCCATTCCGTTCCCGCGACGTCGGATGCACCAGCATCCCCGGTGCCTTATTCAAGCCAATAATCGCGTCATCCTCGTACAGAATCTCGAGCGGTAGATCCTCTGCCAGAATGGTCCGTTGCGCTTCCGGCTCCAGCGTAAACTCCACCGCCTGCCCTGCCCGCAACTTGTAACTTGCCGGCACCACCTCGCCATCCACCCGACAAGCGCCGTCTGCCGCCGCCTGCCGCAAAGCGAACCGAGAGAACGATGGCAGAGCGGAAAAGAGGAACTGCTTGACGGAAGTCCTCCCCGTCGCCACTACAAATTGGTAAGTCATCGCCTACTCCATGCTACATTGAGGGTTTGCAGCGCCGTACAATCCATGTCGCTTCAGGTTTTTCTCCAAGCTAAATTTTTCGGGATCAACGCCCTACTCAATGAGGAAGGATTAAGCGGAGACGCTTTCCTAAGCCGCTGCCAGTGGTTTACGTTGTTGGGCGAACTCATCCCTCGAGCTCTGCTGGCCGAACTCGGGCTGTCGCCTTTGCTGCTGGGCGCGGTAACCGGGGGACGGTTTCTCCTCGTTTTGCCGGATGCCTCCGTCCCCGCCGCCGACGCCTTTCTGGCCACAATTGCCGAACGCGTCGGGGCAGTCTCCAGCGGCAGCGTCGGCCTAGTCTGGAGTAGCACTGAAAACCTCGGCCTCTGGCCGGACATTCAGAAGCGCCTCGACACCGGCCTGCGCCACCGCCGGGATACTCCCCGCCTCCCTCTCGGCCTCCTCTCCGCCGCACCGTCGTTCCCTTTCGATGGTTTGGTGGCCACTCTTCGGCCGGCGAAAGCCGTTGGCTGGTCCGCCGAAGACCCCGCTGCTTTTCTAGCCGACGTTGGCCAGCATCAGTGGCCCCTGCCGACCGCCATCAGCCGTCCGCTCTCCACCGGGCGACGTTGGGGAGTGCTCACGGCGGACCTGGACAACGTTGGCGCTCGGCTCCACGCCGCCACCAGCGCCGAAGAGTACCTGCAACTTTCTCTGACGTTCAAGAATTTCGTCGCGGGCGAGTTGGCTCGCGTCGCCGCCACCGAGGAGTTCGTCTCCCGCGTCACGGTGCTTTATAGTGGCGGCGACGATTTCGCCGTAGCCGCCCCCTGGGACGCTCTCCTGGATTTTGCGAAGGAGATGCGCCGGGTGGCCGGGCTGCTCCTGCGGCAGTTGGACGAACAACGCGAGGGCACTTCCCGCAGCGTCTCCATGGCCATCGTACACGCCGGACGAAACGAATCCATAGCGAGCGTTTTCGCCCGCTCCGCCGAAGCGCTGGAAACCGTCAAGGCGTCCGGCAAGAATGCTATTTCGCTGTTCGGCCGGACCATCGATTGGCCCCAATTGAAAGAGGCTGCCGAAATTAAAGGGCAGATGAGGAAGCTGCTGAGCCGTTTTCGAGCCTCCCCCGAATTCCTTGACGAGCTGGAGAATTTTTACCTCGACCCCGCCGCGGGCAGCGACCTCGCCTCCGCCCGGTCGCGCCGCCGCGGTCGTACTCTCGACAAACCGTGGCGGTTGCACCGCCGCCTCCGCCGCGCGATCGACGTCCGCGAGAGCGAAGCGTTCGAAAAAGAGTGGGATAACCTGCTCGAACAAATTACCGCCCAAAGCGGTGGCAAGCGCCAACTGCGCCCCACCGGCTACGTCGCCCTCGCCTGGGCCCGCCTCGAAGGGGCTTCTTCTTAAAAGGATATTTGCAAAGGAGCGTTTATGGCCGAAGAAAGACAGCCACGCCGCGACGACCGTCCCCGACCGGACGGCAGCCGCCCCCCGCGCCGCGATGACCGCGACCGTGACCGAGATCGTCCCCGCCAGGAATTAGTCGTCGAAATTGACCTCGCCAAACTCTGCGCCGATAGTCTCTATCTCGACAATCAAGCGCACGTCCTGGTCACGCGGCTCAACGACATGGACTCCGGCACGCGAAGCCAGTTACGCCGCCTTTATAGCGCCGTACGCCGAGCCTGCCGAGCGCCAGAAAACGAGCGGCAGCACCAGTTCGTCATGTTCCGCGCCCGTTTGGCCTATACCATCGCCCGTCACTCGCTCCGGAGCCTGGACCCCCTCGAAAAGCTGCTCCTTCAAGTGACCCGCAAAAACGAACTAGCCGCCTACGAGCGGTTTCGCGACCTGTTCGAAGCCATCATTGCCTACAACGAGTAACCTGCCATGAGCGAATCGAAAACTCCCCTGCGCCTGCGCGGCAAACTGATCCTCGACGCTGTCCTGCACTGCGAAACCGGCCTGCACATCGGTGCCGGCAAAGGCTCCCTTGAAATCGGCGGTGCTGATAACCCGGTCGTCAAAGACGCCTTCGGTCGTCCGATTGTGCCCGGCTCCTCGCTCCGCGGCAGGCTTCGCAGCCTTCTTGAGCATGCCCACGGCTTAACGTCTCCGGAAGAACTCGTGTACCTCTCCCGGCGGCGCGGCCAGGAGGTCCGCATTCACCAGAGCGACCGTCCCGACGACGCCCTTTGCCTGCTCTTCGGACGCAGCCCCAACCGGCTCGAACGTGTGCGCGGCGATGCCGTCGAAGGCCGCTCGGCCACTCCGGCCCGTTTGACGATTTATGATGCCCCGCTCGATTTAGAGTCCATCACCGCGCCGATGCGCGAGTTCCTCGACGACGAATTGACGGAAGTCAAGAGCGAGAACGCCATTGATCGCATTACAGCCCAGGCCAATCCACGCACCCTCGAACGCGTCCCGGCCGGTGCCCGTTTCGGCGTCCGGTTTGTACTCGATCTGCTCGCCCCAGGCGACGAATCGCTCGCCGGGTTGCTCTTACAAGGGCTGCGTTTGCTGGAAGATGACGCCTTGGGCGGGGGCGGATCCCGCGGCAGCGGACGCGTTCGTTTCTCCGGCTGCCGTTTGACGTGGCGCGGCCAAAGTTTTTACCTCGGCGAGAAACCTGAATCAGAGTTACTCGCGAGCGGCGACCTCGCCGCGTTGCAAGCGCTCGTGCGCGATGAAGGATTCGCCGCCTCGCTCGCGGAGTAGCAGCATGGCCCAGGCGATCCTGTTTCGGTTCCAAGCGCGCGGAGTGTGGAGCGCCGCCCCGGCGGGGCCGTCGCTCGTGGCGAGCGATACGTTCTATGGCGCGGTCTGTGCCGCGATGGACCATTTCGGTTGGCTTGAGGAATGGCTCGCCGTTGGGCCCGCCGTCCGCCTCAGTTCACTCTTCCCCTGGCAACATGGGACTCTGTTCGCTCCGCCCCCAGCGTCCGCATGGCCCCCGCCTAACGGCCTCCAAAGGCTGCGGCCGAAGCTGGTTCGCTTCTTGCCCCTAGCCGCCATCGCCGACTTGCTTGAGGAGAACGGTTTGGCGGAATCCCGTTGGGTGCTGGACCCCGCGTCCGGTTGCCTTCTCGGCGCCGACCGCGCCGGGGCCGGCGGTCCATTCCGCCCCGTGAGTTTCGAAAAAGCCGCGGGTCCGAAGCAGGGCATTCAGTTTGCGGAAAACTGCGGCTTGTGGGGCTTGGCGTTGTGCGATGACGATGCTTGGCGGGCGCGAATCGAAGCCGCCCTGCGGTGGTTGGCCGACTCCGGCGTCGGCGGCAATCGGACCATCGGATGGGGAAGCAGTACCGAGGTACGAATGGAGACTGGAGACAATATAACCGCCGTCCTCCGGCGTTCCAAGCAGGGCGATGGGTCGAAAGGATGGTGGTTGCTCAGCTTGTTCGCCCCGGCCGCCGAAGAGGTAATCCATTGGGACCAGGGTGCGTACCGATTGGCCGTTCGCTCCGGCTGGGTCGAAGGCACCAAGACTGCGAAACGAAGCCAACGGGTGGTCGCCGAAGGGTCCGTCGTCTATGCGCCCGAGGCCCCGACCGGGTGCCTTAGCGACGTTGCCCCAGAAGATTGGGCGCATCCGGTCTATCGAAATGGATTCGCTGTGGCGGTGCCCCTGTGAGCATCCCAATTCGCTGGCGAGTCACCGTTCTCACCCCAACGCTGGTCGGCGACGGCAAGCGGTTAGCACCCATCGACTACATGGTCTGGAAAGATCAAGTCAACGTGCTGGACCAAAGTCTCATCTTCCGCCGCCTAGCCGGAACCCCTCGCATGGATGGTTACTTGGCCGAACTGAGCCGAGCCAAGCGGCTGGACTTCAAAAGCTGGGGCGGCTACGCGCAGTCGTATGCCGTGCGCCGAATTCCGCTTGAAAGCGCAGGACTCGTCGCGCTGTGGGAATCCGCCAAGGACGAAGAAATCTTTATCCCGACGTTTCACGCCGGACCCCAAGGGAAGATTTTGCCCGCCACGGCAATTAAGGGAGCGCTCAAGACAGCCCTCCTCGGTGCCCAGGTCACGGTCGATCAGTTGGCTTCGTCGCGCCACCAGGGTTCCGGAAAGCTGCTCCACGGTCTTCGCCTCGGCGATGGTTCCCCGGCCGGCGAGGAGCAGTATAAGGTGTACTACTCCCGGGTTGCGGCACCCGTAAAACCGGGGGGAGCAGAGGTTCGCTGGAAGTCGGCCCCGACCTTTGTAGAATGTGCCGCACCAGGAACGGTCTTCTCCGGACGAGGCAGCCTGGATGAGGATTTAGCCAATGACTTGGCCGCCGCCAGTGGCCATTCCCGGCAAACCTTGGACCGCCAGCGCCAATTCGCCGCCACCCATCGGATGAGCAAACTCGCCCAGACCCTGGACGCGGTGGCCGCCAGCGACGGCTGTCTGCTCAGCATCGGCTGGGGCGGTGGGTTCGTTTCGAAGTCCATTGCCACCGGCCCGCGACTGGTCGCCGCGCGCGCCGTGCTTGAAACCGTCCCCGGCTACCGGCAGGCTTTGGCCACCGCCTTCGCCTTCCCGAAGTCACAGCGAATTCTGCACCTAGGCGGCGAACCCGGGACCGTGCCCGGCTGGGTGCGCCTCGACTACGACCGACTCGGTTAATTCCTGTATGGAGTTACCTAACGAGAGTCCCGGTACCGGTCGATAGAGTAGCTAGGCTGGGATTGTATGCGGCCATGGTAATATGAAATGGTTCGGCATTAAGACTCATGTATAACGCTTTCTTTGGAATAACGGACAATCCTTTCAATTTGTCTCCGGATCCGGCGTTTCTCTACCGCAGTTCTCAACACGAAGAAGCGCTAGCAAACTTGATCTACGGAGTACAGAGTCGGAAGGGGTTCATCGTACTTACGGGCGAGGTCGGGACCGGCAAGACGACGATGCTCGAGTGCTTGCGCGAGTATCTGGAGTCGCAGTACATTGAGTTCGCGTTCCTGTTCAACTCGCGGATTAATCCGCAACAGTTCTTCGAGATGATCGCTTACGATCTCGACCTGCGCTGTGAGCGGACATCGAAGACGGAAGTGCTGTTCGCACTCAACAACTTGCTCATCCAACAGATGAACGAGGGACGAACAACCGTGCTCATCGTCGACGAAGCGCACAATCTGGACTGGGAAGTACTAGAAGAGATTCGTCTCCTCGGCAATCTCGAAAACCGCAAAGGCAAACTGCTCCAGATCGTTTTGGCCGGCCAGCCTGAGTTTGATCGGAAACTTGACGCGCCGAATCTTCGCCAACTGAAACAGCGAATCGTCCTGCGCTACAATTTGAAACCCTTCTCGCTCGAAGAGACGGCAGAGTACATTGATAGCCGATTGGTCAAGGTTGGCTTGTCCGAGCAAACCGTCTTCCCGGATGATCTCATCACCGAAATCCACATTCGCTCTCGCGGCATCCCCCGTGTTATCAACGGCATCTGCGACAATTTATTGCTAACGGCCTTCGCCATGGAGTCGAAAGTTTGTACGCAAAAAATGCTCGACGAAGTCTCTGACGATATGAGACTTGAATGGCCCGGACGGCGATTACGCCCCATTCGTAGCCTTTACGAAGATTCCTTCGATACCCCTTCGCTGCGCGATCGCGGCGACTAGTCAGACCCTTATACACTCGAGCAGTACCCAAACAGGATTTATCTGAAAGGTTTCAGGTAAATCCTGTTTTTTTGTTTGCGTTGCCCTAGTCCGCCCATGGTAAGAACTGGGCCACGACTAGGAAAATTCTTAGCTCACTTATGTGTAACACTCCGCCTAAAATAAGACGAAGACCTGAGAAGGGCTAAGGCAAGATGCCCGCAAAACATCAGGTGATTCCGGTGCCTACGGCATCGGGTGAGCGTATACCAATGAAAAAGCTAAACCTTATACTAAGTAGTGCAGTATGTTTTGCGCTGGTGCTTTCGCTGAGCGCTGGCGTTTCGGAGAGTGGTGGCACAAGTGTTTCTAAATCCTTAAAGGGCGGACTCGTTTCTGCTTCGGTGGATTTTGGTGCGTTTGCGCTGAAAGGCGGCCCGATTCCTCCTCCCTGGGATGAACCTCCGTTTTCCCTTGAAGCCTCTGCTCTTAAAGGCGGCCCGATTCCTCCTCCCTGGGATGAACCTCCGTTTTCCGTCAGTTAAACATCCCTTTTCAGCCTTTTTCACCGCAGTTCTTCTCGGAACAAATGTTTTTTGCCGAGGAGAACTACGGTGACTTATTTTTATTACCTCTCGACAGCGCTCAGCACCTTCTTTATCGTCCGGGCCCTCCACATTATGTTGGACGGGGCTTGGCGCCGCTTCCCTGTCGTGTTTGCCTATCTTTGTTTCGCGTTCAGCCTATCCGCGCCGTTCAGTATCTCTTACTTGGTGGCTGGAGCAACGTGGACCCAGGGGAGTCGTTTGGCGTACTGGATGCTATCGGCGTCCATGCAACTTTGCGGGGTCGTTCTGTTGGTCACTCTTACGCGTAAGGCTGGCGAAAGAAGCAAAAATATCAGATGGACCGTTTTACTGATGTCCTTGGTATTTGCAGTAGCGATCCTCGGCTCGGGCATTTTCCACTACCCGCTCGCCCAGGAAGGACTGATGAATCGGTGGATGACGTTCGTTACCCGGGATGTTGCTTTTGTCTCCACGATCATGAACTTAGTTCTGTGGACCTTATTGTTGGGCGATCGAAAGCGAGATGTGACGATTCTGCTCATTAGCGCAGGGCTGGGTCTTCAGTGTACGATCGACGCGATGGGGCACGCGATGCGTTACTTTCCTAACGAAGTCCGAGAGGTCGGCAATCTCATGATTTCAGCGGGTAGCATTCTGACAAGCTACGTCTGGTACCGTATTTTCCGACCGAAGCCACTCCAGACGCCGCGCGGTCTGCGAACTAATCCTTAAATTTTGGCGCGGCATCTCGTCGGGTGTACACTCAAATCAGGGCGAAACGCTCTCGAATGGAAGTGTGTTCATCGGCCCTGTTTGGCCGCTGGCCAAAGGAGTCCGCTGAATGGATCGACGAGATTTTTTGATTAATTCCGGCAGCGCCGGTGCTGCGCTTTCCGCCGCTGGTTCGGCCTTTGCCGCCAAGCCGGCTGGCAAAGGCGGTCGCGTCGTTGGTGCCAATGACAAGATTAACATCGGCATCGTAGGTGTCGGCGGCCGAGGCAACTATGTCGCCAGCGTGTTTGCCAAACTGGGCGAGCAAACCGGCAAATGCCAGATCACCCAAGTCTGCGACGTGTACCAAAAGCGGGTAACCGCGGCTGCCGCCAAGTTTAAAGCCAAAGGCACCCTCGACTGGCGCGAAGTCGTCAACAATCCGGAACTGGACGCCGTGATCGTCGCCACTCCGGACCATTGGCACGCCAAGGTCGCCCTCGCGGCCATGGACAACGGGAAAGACGTTTACGTCGAAAAGCCGATGTGCCACACGGTCGAAGAAGTAAAGCAGTTGATGGATACCGTCAAGGAGACCAAACGCGTTCTCCAGGTCGGCTCCCAAACAACCTCCGGCAACCAATGGCATCAGGCCAAGAAGTATATCGCCGACGGAGCCATCGGCAAGATGCTCCTTAGCCAAGGCTCTTACCACAGGAACTCGGTTGAAGGCGAATGGAACTGGCCCATTGATAAAGCCGCTGGACCCGACGGTAAAGGCGACGATTTCATCGATTGGAAAATGTGGCTAGGCAGCGCGACCAAGCGTCCCTTCGACGCCGACCGCTTCTTCCGCTTCCGTAAGTACTGGGACTACTCCGGCGGCATCGCGACCGACCTATTTTTCCACGTCGTGGCTCCGATGAATATCTGCTGGACCAAGCCGCAGTATCCCACTCGCGTGATGGCCGGTGGTGGCATCTACGAATTCAAAGATCGCGAAGTGCCGGATACGTTCAACCTGCTCGCCGACTACGCCGAAGGTCACTCGCTCGTGCTCAGTTCGTCGATGGCAAACTCCCAGCACATCCCTGGCTTGATCCGCGGCCACGAAGGCACCATCATCATGGTCGATCATGGACGCTTCGAAGGCTTCTCCCCCTTCCTGACCCTGAAGCCTGAAATCGCCGGACGCGGTGATTCGCGCAAGCCCATCGGCGGAGACAAATACAAGTTCGGCACCGAAGACGTCAAAATCCCGGTGCAGGACCTCAACACGATGGACACCCACGTGGGCAACTTTCTCGACTGCATGGTTTCCCGCAACAAGCCGACGCTCGATGTCGAAACTGCCGCCCACGCCCAAGTGCTCATCACCATGGCCGTGCAAAGCTACCGGCAGGGCAAGGTTCTCTACTTCGACGAGCAGAAGTTCAAGATCGTCGACAAGAACCCGAAAGCGTAGTTCCGTCCCTTAAACGTAAAACGGGCGCTGGCCGAAGCCAGCGCCCGTTTGTTTTTTCCCTACCGTTTCCCCGGCGGAACCGACTTTAAGTACAGATCCCGCAGACTCTTCTCCGGCACCTCACTCGGAGCCTCGCACATCAGGTCCGTGCCCTTCGCCGTCTTCGGGAACGGAATCACGTCCCGCAGCGACTTCTCGCCCGCCAGGATCATCACCAGCCGGTCTAACCCCAGCGCGATGCCCCCGTGCGGCGGAGCACCGTATTCTAGCGCTTCGAGCAGGAAGCCGAACTTGCTCTCAGCTTCTTCCATCGACAAGCCCAACGCGCTAAACACCGCCGACTGCTGGTCGCGTCGATGAATACGAATCGAACCCGATCCAAGCTCGGTACCGTTCAGGACGATGTCATACGACTTCGCCCGACAGCGCGCCGGATCCGTGGTCAACTTCTCAATGTCGTCGTCATGCACCGAAGTGAACGGGTGATGAGCCGCCACCCAGCGCTCGTCTTCTTCGTTCCATTCGAACATCGGGAAATCGACCACCCATACGAACCGGAAATCGGTCGGGTTCAGCAGCTTATGCCGATCGTTGAACTTCTGCCCGCAATACAAACGAAGCTGACCAGCGGCTTGCAGAACAGTGTAATCCGGCAAGGGCCCCTTCCCCTCCCCCACCCAACCCGCCAAAATCAGCAGATCGTTTTCGCCCACGCCCGCGCGCTCCCGGACCTGCACCATCACTTCGGGGAAGTCGCGGTCCAATCGCTTGAGATCGTCAAAAACGCGGAGACCCCGCTCCACGCCGAACGCTTTAATCTCGTCCCGCTCGCGACGCGCGATGGGCCCAACGTTTGGAATCACGATCGCCGTCAACGGCAATCCTGGCGTCGCGAAGTTCTCATCCACCGGGAACAGGTCTTCGACGCAGTAGAACGGCGGTAGCCGCAGGTCCGGCTTGTCGATCCCGTAGCTCCGCATCGCCTGGGCATAGGTCAAGCGAGGAAACGGAGCCTTCACCGACCCAAAGCCAGCCACTTCGCAGACCCGCTCCAGCAAAGGCTCAATCGTCGCAAAGATCGTCTCCTGCTGCGGAAAGCTCATCTCCAGGTCGATCTGCGTAAACTCCGGCTGGCGATCCGCCCGCAGGTCTTCATCCCGGAAACAACGGACAATCTGGAAGTACTTCTCAAACCCGCTGATCATCAGCAACTGCTTGAAGATCTGCGGCGACTGCGGCAGCGCGTAAAACTCGCCCGGGCTCAGTCGTGATGGCACCAGAAAGTCGCGCGCCCCTTCTGGCGTCGACTTCGTCATAAACGGAGTCTCGATCTCCAGGAAGCCTTGGCCGTAAAGCACTTCCCGAATCGCGAAACTCAGCTTCGACCGCAGCATGATGTTTCGCTGCATCCGAGGCCGCCGCAGGTCGACATAGCGATACTTCAGCCGGGCGTCTTCGCTGACGTCGACGCTATCTTCCATCGGGAACGGCGGCGTCTTGCTTTCGTTCAGGATCCAAAGCTTCTCAACGACAATCTCGACTTCGCCCGACGGAATATCCGGATTGATCGTGTCCGCATCGCGGAGAACGACCCGGCCTTCGGCGGCGATCACGAACTCGCTGCGAAGAATCCCGGCCTTTTCATGAACGGCCGAGAAAGCTTCGTCGGAGTGGAAGACGAGTTGCGTAACGCCTTCGCGGTCGCGGAGGTGGATGAAGATCACCCCGCCGAGATCGCGGCGGCGGTGCACCCAACCCATTAGAAGCGAGCGGGAGCCGGCGTCGGAGGCGCGCAATTGCCCGCATGAATGCGTGCGGCGAAGCTCTCCCAGGAAATCCAAAGGTACTTGTTCAGGCATGGAATGAGATGAAATGAGACGTGGAGCCCCAAAAAAAGGCCGTCTTGATAGTTTCGCAGATTGATATCGGGTGTGCACGGGCGTTCAAAAGTAGGCAGGCCCTCGACTTGCAGGCTCGTCGTTCATGAGCCCTCTCCAAGTGTTCGTAAGTGTTTCATTCTTATGCGCGCAGTCCGTCAACGTGGGCGTGAAAGGAGGCGTAAGGACAACGAATGCCGTTTACGGCCAACTGGTTGATGAGTCAAAACGATACGTAGTTGGCCCGGCGGTAGAATTCGGATTGCCGCACAAGCTGAGCCTTGAGATCGACGCGCTCTATAGTCGGCATGGTTATAGTAGAGGAATCGATTTCCGTGGTCTCTTCAGTTCGTCTGAACGAGAGCGCGCCAATTCTTAGGAGTTCCCTGTCCTCGTGAAGCGCAATTTTACACTCGGTCGGCAGCACCCCTTTGCGGGTGCCGGCTACCGCGCCCAGAGTATCCGGGGAGTTGTCGACGGGTTGACAAACGTCACGGAACCGGTCACGAACCGGAGCCAATCGTCGCAGTTTGAATCTCCTACAAATTGGAAAGTGGGCCATGGATTTGTGACCGCGGCTGGTCTAAGGTTCACAAAAGGCAACCTTCTAATTTCGCCCGAATTCCGTTACACGCGTTGGATCCGCCCAGCCATTGGGTACTTTGGGAGCCGTGGCGCCACCTTTGGATCCAGTCGAAATCAGGTGGACTTCATGTTTGGAATCGGCTGGAAAAAGCGCTAACTATGGGACGTATACACACGCTCGCGATTTTCGGAGTCAGTTTAGCCGCCTGGGGCCAGCGCCCCCAAGGCGACGTCGAGTTCTTTGGCCATCAGGGCGTCGAGGAAGCTAAGCTCCGCGCCGCCATCATCGAACCCAGTTGGTCACCCGAGGGTGTCAGCGCGGCATTGGCCGCAATCGGCGTTCAGACCACCAACGTGGCCATCGTCTGCTGCGACGAAGAACGGAGGCAGGTCCTATTTGTCGGCATCGCCGGTGCCTCCTATCGACCGTTACCGTACAACCCCGCACCGATGGGTTCCCTCCGCCTGGGCCGGGAGGCGCGGCGCCTTGCCGATGCCGCTGATCGGGCCAGAGAGGAGGCGGTGCGTCGCGGAGGCGATGCAGGCAGCGAGGATGATTCCGCCGGGTACGCCATGTTTAAGGATCCCGCTTTAAGACGCGTGCTAATCCGCATTCGAAACTATGCCCTCGCCCACGAAAACGAACTTTTCGGTATGCTCGCCCACTCCGCCCATGTCCGTAGCCGCCAAATCGCTAGCCAGTTCCTCGGCTACGCGACCGCCTCTCCCGCCCAAATCGCCGCCCTGGTCGCCGCCACCTGCGACGCGGACAGCACCGTCCGCAACAACGCCACCCGAGCCTTAGGCGTCCTCGCTCGTTCCAACGCCCGCTGGGCAGCGGAGATCCCCGCCGCCCCCTTCGTCGCCATGGTCCGCTCCGGCATCTGGACCGACCGCAACAAAGCCGTCGCGCTTCTCGATCAGCTCACGGCCAGCCGCGATACGGCCACCCTCAAGATGGTTCGCGACGGCACCGAGTCGGCCCTTCTCGAAATGGCTCGGTGGCGGAAAGTCGGCTGGTCCTACAACGCCCGAATGGTCATCGGCCGCCTTCGAGGCATCCCCGAACAGGAACTCGGACGCCTTGCCGGCACCGGTCCGCTCCCCCCCGACAACCCGAAAAATTGACTCAAGACAGCGCCAGCAGAAATAGCCGATGCCACCGGCGACCAGCGCAAGCCCGCCCACGCGCAACGGGCTCCGCGACGGTGCCTACCCCTCGTCGACCCGAACGAATTGACTCAAGGCCGCGCCAGCACGATAGCCGCCGCCGCAATCGACAAGAACCAAAGTATGTGACAACTCGCGAGCGAAGCCACGAAAAGCTCCTCCGGGTCGACGGCGCTGGGGTCGGAGAAAGGCACCCGCACGTTGTGCGGCGACGACGACAGCGCCAAGTTCGCCCCCCCATCAAAGGCAACTTCGTGCCGGCGGGAGTAGCGGTTATCCACAAACCGCTGCTCCCCGCGCTGCCACGCAATCGCGGCCAAGTACACCGACACTAGCCGAGGCTCCCGGCGAGCTCATCCGCCGTCACCGGCTTCTGCTCCCCGGTCGCCAAGTTCTTCAGCCCGAACCGCCCCGCCGCGATCTCATCATCGCCAATCAGCAACGCGTACCGAGCGCCTGACTTACTCGCTAACTCAAGTAACTTCTTGAACTTACCCGCCGGAGCAACTTCCACGCTCTTACCAGCTTGTCGCAACCCCTTGGCCAACCGCGCCCCGGCGTTGAACGCGTCCTCTGTCATCGGGGCCACAAACAGGTCCAGCAGCTTCGGCTCAAACCCCGCGGGCTTAGCGTCCTCCACCGCCATCAGCAGCCGGTCCTGGCCAATCGAAAAGCCAATCCCCGGTGCCGGCACCTTCGAGCCCAACGACTCAGCCAGCCCGTTGTAACGCCCGCCACCACAAATCGCGTTTTGAGCCCCCAGCGCCCCATGCAAAAATTCAAACGTGGTGTGCGTGTAGTAATCCAACCCCCGAACCAGCCGAGGATTCACCTCATAGGCGATCCCCCGATCGGTCAAATAACGACACACCGCCGCAAAGTGATCGCGACACCCATCGTTCAAAAAATCATGAATATTTGGCAGTTTTTCGACAATCGGCTGATCCTGCGGATCCTTCGAATCCAGCACCCGCAACGGGTTCGTCACCGCCCTCCGCTGCGAATCCGCCGACAACTCCGGCAGATGCGCCGACAGCCGTTCCTTCAACTCGGCCACGTATCGCCCACGAGATTCCGGATCACCAACCGAATTAATCAGAAGCCGCGAATCGTGAATTCCACACGAACCAAGCAGCGTCGAAACCAGCTCAATAATCTCCGCATCCAGCACCGGCGAATCGCTACCAATCGCCTCGGCCCCGATCTGAAAAAACTGCCGATAACGGCCTTTCTGCGGCCGTTCCCGCCGAAACATCGGCCCCAAATAGTAGAGCCGTTTGGTGCCCGGAATTTGGTCCAGCCGGTGCTCAATATAGGCGCGAATCACCGACGCTGTATTCTCCGGCCGCAAGGTAAGCTTTGAGCCGTCTTTATCGTCGAAGGTGTACATCTCCTTCGAAACGATGTCTGTTTCCTCGCCCACGCCCCGCGAAAACAGCGCGGTCTCCTCAAAAATCGGGGTGCGAATCTCGTGGTAGTTGAACGAGCGAAACACTTCGCGCGCCGTCGCTTCCACCTGATTCCAAACGCCGGAAACGGGCGGCAGGATGTCCCGAGTGCCCTTAACTGCTTTGATCATTCTTGTAAGTTTGTCCTAAGTTAACGTAGTGGGCGGCGTTCGATCGGAAGCGCTCCTGCTCCTCCGCCGACACTTCGCGCCGCAGCTTCGCCGGCACGCCCATCACGAGCGAACCCGGCGGAATTTGCATCCCCTCCGGCACCAGCGACCCGGCTGCCACCACCGACCCCCGACCCACCCGAGCCCCGTTCAGCACAATCGCTCCGATGCCGATCAATGAGTCGTCTTCAATCACGCAACCATGCAGCACCACGGCATGGCCCACCGTCACCCGCTCTCCGACGTGACATTCGTGCAGCTGGTGCTCCACGTGCACCACCGCGTTGTCCTGAATATTCGAATCGTCGCCGATAAAAATCTTATTCACATCGCCGCGCAACGTCGCGTTCGGCCAAATGCTGACGCGCTCGCCGAGCGTCACCTGCCCGATCACGACCGCGGCGGGGTCGACATAGGCCGAATCGGCCACCGTGGGAAGAATACCTTTGAATGCGCGAATCATGAGACTGACTCCGATATTATCGCGCAGGGCTCCACTACAATAGAACAATGCTGCGGATTCTTTGTCTTTGGGCCGCTCTCGCCGTTAGCCTTACGGCCGCCAAGCCATTTGATGTCGATGGGTTGATGCGCATGAAGCGCCTATCCGACCCCCAACTGTCTCCCGATGGGAAGATCGTCGTCTTCGTCGTCCAAACCGTCGATCTGGCCGGAAACAAGAAAACCAGCCAAATCTACAGCATCCCCTTGGCGGGCGGTTCCCCGTTCGCGCTCACGGGCGACGGCAGCAATGATCGACCCCGTTTTGCCCCTGACTCCAAGAAAATCGCCTACATTTCGGACCGCGGCGGCTCCTCCCAAATTTGGATGATGAACGCCGACGGCACCGAAGCCAAGGCCGTCACCAAGATCGCCACCGAAGCCGCCGGCCTTACATTCTTCCCCGACGGCAAGCGGATCCTATTCGTGAGCGAAGTCTACCCTGACTGCACCGACGAAGCCTGCAACGAGAAGAAGCTCGCCGACGAAAAGGCCAGCATAACCAAGGCCCGCGTCTACACATCCCTGCTCTATCGTCACTGGACCACTTGGCAATCGAAGCGCCGCAGCCATCTGCTCGTCGTGCCGGTTGAAGGTGGGCTGAGCAAAGATCTCACGCCCGGGCCATTCGAAGTGCCGACGTTCTCCCTCGGCGGGCCGGACGGCTACGCCATCTCGCCCGATTCGAAGGAGGTCTGCTACGTCGTCAACACCGACGCCGACCAGGCGCTGTCCACCAACAGCAACCTCTACACCGTCTCCCCCGAGGGCGGCGAGGCCACCAAAATCACCAGCACCCCCGGTGCCGACGTATCCCCCGCCTACTCCCCCGATGGCCAGTGGATCGCCTGGCGCGCGCAAAAAACCGCCGGCTACGAAGCCGACCGCTGGCGCCTCTTTGTCATGAAGCGTACGGAAGGCAAAGTCCGCGATCTCACCGAGGGCATCAACCTAAACATCCAAAGCTTGACCTGGACCCCCGACTCCACCCGACTCTTTTTCACCGTCGAAGACCGCGGACGGCAGAGCATCCAGATGTTCGTCATCAACGGTGCCGGCAGCGCGCGGTCCATCGTTTCCGGTAACGCAACCTACGACGACATGCAGTTCACGCCTGACGCAAAAACCATCGTCTTCACGCAGCAAAGCGGCTCCCGGCCAACCGAAATCTATCGCGTCAATTCCGCCGATGGGAAAATCACACCGCTCACGAAAATGAACGACGATGTCGTGGCCGACTACGACCTCCCGAACTTCGAGGAGGTCACCGTTAACGGTGCCGAAGGAGCCAAAGTATCTAGCTTCGTGCTGAAGCCGACTGGCTTCAACGCCCAACAAAAATACCCCGTTCTCTTTCTGATCCACGGAGGCCCGCAAGGTGCCTGGCACGAGGCGTGGAGCTACCGCTGGAATCCGCAGATCTTCGCCGCCGCCGGCTTCGTCGTCGTCATGCCTAACCCGCGCGGCTCCACCGGATACGGCCAAAAGTTCACTGACGAGATCAACAACGATTGGGGCGGAAAGGCCTACGAAGACATCATGGCGACCGTGGACAACATGGCGACGCAACCCTGGGCTGACCCAGAACGCTTCGCCGCCGCCGGTGGCAGCTACGGCGGCTACATGGTCAACTGGATGCTCGGCCACACGCAGAAGTTCAAGGCCCTCGTCTCCCACGCCGGCGTCTACGACCTCCGCAGCATGGCCGGGGAAACCGAAGAGCTGTGGTTCGTGAACTGGGAGTTCCGTGGCATGCCTTGGGACAATCCGGATAGCTACGCCAAATGGTCCCCCAGCTATTTCGCTAACGAATTCCGCACTCCGACGCTCGTCATCCACGGCGATCTCGACTATCGCGTACCGCTCGGCCAAGGGCTCCAGCTCTTTACCGCCCTACAAATGAAGAAAGTGCCGTCGAAGCTTTTGACCTTCCCCGACGAAGGTCACTGGATCGGCAAACCGCAGAACAGCCTGCTCTGGTACCAAAGCGTCCTCGACTGGATCACAGAGTGGACGAAGAAGCCTGCCGCGCCGACGCCCTGAAGGGTGTTACTCTGAAAGGACGTGTCGTCTCCGTTGAATATTCACATTGAGCAGTATGAAGGTCCCCTCGACCTTCTGCTCGATCTGATTCGCAAGCACCAAATCAACATTTACGACATCCCTCTGGCCCGGATTACTGGTCAATATCTGTCCTACATTGAGCAAGCGTCGGCCCTGGATATCGAGCTCAGCGCCGAGTTTGTCTACATGGCGGCGACGCTGATTCACATCAAGTCGAAGACGATGCTGCCGAGGGACCCCGAGCTCGAAAAGCTCGACCCCCAGGGCGATCCCCGCCAGGAACTCGTAGAGCGGCTCATTGAACACGAGCGCTTTAAAAACGCTGCCGAAATGCTGCAACAGAAGCGCCTTGTCGAAGAGGCCGCGTGGTCGAATCCGGCGCTGAAGGACTTTCTGGCCGATGAAGAACAAGGCCTGGCCGTTACGTTGTTCGACCTTGTGCAAACGCTGCAAAAGGTCATCGAACGCGCCAAAAGCCGCCCACATTTTGAGGTCACCAAGGAAGACGTCACCGTCCCCGACATGATCCACTACTTGAAGAACATCCTCCGCGACACGCGCGAGGGCTCTTCGGTATCGGCAACAGAGTTGTTCGAACGCCAGAGGAGCCGCCACGCGATGATCGCGATGTTCTTGGCCATCCTGGAAATGGTAAAGAACCAGGCCATTAAACTCGTCCAAATGGAAGCATTTGGCGACATCGGATTGGCCAGAACAGATCGCTTCGAAGAAGCGTTCCCCGAGGGCGAAGCAATCGCCCGCTTAGAAGAAGAGTACAGTTAGATTGGAAGCTATGGCAGACGAATTGGAACCGCGGGATCAGGCCGAGATGGCCGCTGCGGAAGAGATGGTGAGTGAAGGGGGCCCTGTCGAGGAAGCGATGGCGGCTTTGGTTGAACCCGTGGGGGACATCGTTCCCACCACGGAACTGCAACCAGAACCGGAAGAAGAGATCGAGCCGGAGCCAGACGTCGCTACCTACTCCGACATTGACCTCAAAGCGATCTTGGAAGCGGTGATCTACGTCACCGAGGAGCCTCTCGAAGCTAAGCAGATGGCCGCCGCCTTGCGCGAGCCGATCGCGCGGATCGAGTCGCTGCTCGCTGAACTCGTCGCCGACTACGCCCGGCCGGAACGCGGGCTCCAGATCAAGGAAATCGCCGGCGGCTTCAAGATGGCTACCAAGGCCGAATTGCACGATCAGGTCCGCCTGTTCGTCAAGAACCTGAAGGCCCCGCTGAAGCTTTCGTTAGCAGCCCTCGAGACGCTGGCCGTGATCGCCTATAAGCAGCCGATCACGGCACCTGAGATCATGGAGATTCGCGGTGTCCAAGGCGGAGGCGTTCTCAAAACGCTTCTCGACCGCAAACTGGTGCAAGTAGCCGGTCGCAAAAACGTAATCGGCAAGCCGATTCTCTACAAAACGAACAAGGAGTTCCTGGTGCAGTTTGGTCTGAGTTCATTGAAAGAGTTGCCCTCGCTCAAGGAGTTTGAAGAGCTGCGGCGCCTCGCCTTCAGTGAGGAAGAGGCCGAAGCCACTTCCGAAGCGCTCGAGCAGAAAGCGGCCCCCGAACAGCCCGCCGCCGAAGAGCCCACGTCAGTAACGGAGACAGTTTAGTGCAGGAACGCTTACAGAAAATCCTCTCGAAGGTCGGCATCACCAGCCGACGCAAGGCCGAGCAGTTGATCCTTGAAGGCCGTGTCAGCGTCAACGGCGAAATCGTCGTTGAAATGGGCTCGAAGGCCGACCTCGAAAACGACCATATCAAGGTCGACGGCAAGTTGATCAAGAAGCCAAAGGGCTTGCTCTACCTCGCTCTGAACAAGCCCGCCGGCTACGTCACCACGATGTACGACCCCGAAGGGCGGCCCACCGTGAACCAGTTAATGAAGGGGTTGAAGGAGCGGGTTTATCCCGTCGGACGGCTCGATTACGCCTCCGAAGGCCTTATCCTTCTTACGAACGACGGCGAGTTCGCCAATAAAGTCATGGCCGCGCATAGCCAACTCGTCAAAACCTACGTCGTCAAAACGACTGGCAATTTGACCCACGAGCAGGAAGATCAGTTCCGCCGCGGCGTGCCGCTCCATGGCAAACGAACCGCCCCCGCCGGACTGAAAATGGTCAAGAACCAGGAGAACCCCTGGTACGAAGTGCAGTTGATCGAAGGCCGACAGAACCAGATCCGTATGATGTTCCGTTACTTCGGCCGACTCGTCGAAAAGTTGAAACGAGTCAAAGTCGGGTTCCTCGAATTGGGTGAATTGAAGCAAGGCGAATGGCGATCCTTGAATCCCAAGGAAGTCGCAAAATTTCGCCGGATTTTGAAGTTAGATAAATTGGTGGCTACCAGTGAATGATGAAGCTCTCAGAGACCTCTTTTCGCGGGTGAAAACCATCGCGATCGTCGGCTTGTCCAACACGCCGAAACGACCCAGCGCCGCAGTGGGGGAGTTTATGAAGCGGGTCGGATACCGCATCATCCCCATCAATCCGGGCGAAAAGACCGTAATGGGCGAGAAATCGTATCCGACGCTCACCGCCGTCCCCGATCAAATCGACCTCGTCAACGTGTTTCGCACGAACGACGCCATCCCCGCGCTGCTCGCTGAAATGCAGCAGTTGGGCCTCAAGGACGCTTGGCTCCAGGAAGGGGTCACCTGCGAGGTCGTGCCCAAAGGCATGCGCGTCGTCCAGGACAAGTGCTTGGCGAAAGAGTACCAGCGCCTGTTCGCTTAACGCCCTGCGCTCGCCCCGATCCCGCCCTTCAGGTTGTTCATCATCGTCAACATCGCCGGCACCAGCGTGATGATGAACACCACCGGGAGAATGAAGACGACCGTCGCCAGAACCATCTTAATCCCGGCTTTGCCGACCATCGCCTCGCCCCGCAAACGCCGCCGCGAACGCAGCGAATCGGCATACACCTTCAGTGCGTGCGATAAACTCGTGCCGAACCGTTCGCTCTGGATAATCATCGCCGCAAGCGACTTGATATCTTCAATCCCCGTCCGCTGAACTAACTGTTTAAACGCTTTGCTACGGTCCTGCCCGGCCTTCACCTGCATCACCACGGTGAAAAACTCCCCCGACAACTCCGGATAGATGAACTGCATCTCCTCGCAAACCCGGGTCAACGCCTGGTCGAGCGCCAAGCCCGTACCCAGCACAATTCCCAGTAAGTCCACCGTATCGGGCAGCGACTCCTGCAACCTATTCCGATACCGCTTCATCAGCCGATAAAGCACCTGCTTTGGCAGTAACCACCCCAGCAAAAACGCCGGGGCCAAGCCCAGCGCCCGAGAGAAAATCGGCTTATCGTCCGGCTGCACAAACCACGAAGCCAACAGCAAAATCAGCAGGAAGATCAGATTAAACATCGCGTAGTAAGCCACGGCTTCCCGCTTCCGAACTCCCGCTTGCCGCAGTAACTGTTCGCTCTCTTCCAGCACGCTATCCACGCCCGGCATTAAGTTGATGATATAGAGGAACCGTTCCCAAAAACCCGTCCCAAACTGGCGCTTCGGTTGCCGGGAGCTAGTTCCGCGACTCACCGCCATCAGGATGTCCAACCGGTCTTCCAGCGGATTTTCCACCGGTTGTAACAGTTGGAAGCCGCTCCAGAGCAGTGCCGCCACCGCAGCGAAACAGAAGATAAAAAAGAGTGCGGAAATCATATCTTGGGGCTCGACAACTTACGAATCACTAGAATGCCCAGCGTCTCCGAAATCACCGCATAGGCAAAGAACTTACTTCCAACCTCGTCGTTCACCAGAATATCGATATACTCCGGCTTCATCACCCACAGCGCCAACGCAAAGAAAATCGGCATCCCGCAAAGCAACGCCGCCGACCACCGCTGCTGCGCCGTCGCCGCCTTCATCTTCTCCTGCAGCGCCAACCGTTCGCGCACCAGCGTCGATAGGTTTTCGAGCACGCTCACCATATTCGCGCCCGTCTGCCGTTGCAAAATCAAACCCGTAATGAAAAACTTCAGATCGATAATCGGGATCCGCTCGCCCAAATTATGCAACGCCGCATCTAGCGTCGAGCCGAGCGACATCTCCTCCATCAACTTCTTGAACTCCTGCTTCACCGGGTCCGCAGCCTCCGTCGAAATCGTTTCCAGACCCGACTGAATGTTATGACCCGCCTTCATCGACCGATTAAACAGGTCGATCGACTCCGGCAACTGGTGCTCAAACTTCGCCAACCGCGACGCACGCTTCTGCAACACGAAAAACACCGGGATAAACCCAATCAAGCCAGCAAACAGAATCCGAATCAACATCTGAGGTATAAACAAACCCAGCAGAAAGTAGAACACGACTAACAAGATGATACAAACACCGATGATATCCGTCGCCCGATACTTCAAATCGCCTTGTTGAATCCATTTCTGAATCCGACCCACCACCCCGCCCCAACTGAACACCTCCGCCAAAAACGCAAACGAACCCCGCTCCTCCCGCCGAACTAAGTCCCCCCGACCCGTAGCTCGAACGCCATTCCGCGCCCGCAACTCCCGCAAGCGAGATCCCAGCACGTCCGCCGCCTGCTGCTGCGGCACACGATAGACATAATAACCCGCCGCTAAAAACGCCGCGCTAAAAATGATAAACGAGACAAAGAAGAATCCCATCTAATCGACCACCTCGTGGACCTCATCGTAAATAGAATCGTTTAACTTCGTACCGTAGGCCTTAATCCGCTGCGCCACATGCGGTCGATAACCCATCCCGCGGAACCGCCCCAACACCCGCCCGCCTGCCGAAATGCCTTCCCGCTCGAACACGAAGATATCCTCCATCCTCACCATGTCCCCTTCAATGCCCACCACCTCGGCAATCGAAACGATCTTACGCGTACCGTCCGTCAAACGCGAACAGTGCACCACCAACTGCACCGCGCTCGCCAGCATCTGCCGAATCACCCGATCTGGAATCGACGAACTAGCCATCATCACCATCGTCTCTAAACGCGAAAACGCATCGCGCCCGGTGTTGGCGTGGGTCGTCGTCATCGATCCATCATGGCCCGTGTTCATCGCCTGCATCATGTCCATCGCTTCCGGACCGCGGCACTCGCCAATCACAATCCGTTCCGGGCGCATACGCAGCGCGTTGATCACTAAGTCCCGCTGCGTAATCGCCCCGGCCCCTTCAATGTTCATCGGCCGCGTTTCCAACCGCACCACGTGATCCTGCGCCAAAGTCAACTCGGCTGTATCTTCAATCGTAACAATGCGCTCATCCTCGGGGATAAACCGCGACAGCGTATTCAACATCGTCGTCTTGCCCGAACCGGACCCGCCAGACACCACAATATTCAACCGAGCCTTCACCGCCCCAGCCAAAAACTGATACATCCCCGACGTAAACGTCTCCAATTTAATCAGATCGTCAATCGTCAACTGCCGCTTGCCGAACCGCCGAATCGACATCACCGGCCCGATCAACGACAGCGGCGGAATCACCGCGCACATACGGCTACCATCAGCCAAACGCGCATCCACGATCGGCGAGGAGTCGTCGATCCGTCGCCCAATGTTCGACACAATCCGGTCAATAATCATGCGCAAATGCGCCTGATCCTTGAACCGAATATTCGTCTCCACCACCTTCCCGTTCCGTTCCACGTAAATCGAATCCGGACCGTTCACCATGATGTCGCTGATCGTCGGGTCTTTGAACAGGATCTCTAACGGGCCCAGCCCGAAGATCTCATCCAGCACCTCTTCGATCAACCGGTCCCGCTCGGAATGCGTCAGCGGGATATTCTCTTCCCGCACAATCCGTTCGATGTGAATGCCCAACTGCTCCCGAACGCCGTCCTTGTTCAGCGCGCGCAGTTGATCCGGCGTCAAAAGAAGCAACAGCTTCCCGTGCACCTTCGAGCGAATCGTATTCCACCGGTCATTGCCGGAGGCGGGCCGAACTGGAGCGCGGCTAGACATGCTGGGTTATGCCGCCTGCTCCCGCTTGCCGGTCGTCGCTTTATCGACAAACGCACGCAGCGTCTTGTCCATCTCTGCAAACGCCTGCCGATCAGTAACCAGGGGCCGAGCCTTGTTGATACTCGCCAAAATAGCCCCCGACTCAGGCACCCCATAGAAAATCGGTTGATTCAACGTTTGCTTCACCTGATCCAACCCCGCGATCAGCCCGCTCGGCTTCTTCTGATACTTGTTGACCACGATCTTGATCTGGTCCTGCGTAAACCCCAACCGCATCAGATAGCCCAAATACCGCTGCGCATTGCGCACGGCCGGGAACTCTTGCGTCGTCACCAGGAACACCGACGTCGAAACCTGCAACGCAGCCAAGGCTAAATCGTCGTTGATACTTCGCCCGGCGTCAATTACGATGCACTCGTACTTTTCCACTAAGAACGTCGCAAACTCGCGTAACATCGAGTCCGTAAAATTACCTTTGTTCGCTTCCAACGAATCCGGCGGACCTACGTAATAAAACCCGGCGGGGTCCCGCGCCACAAACCCTTCAAACAACGATTGGTCCATCCGATCCAAATTCTCGCCCACCTCGGACAACGTGTACTGCGGTGCCGCTCCCAGCATCATGGCCACATCGTTCGCCGTCCAATCCAGATCCAGCAACACGGTCTGCTTCTTCCGCTGCGCCTGAATCGTCGCAAAGTTTACCGCCAGCGACGTCGTCCCCACGCCGCCCTTCGCGCCCAAGAACGTATAGATCTTGCCCAACTGGCTGCCCCCGGTCATCGCCCGCTTCGGAGCCCGGTCCAACCGCATCAAAGCATCCCGCAGTTCACTCCGCTTCAGCGGCATCGTCAGGTAGTCGGTCGCTCCCGCGCGCACGGTCAGCAGGATGCTCTCACCGTCCTCGCTATAGTCAGTCGCGATCACATAAAGCTCCGGCACCGCCTGCTTCAATTTCTCCAGCGCCTTGATTCCGTTCACCGGGTCCGAGGAGATATCCAGCAGCAGCGAAGCATCCGGAAACCGTTCCAGCTCTTGCAGCACCCGAATGTAAAGGTTCGCCGAAACCTCAACAAATTCGGTCAAAAGGCGCGCGTTGGGCGTCGTCGCCACAGCGTCACGCACGAGTTCGCGAAGCTGTTCGTCGGCGGAAGCGATCATCAAGTTAAATGACATGCGGTCTCGATATCTCCTTACGGGGTACAGGTCCCCAGCTCGGCGTCACAGCCAGAGCTTTCGATCGGCAGAGAGGTCTGAAAATTAGGTAGGGCCACGGGCGGTAAGCCCAGAAACGCCATAAATGCACGGAATTCGTAGCCCGTAATGCGAATCGTCACCGCATCCGGCACACACTCGGTCGAACAGTCGCCACCCGAACAATTGAACTCGGTCAACGTCCCGGTGTCCACGTCGCGCTGAAAATAGTTCACTGCAATCGTCGCCCCACCAGCCTGAAACTCCAACTGGTCCAGGTTCACCGGCACATGCGTCCGCATATACGTCCGCACATTCTCCCCGCCATTCTGGTAGCAATGGGTCGCCGCATAGCGCGCTCCATCGCGCGTCCACTCCACCACTGAATGCCATGTCCACAGCAACTGCGCCGTGAAGATAATCATGAACGTCATCGGCAGCACCACGCCACCGGCGACGATGATGTACTCCAGCGCCGCTTGCCCGCCCTGCCCGCCCCTCTGCCCACAATGATGCCGACGCCGCATCAGTTCCCCCCTACCGGCATCCGGATCAACGGTCGCAGCGCGATCATCTCCGTAGCATTGAAAAAAGGAATGTTTGGCCTCACCGCAAACCCATCGGCAAAGGACACCACAATGAAGTCCGGGTTCCGTCCGCCCTGCGCGATATCGCAGCCCGTCGACGAACAATCGCACTCGGCCACCTGCGCCGTATCCGGGTCCACCCGCTCCACCCGAATCAGAATCTGGTCCGTCGTCAAGCCCGTTACGATGTCGATGCCACCACTCTCCCCCGCCCCCCGCAGGGCCAAAGTCTTCGCCTGCTCCAGTTGCACATCGCTCGCGTCACAAAAATTCAGCCCAGGCTGATTCGCCGTATACCGAGCCACCGTCTGCAGCATCTTGTGCAGCGTGTAGTAAGTGTAAGTGATCCGCGCAAACTCAATCATGCCCCACAGCAGCATTGCCACAATCGGCAAAAACAGCACGGCCTCCAGCAGCGAATTCCCGCTTTGCGTCCTTCGCCGGCTCATTGGTGCAACACCACCTTCCCCGGCCCGGCCGTCTGCGTACACCCATCAATCCGACCCTGCTTCACCGGCACCCGGCTGCCCAAATACACCGCCGCGAATCGCCCATTTTGGTCGCCCGCGTTGATCGTCGAATCGCCCGCCGCCGGCTCCAGCAAGAACTGCCGAAACCCCAACACCGTCATCGTGCTTCCCGAAGCCGTCTCCACAATCGGCACCGTCAATATCCGTCGGCTGTTCCCCGTGTACGCCGTATAATCCACCACGTCGGTCAAGTCCGTATCCACCGGATTCGCCGCCAAAACGGTATCCGATTCGCTCACTGCGTTGCACACCCCTGGCACTGTACTGTTGTCAAAACGCGCCGCCAAGCCGCACAAAAAGGTCGACACCTGACTGGCCACTCGATTCATATTGCAACCAATCGGGGCAGCGTTTACCCACACCGGTTCGTCCACTCCCACCCGCATGCAATACACCGCCGCATCCGTTGTCGGCGGCAGCCCCTGCGATCCAATCCGGTAAAGCTGCGTCAGCTCATCCGCCAGAAAAGTCGCCGACTCGTTATACCGGTTCAGCATCACGTACGGAACCCGCGCCGCCGTATCGACGAGCGGCTGCGGCGTCGGTCCACCCGTGCACAAGTAGCCCAGCGTATACCGCGTCCCCACCACAAACCCAAAGTCCGTCGGGTCGTCAATCGAAACAGCCTGCACCGCGATCGGTTCAATCCCGCAAGCCTGGCAAACCGGCGAACTCTGCCCGGCCACCGCCTGGGTCACCAAGTTAATCCGGCCCTCTTGCCCTATCGCCAGGAAACGCCAAAAAATTGTGGGCGCTTCGCCGCGTACGACAACCTTCACGTGTCGCGCCGTCGATCCGCCCGCCTCGCCGCCCGTCGATCCTTCCAGTCCCAACGCCGCCGAAGAAGCATCGTAAAACGTCAGCACCGCCCCTTCACTGTTTAACGTGCCGTTCGTTTGGCCAATCGTCGATCCACCAAAGTCGTACTTCGTCGCCACTCCACCGGTCGCATCAATCGGAATCTGGGCGTATGCCGTCGCGTTCTCCACCGCTGCCTCGGTCCCGTTCAACCGTTGCGCCGCCGCCAACGCCATCGCGTTCGCCGCCGTCTTCAGCTCATTCCGAGCCATATACAAACGGCCCAAATCCACTGCAAAACCCATAAAACCAAAAAACACCGGCACCATCAACACAAGCAACTGCATGGACACACTGCCCCGTTCAAGGCTGCGCGCCAAGACGCCGCGCCGCAGAATCCGGTGTCGATTACTTCTTCGGTTCCTGATGTCCACGAGGTCCGATAAACTCCGGGTTGGCTTTGCCCGCGTCCTGGGTTGACTTCTTCTTGGGTTTCTTCAAACCCGCGTCTTTATCATCCTTCGTCACCGGCAGGAAGTCTTCCACCATGTCCGGCATCGTCACCTTCTCGCCCGCCGGCACCGGCCGCACGAACCGCGGTGTAACCACCACCAGCAACTCATCGTTCGTTTTCCGAATCGAACGGCTGCGGAAAAGTTGGCCTAAAATCGGCACATCGCCCAGCCACTTCACCCGGCTCAAACTCTGCACCACCCGGTTGTCGATCAACCCGGCCACGGCAAAGCTCTCTCCGTCCTTCAGAATCACTTCCGTCTCAGCCACCCGCGTCGCCACGGCCGGAATCAGGAAGCCCTGCAGCGTCACCGCATTCGCATAATCCAGCGAACTGACCTGCGGCCGAACTTTCAAATGAATCGCGCCCGATGCCGTCACCGTCGGCGTGAAGTCCAACTGAATGCCAAATTTCTTAAACTGAACCGTCACTACTGGCGCCGTCGCGCCACCCGTAGAAGTCGCCGTCAGCGTAGGAAACGGAAATTCGCCGCCCGCCAGAAAGCTCGCCTGCTTACCTTCCATCGCCAGCAAATTCGGCTCCGCCAGCATCTGCAACAAATTCCGTGACTGCATCGCTCGAATCGTCGCGCCCAAATTCAAGTCAGGCCGAAACACGAACAAATTCAACAAATCCGAAAAATTCAAGGTCGAATTGCTGAACTCCTGATTCTGAAACTGCAACTGGCTGAACCGCGGCGTCGCATACTGTTGCGTACTGCCCAAACCCAACATCTTCTGGTTGCGCGAGACAAAGTTGAAGCCAACTTCTTGCAACGCCGACCGATCAATCGAGGCAAACTTCACTTCCAGCAAAATCTGCCGCGGATCGGCATCCGGCGGCACCGTCAGCAAATTTACCACTTTCTTGCTATAGGTCGAGGCAACCGCCTCTGCCCGCTTGGATTCTTCTACCGACTTCACGGCACCACTCAGAACCATCGTCTCCAGGTTGCCCTGCACCGTCACCGCGCTATCGCCCACGGCATCCTTCACCGCTTTCCGGATCACATCGTAATCCTGCGCGTCCCCCACCACGTTCACGTTGTAGCGCCGCGGTAACGCACGGTCTTCCCAAACGACAATCGTCGCCTTGCCAAGCCCCTTCGCGTTCACCATCACTTCGCGCGGAGAAACCACCACCACATCGGCAATCTTAGGCTCCGACGCAGCTACCGTTTTCACGTCGCCATCAAACTGAATCAACTCGCCGCGACCGACCGTCAAGGTCATGTCTCTGGCCGGACCCGCTTGGCCCCACGTTTGCACGCAGAGGATGAAGAGGGAAATTAAAAGGGAGGGGGGCTTCAAACGCATGGGTTGGCGGGCTATTCCTGAAAGGTCTCTTGTACGTGCTTATCGCCACGAAATACGTCAACTACAAATCGCGGCTTCGGGGGATCTTTCTTCTCCACCGGCTTCGGAGCAGCCACTGGCTTAGTCGGATCAAAATCAGCGCCAATCAAATTGGCCCAAGCCTTATCGTCCCGAAGGTTGGGAACGCCGCCCGGAGGCCGCGAACGGTTCTGCGCCTGCATCTTCAATCGCTGCGAACGGTACGCACCACCCGGGTCAATCGACTCCGCCGTCACCGACGGCGGCTCCGCCGAATCCGACCTCGACTCATCTTTCGGGTTCCGCAGCGCCAGCGAAATCCGCCCTTGGTTCTTGGCAAGTTCTAACACCCGCGATTGCTCCGGACTCACGAGCAGCGTCACCGCTCGGCTCTGCCCAGAGTTGACGACCGGGGCTGGCGCCGCCGAGCCACCGCCACCACCCGCCGTCGCCGCAGGCGCTGAACCCGCCGGTTCCACCGACCGTCCAACCGACAACACAACGACATCTTCCAACACCGTCGTCGTCACCGCTTCCAGCATCGAACCCGGCTTCGTAAACAAAACATCCACGTGCGATCGAGCCTGAATCAGTCCGCTCGCGCTCGCCGCGTCGTTCACCGAAACCGCCACCGCCCTCTTGCCGATCTCGATCATCGAAGCCACCCCATCCGCTCCGGAAACACTCGAAAGCCGCGTCGACAGAATCGGCTCGTTCAACGTCAAGGGGTAGAGCAACGTGCGATCAATCCCACTTTTTTCATCCAGCAATGCGCCCAACGGAGCATCTTTCTCCGCGATCGTAATTTTCTTGAAGTGGATCTTCTGCAACCGCGTACCCGCCGGCAGACTTGCGCTGGAAGCCAGAACCTGAACGAATTTCTCTTTCTTAGGGGCTACGGTAGCCGAATAAAGGAACCAAGTCAGCAGCGCCGCCGCCACTGCCGCGCCGCCGAAAATCATCAGAAGCTTCTGTCGGTCCATTAACCTTCCTTAGTCCTTATTTCTGGTCAAACCCCGAGCGGGCGAGCCAGGTACGGTCGATGAGCTGAGAACGTAATAACACAGGATACCTCTAGAAGTTCCGTTCTAGCAGCACAGAAACTTCATCCCGATACCGCTCCCGCCAACCGCTCTCCCGCAACACCTCCACCAGCGAGTAGCGAACCGGCAAAAGCGCGTGCGTAAACCTATATTTCTCCAAAATCTGCCGAAAACCGGGCCGAACCTCCACCAATTTCACGTACTCTTTCAAAAACGCCGCCCCGTAGTAGTCGCTCCGTCCGTCGAAATAAACTGAACGGCCCCGATAGATCAGATAGCCCCCATAGCTGTCGGGCGCCAGCAACCGGGCCTCCGCCGGCACATGCGCCAAGGCCGCCGTCGGAAATTCGCTCTCTGGAAAAGACGCCGGCGTCCCCAACACCGCCAGAGTCAACAGAGCCAACGCCGGCACCGCCAACGCCATGCCGTGCACCTGTGCGTCCCACCCTCGCAATCGCCTAAAATATGCAAAAACCGCCGGCCACCGGCCCGCCAGTGCCCCCGAAATGGCCGCATTCGCCATCGGTAACCCGGCCAAGGCTAAAATCGGCAGCCCCCGCGCCGAACGCAAACTCATCACCACCAACCCCAACATCCACAGCGCATGGTGCCATCGCCCCGCCTGCAACGCACAAACCGCCCCGCCCATCACCAGCAGCATCGCGAATATGATCTGCCCTGCCCCGTCGGCATGAAAGTTGAAGCTCTGAAACTCCGCCACCCGGTCCAGCAACTCCTTGTTCTGCAAGTAGTGCCAAATGTGCACGTGTACCCCCCAGCCGTAAGGGTTTAACACCGTCGCAACCAACGTTCCCCCCGCCCACAGCAAACACCGCCAGTCTCGCATCGCATAGCAAACCAACAACGCCGGAAGCAAAATGAAGCTCCCATGAAAATTGGCCCAAACCACCGCCAGCGGCACCAGCCAAACGTACTTGCCCCGCTCCACCCAATACAGAGCCAGTAGCAGGAACACCCAACTAAACACGTGCGGCCGAGCCAACCAGTGCAACTGCACACTCGTCAAAAACGGAGCGGCAAACACCGCCGCCATCCCAAACGTCCCCCCCGTCGCCCAATGCAAACGCATCCAAAGCCAAGAGCAGAGCCCGATCAGCAGAAGGTACAGCAACGCCACGCCCCGCAGTCCAAACGACTGATGAGCCCGCGCCATCAAAACATCCGCCCCCCACTCCCACGCAAACCAAGGCTCGCCGGGCTTCGAAAACGACCACGGGTCCACTCTCGGCACCGTCCCCGAGGCAAGCACCCGCTCCCCGTTGCGAATATGCCAACCCGCGTCAGAATCCCGAAAAAGCTGCGTCGGCGCTTGATACAGCAACAGCGCGTAGAACAGCGTCACCCCTACCAGCAACAGACTCAGATCAGGCAGGAGCCATCGGACCATCGAAGATGGCAATCGTGGCTCCATGCCCAAGTCGAAGCTACTGGCCGGAAGCGCCGATCGAGGTCAGACCCTGAGTGATCGAAGAGTACAAACTCACGACCGCCGTCGAAAGCTGATTCACCGTTGTGATCAGCGCCAAGCCGACCGCCGCTACGATCAGCGCGTATTCAACCAGGTCCTGGCCGTCTTCTTCTTTCCAAATCCGCAGCAATAATTGTTTAATCATGGGAACTCCTATCCGTTTCATCGGGCCGCTTCCGCAGACCCGTTGTTCTGTTTCACGTCCGGCGCACCAAAAGCTACTTTAAGCCCATGGCCCACCTTTTGCCAAACCGTCGCCTGGGCAGAAGGCATGCCGATGGGTTTCCCATCCGCTACCGACACCAGACGAAGGTTCTCTAAAATTTGGGGCACATCGCGCCGATATTCCAGCGCGACCTCCAATTCCTTCCGCGCACCCGCCAAATCGCCGCGCGCATACAACAGCGCTCCCACATTACTATGGGCAATCGCCAAGTCGCTCGCTCGATGGAACTGCGCCATCGCGTCCGTCGGCGCATTCGCCGCACTAATCTCCAGCAGCGCCTGCCCCAAATTGTTCCGCGCCGTCGTCGAAGCGCTATTAATCTCAATCGCCCGCCGAAACGCGTCCGCCGCCTCGCTGAACCGCCTCTGCAGCATCAGGTTATAACCCAGATTGTTGAACAGGTAATCCTGCTTCGCGGTCACCAAAATCGCCCGCCGATGCATCCCCTCACCCTCGCGAAGCCGCTCCGCTTCGTCCAGCAAGATCCCCGCCCACGACAGCATCTCCACGTTCGGCTTACCCTGCTGCTCCACCAATCCCACCATCAAATCCGCCGCTTCCCCCGGCGATCCCAACTTTCGCAAGCTCTTCGCCAACCGCTCCGCCGCCAACGTCGATTCCGGAAACCGCTCCACCGCAATCCGATAGTGTTCCATCTCCAACTCCGGATACCCCATCGACCCGTACTCCGCCGCCAGTTCCAACCGCGCCGTCACATTCCGAGGCTCTGCCGCAATCCGCTGGCGCAATCGCCGCACCCGAACGTTGCCATCCCCCGCGTTCACTGCGTTCAATACCTGCTGCCGCATCACCGGCGGAAGCTTCGGCTTCTTCATCTTCGCCGTATGCTGATGCCCGCATCCCACCACTGAAAGCATTGCTACGAAAATCAGCGTCGGCCGGATCACTCCGCCACCTGCCGCTTCTCTAGTTCCAACTCGTCGCCCACCACCGTCCCCGTCCGCGCCGCCATTCCCGCCGGCAACTCCAGCACCGAATGCGCCGTCAAGCAAAACGAAATTCGGTACTTCTTCATATCGGGACGAATCTTCAGCACCTTACGCTTCTTGTTCAGATACAAAACGTCGATCGGAAACTTCATCCCAAATGTGTGGACGCCCTCACAAGGCACAATCCAGAGCCCTTCGCCCGCCGGAAAATCGCTCCGCGGCAACAATCCTCGACGCCGTTTCTCGCTGGTATCCGCAATATCGGCATTCGCGGCCACGCTCGTGCCCCGGGTCCGATTTGTCACTGCCAGCTTGGTAATCACGATGCGATGGATGTCCTGAACCCCTTCATGGGGATTTTGTTGCGCCAATCACGGAAACTTTTGTGGTGCTAATGGGTTAGACTAGCGGATTCGCTTATGCTCCTGCAATCAATACTCATTCGTTTTTTCGCCCTCCTCCTCATTTTTGGTACTTCTGTGCTCGCCCAAACCGCCGGAGCGACGTTTGGCACGGTCTACAGCCTCGGAGGAACTCCCTCGGATATCGTCATCGACGAAGTGCGCGGTCGCCTCTATCTCGTCAGCTCCTCCGCCAACCGCATTGACGTCTTCTCCATTCCCGAGAAGCGCGTCGTCAACCGCATTTCGGTTGGCCAATTTCCCCTCGCAGCCGCCCTCTCGCCCGACAACAACTACCTCTACGTAACAAACACCCAAAGTGCCTCGCTTAGCGTCATCGACCTCGGCACCGACAGCGTTATCAACTCCATCTCCCTTCCCGCCCGCCCTGAAGGCGTCTCCGTCGGCTCCGATGGCCGAGCCCTCATCACAACGCAAGGCACCGGTGCCAACAACGCCCTTAACACCCTCCTCCTCTACGACCGAACCCAACAAACCGGCCAGCAAATCTACTCCGTCCCCTTTCCCCCGCCCATCACCACCCCGAACCCCCTCCCGGTCGTCTTCGCCGGACGCCCCGCCACCGCCTTCCCCGGTCGCCTCCTCCGTACCCCAGACGGCAACTTCCTCGTCGGCATGGTCGCCATCAATCAAAACGCCAATACCGCCCAAACAACCCTCTTCGTCTACGAAGTTGCCTCCGGCACCGTCGTCCAAAGCCGCACCGTCACCGGTCAATCCACCATCCTTTCCATGGCCCCGGACGGCAGCCGTTTCATGGCCGGCTCCACCCTCTATGACACCGCCAGCCTCGCCGTCATCGGCCAGATGAGCACCGCCAATCTCCCCTTCTTTGTCGGGGCGGGCTTCAACCCTGGCTTCAATGTTCAGCGCAATCTCGGCGGCAGCAGCTTCAATCGCGCCGGCGAAACCATCTATAGCGCCTTCAACAACGCCGCGACCACCTCCCGCCCCGTAGCCAACGTCCTCTACGTAGCCAGCGCCAACAACCTCGGCGTCCGCCTCGGCCTCAAGCTTAAGGAATCCATTCTCGGCCAGATCGTCTCAAGCTCGAGCGGCGACGACCTCTGGGCTCTCAGCGAGTCCGGCCTCCTCCAACTCCCCATCTCCACCATCTTCGATTACCCTATCCTCAACCCCGAAACCACGCAGGTTTTCCTCGCCAATGACGAGTGCAACAAAGGCACCGCCCGCGCCTTCGTGCGGATGACCAACCTCGGCAAAGGGCGCCTCAGTTACAGCATCCCCAACACCACCACCGCCCTCGTCATGCAGGTTTCCAGCGGCCTCGCTCCGTCGTCCATCACCATGACCATGGACTCCGGTCGCTCCGGCGTCGTCCGACAGCCCGGCACCAACCTCTTCACCAACGCCGGTGGCGGCGGTGGCACCGCCATCAACGTCACCGTCTCCTCGAACGACGCCATTAATTACCCCAACTCGATCCGCGTCTACATGAACTACCGCGTCCGCGATCAACGCGGCGTCATCTATCCCATCCCCGTCGCCCTCAACAACGGCGAAGGCCTCTGGGACATGGTCCTCGACGAACCTCGCGGCAAGCTCTACATGTCCAACTCCGGCTTCAACCGCATCGAAGTCTTCGACACCCGGCGGCAGAAACTCATTGAACCCATTGAGGTCGGTCAACTCCCCCACGCCATGGCCATGACCCCCGACGGCAGCACCCTCTACGTCGGCGATTCCGGCGGCGAGTCCATCACCGTCGTCGACCTCGAATCCCAAAAACTCTCCGGTAAAATCGACTTCCCGCCCATCCCCCGCGTCGGCGGCCAAGCTTCCATCCGACCGCTAGCCCTCGCCTACGGCCTCTCCGGCCTACAGTTCATGATGTCGAACGGCACATTCTGGCGCGTCATCGGCAACAAGGCCACCCCCCGCCCCGCCAACAACATCACCCCCATCGCCATCGGTGGCCCCATCTCCATGGTCGCCTCCCCCGGCGGCGAGTCGATTCTCACGATGGCCGGCAACTCCAACGCCTATCTCTATGACGCCCTCGCTGACACTTACACCGCCAGCCGACAGCTCTACGACCAAGCCCCCGTCAGCTACTTCGGCCCCGTCGCTGGTGCCAAAGACAGCACCTACTTCCTCGCCAACGGCCTCATCCTCAGCCCCTCGCTCGCCGTCGTAGGCGGCAGCGAACGACCCGGCGTAACCCAATTCGGCCCCCCGCCCGCCCCCGGTCAACCCCCCACCCAGACCATCGTCTCCAACGGCCAACGCAACATCGCTAGCGTCTACCCGATCGATCAAAAACTATTCCTCCGCATGACCACCCCGGTCCGACAGAATCTCACGAGCATCACCCGCGACGACGCCCGCCCCACCCTCGAACTCGTCAACATCGAGACCGGCTCGGAAACCGTCATCGCCGTCGCCCCCGAAAACCCCGTCTTCAGCGTCTTCGGGGCCAACCGCGTCAACGTACCCTCCCGCCAACTCGTCGTTGACAGCCAAGGCAACGCCTACAGCATTGGTGTTAGTGGCCTGAGCGTCATCCCGGTCTATCCGAACGGCACCGCCCCCCGCCCCGTCATCACGTCCGGCGCCCGCGGCATCGTGAACTCCACCGACGGCTCCCAGAATTTCCGCCCCGGTTCGTTTATCACGGTCTCTGGTGCCCGCCTCGCGACCCCCGCCGTCGCCGATGCCCTCCCCGCCCCCACCGTCCTCGGCGGCTCCTGTATCGTCATCAACGAACTCCCGCTGCCTTTGATCCAAACCGCCGACGGTCAAATCTCCGCGCAGATCCCCGAAAACCTGCTGCCCGGCCCCGCCGTCCTCCAGGTCCGCAGCCTCAGCCGCGCCGAACAAAGCGACCCCATCGTCATCACCATCCGACGCTGATATCATGACCGACGATGCTCTCCCGTCGCCTCTTCACCCTCTCCTCCTCCGCCGCCCTCTTCGCGCAACGCCCCAATCAGCGCGGACCGGGCCGCAAAATCGACGAGTACGACCCCGCTAACATCAAAATCTCGCACCGGATGCCAATAAAAGGCCTCTCCGATGACGACCTCCTCTTCCTCCAGCAACTCGGCCTCCGCCACGCCCGCATCGAGTTCGGCTCCGACGCCTCCTACGACTTTATGAAGGCGACCCAAACCCGACTCCGCCGCTACGGCATGGAAATCTTCTCCGCCGTCGACTACAACTACCGCGAACTCGACGTCCAACTCGGCCGCGGCCGCCGCGACGAACTCATCGAAAAATACTGCCGTTTCCTCACCGATTGCGGCCGCCTCAACATCCCCGTCGCCAACTACGACTGGCACCCAGCCAACACCTACACGACAGCCACGATCCCCTCCCCCCGAGGCTACAAAGCCCGCGAATTCTCCGAACCCGACTTCCGCGCCAAGGTCGAAAAACCCGCCTTCGACCGCGAGTACTCCGCCGACGATATCTGGGCCACTTATACCTACTTCATGAAGGCCGTCCTCCCCGTCGCCGAAAAGGCCGGCGTCAAACTCGCCCTCCATCCCGACGATCCGCCTCTCGCCAAAATGAACGGCGTCGCCAAGCTCTTCGTCCATGCCGACGGCTACGCCCGCGCCGAAAAAATCGCCGCCGGCTCCCCCGCCTGGGGCCTCACCTTCTGCATCGGAACTTGGATGGAAGGCGGCAGCCGAATGGGCAAGGATGTCTTCGAAATGATCGCCGATTACGGCCGACGTAACAAGATCTTCGACGTCCATTTCCGCAACGTTTCCAGCCCCCTCCCCCGCTTCGTCGAGACGTTTCCCGATGACGGCTACGTCGACATGTACCAAGTCCTCAAGGCCCTCCGCCAAGTCAAATTCAATGGCTCCATCGTCCCCGACCACGTCCCCGAATTTGCCGGCGATACCGGCATGCGCCGCGCCGGCGTCGCCTACTGCATCGCCTCCATGCGAGGCCTCCTCCGCCGAGCCAACGAAGAGGTGGGATAACGCTATTATCAGATTAGGAATCCATGCTGTCCCTCCCCCTCGCCCTCCCAAGCAAAACTGAATTCGATCAGGCCGTCTCCGAAGTCGTCCCGGAGATGGCACCCGACGTCGTCCACATTCGACACAATATTGCCCAGGATTGGGACGGCGATTGGGCCATCTATTTTCGAGTTCTCTTGTCTGACGAGGCTTTAACTAAGCTAGGCGAGGTAACGAGTAAAGTCGAGTCGTTGTTGGACCGAAGGCTCGACCCTTTGTCGATGGGCCTTTTCTCGTACTTCAATTACAGAACTGTTTCCGAGCAAGCGGACCTTCGCGAAGAGTCCTGGAACTGACAGTGTCTTTCGCAGACGATCTGCTGGAGCAGGCGGACCATCTGGCTAACTGGCCACCAGAGAAGCCGAAGCAAGCCAGCCGCCGACGTGCGGTTTCTACGGCATATTATGCCGTTTTCCACCTCTTGATCGATGAAGCTGTTAACAATTGGGCCGTGGAAAGGCAACGAAGCGTTCTGGGCAGAACGATCGACCACATTGGCATAAAAGAAAAGTGCGCGGATCTCCTGAAGCGAGCTAAGAGTGACCCCGACATGCCCGCCGAACTGATTTCGGTGGCTCAACTCTTCATCAAGCTACGAGAGCATCGAAGTTTAGCCGACTACGACAACTCGAAACGGTGGTCAATAGCCGACGTTGAAGCCGTCCTTGAGGCGGCCCAACGCGCCTTCGCCGACTGGAGAACCATTCGTACCCAACCCGCCGCCGAAGATTTCCTCATGCAGTTGCTCTTCCCCAAAAACCCCAGAACGTAAAGACACCGAAATGTTCTCCCCCGCCGATCGCGCCCACCTCCGCTCCACCCTCCTCCACAACGCCGCCCAAGACCCCCGCATCTCCGGCACCGCTCTTACCGGCTCCGCCGCCGCCGACCGCGAAGACCCCTGGTCCGACATCGATCTCGCCTTTGCCATCGCCGATCCTCTCGCCCTCCCGGCCGTTCTCGCCGACTGGACCGCCCGCATGTACGCCCAACATCAAGCACTCCACCACCTCGACTTCCCCTCCGGCCCCTGGCTCTACCGCGTCTTCCTTCTCCCCGGCAGCTTACAAGTCGATCTCGCCTTCGTCCCCGCCTCCGACTTCCGAGCCCTAGCCCCCACCTTTCGCCTAATCTCCGGGGAAGCCCAAGACCCCCTTCACGACGAACCTCCCGCCCCCGACGCCCTCATCGGCCTCGCCTCGCTCTACGCCCTCCACGCCCGCACATCCCTTGCCCGACACCACCTCTGGCAAGCCGAATTCACGATCAGCGGACTCCGCGGTACCACTCTCGCCCTCGCCTGCCTTCACCACAACCTCCCCGCCCACCACGGCCGCGGTTTCGACCATCTGCCCCCCGCCCTCACCCATCTCTTTGCCGACGCTCTCGTCCGCCAGCTCAACCCTCCTGAACTCGCCCGCGCCCTCCGCACCGCCATCGATTGCCTCCTCGCCGAAATCCAACACGCAGATTTCACCCTCGCCGCCAATCTCCAAGAAACACTAAAGGGCCTACCCCCCAACCCCGCAATGCTAAACTGAAATCTACTTTGAAAATAGGTTTTGTAAGTCTCGGCTGCCCCAAGAATCTCGTCGACTCCGAAGTCATGATGGGCGATCTCGTATCCAAAGGACACGAACTCACCTCCCACCCCGAA
>JANXMS010000550.1 GCA_025354525.1 Acidobacteriota bacterium
GCCGCCGCCCGGTTCGCCAACGCCGTCGCCGCATGTAGCGTCACCCAACCCGGTGCCACCACCGGCCTCCTCGACTGGACCGCCACCGAAAACTGGATCGCTCAGTTCAAGAAATAGGTCTGATACAGCGTGTCCCGCTGCTTCGGCGTGAATCCTGCCCCCCGTATAATCCGCCGCAGGTCTTCCTCCGACGAATGGAAATTAGCTCCGGCTTGCGAAAACACGTTCTTCCGCGGGGCCTTCCTCGCCGCCAAAACTCGCGGTCGGGCACCTTTGGCCACCGCCCGGTTCGCCAACGCCGTCGCCGCATGCAGCGTCACCCAACCCGGTGCCACCACCGGCCTCCTCGACTGGACCGCTACCGAAAACTGGATCGCTCAGTTCAAGAAATAGGTCCGATACAGCGTGTCCCGCTGCTTCGGCCTGAATCCCGCCCCCCGTATAATCCGCCGCAGGTCTTCCTCCGACGCATGGAAATTAGCCCCGGCTTGCGAAACCACGTTCTCTTCCATCATGATGCTGCCCACGTCATTGCCCCCAAACCGAAGCCCCAACTGGCACACCTTTAATCCCTGCGTTACCCAAGACGTCTGAATGTTGACGATGTTATCGAGAAACAGACGGCAAACAGCCAGCGTCCGCAGAAATTCCACGCTCGTCGCCTCTTCTTTCACAAAACGCCCCAACGAAGTATTATCTCGCTGGAAACTCCAAGGGATAAATGCAGTAAAGCCGCCAGTCTCATCTTGTAACTGGCGAAGTACGTTCAAATGATGCACCCGGTGCGCTAAAGTCTCCCCGCACCCCCACATCATCGTCGCCGTCGTCCGAACCCCTAACCGGTGCGCCGTCCGGTGCACCTCCAGCCACTCTTCCGTATTGCACTTCAGCCGCGCAATCCGGTGCCTTACCTCGTCATGCAAAATCTCCGCTCCCGCGCCAGGGATCGAATCCATTCCCGCGTCCCGTAGCCGAGCGATCGTATCCGACAGAGTAATCCCGCTGATCTGCGCGATGTTCAAAATCTCCGGAGCCGACAAAACGTGCAAATGAATCGCAAACTTCCTCTTAATTGCTTGAAACAAATCCTCGTACCACGCGATCGGCAAATCCGGATGCAGCCCGCCCTGCATCAAAACCCCCGTCCCTCCCATGTCCAACGTCTCCTGGATCTTCGAAAAAATCACCTCGTGCGGGTGGACATACGCTTCCTTGTGTCCCTTCGCCCGATAAAACGCGCAAAAACTGCAGTACTCGGTACACACGTTCGTGTAATTGATGTTCCGATCAATAATGTAGGTCGCGATGTTATGCGGGTGAAGCTGGCGGCGCACCGCGTCCGCCGCCATCCCAAGTCCTAGTAAGTCGTGGTTAGAAAATAAATCCAACGCTTCCGCTGTAGTAATTCGGTTACTCATAAGGCGATACCAGGCTCCAAGGTCGCGGCTAAGGCTAGGTAGGCTTCTAATCCCGCCCTCTCCCGCGCCCCAATGCTAAATCGAATGTGATGCGTCAAGTAATCGCGCACTAATCCCCGAGCGATCCCCCGCCGGTCCGCCTGATGGTCAATAATCTCAGGCAATCGTTCCCCCCCGTACTCCCACGAACCCCTAAACAACTCCGTCGCTCCGGGTGGCAACACCGGACCGGCCCAAACCGCGAAAACCATCGGCAGACCCGTCAGCTCTTTCCATGCCGCTCCCAAATCAAGATGTTCAAACGCAATCTGCGACGGCTGCAACTGCAGCGCTGGGTCGCCGATGAGTAACGCCGCATCGGCCGCCTCCAGCATCGGAGCCAATTGCGGCTTCATCACGATCAACTCCGGCTCCACCCCGTAGCGCTCCCGAAGCAAGATACGCGCCAACATCACCGACGTCCGCGATCCATTATCCACGGCGACTCGACGAATCTCGCCCCAAGGCACTTTCGCGAAAAGCAGGATGCTCCGCACCGCCCCATCGCAAGCAATTCCCGTTTCAGGCACCGCCAAAAGCTTCTGCCTCGCTATCTCAATCACCGGGACCAGCCCAATATCGGCCGCGCCAGCCCGAATCCGGTCGGCACATTCCGACGGCAGGCAGAAAGTCAAATCGACGAGATCCCGTTGCGGACCCCGCATCATGCCCCAAACCAGCGGGACAGTGTTCAAATACCTCACCGCGGCGACGCGGGGCTTGGCCAGTTCCATGATTACCTATGTAGATGATAGCGAATGGTTACCTGTGCAAAACAATTCTCGCGAAAACTTCTGCCTATTCCCACTATCTCACTGAAGTGTTATCCTCAAATTGCCGATATACGAGCAGGGGTAGTCGTTCCTCATCTCCTCTTGCTCCCTACCAAAACATGAACATCCGCTGGCAGTTCTGGTGCCGTCCGTACTTCGCTTCTGAGAATCCTATGAAACCGTTGCATCCTTTTTGTTTGTTCCTGTTGGGGACCATTACCACTGGACTTTTGCCGCTCCACGCGCAAATCCCGGTCGAACTCAGCGTCACTCCCGCTCGCACCTATGGACACGCGCGGCAAACGTTAAATACGTATGAGGCCAATCTAGTCGAAGGACGCGAGTTGAATGCGGCAAGCGGAGTCGCTGTCGATTCCTCCGTCTCCCCTCCCGTCACATACGTCGCCGATACCGGCAACAATCGCGTCCTTTTCTGGCGGAACGCCAAGGGTGGCAACGCCCAGTTCGCCGACGGCATCATCGGCCAAAGAGACGGGGTTACCACGTTTCCAGGGGGCCCCGGAACATCTATTTCGATTGGCTTTCGCTCCCCCTCGGGCTTGGCCGTCGACCGCGTCGGCAATGTCTATGTCGCCGATACGGGTAATAACCGGATTCTGCGCTTCCCTCGTCCAACCCAGCAATCCGGGGACTTGATCCAACCCAATCTAGTCATCGGCCAAACCAACTTCACCTCGAACGCGCCGAATCAAAACGAACTCACCAGCTCTGCCAAAACGCTCGCCTTCCTTCGGGACGGCGCAAGCTTCCGAGTAGGTCTGTTTGTGGATCCGGTGGGTAATTTGTGGGTCACCGACCCGGGCAATCATCGGGTTCTTCGGTTTCCGGCGTCCGCTCTCGGAGAAGGAGCGGCTAATGGTCCGAACGCCGACTTGGTCCTCGGGCAACCTGACTTCGCCACCCGCAACGCTTTTGATACAGGCCGCCTCGGCCCGCTTCACAAGAGCGGTATCATTTTTCCTGGCGCCGTCACCTTCGATGCCGCCGGGCGTCTCTTTGTTTCCGATCAAATCGGTCGCGTCCTAGTCTACGCCCCGCCTTTCCGAAACGCAATGGACGCCGCGCGCATCGTCGGCGTGGTCGTCAACGTGCAGGGGCAACCCCCAAAGGCTCCGGTCAACGAATTTTCTCTTGCCGTTCCGGAGGGCCTATTTGCCATCAACAATAATCTCTTCGTTGTCGACACCGCGGCCCACCGAATCACCCGGTATGATCCGTATGACACTTGGCCGGAAGAGACCGTGCTCTTTCCGTCGCCGCCCGCCAAAGCCGTCTTTGGCCAACCGGACTTATTGAGCTTCCGCGCCAACCGCGGCGGTCGCTCCGCTACCGAAAGCTCATTTTTCCGTCCCACTACGGCAACCGTCGCCGGTACCGATGTCTATTTATGCGATTCGGGCAACCATCGGCTCCTCGTCATTCCGGTCAATAACAGTAATCTGCTTCCTGCCACTCATGTGCAAGGTCAGTTGAACATGACCTACAACTCGAGAAATCTAATTGAAGGTCGCGAACTCTTTACCGTCACCGGTCTTATAGATCTGCCCAATAACGGCGGACGAGCCAGCCTCAGCGGCGGAATCACCATTGATCGCTCCAGCAACCCGCCTCGCCTTTATGTTGCCGATTCAGGCAACAACCGCGTTCTGGGGTTCGCCAACGCACTCACTGTGAAACCGGGTGATCTGGCCGACGTAATCATCGGTCAGGCGGACCGCTTTTCTGGCATTGTCAATTCGCCCAACAACGATCCCGATATCCTCAACGATACCGGGCTGTTCAATCCCACCGGGGTCGCTACCGATGCGCAGGGAAATCTCTGGATCGCCGATACCGGCAACGGCCGAACCCTCCGTTTTGCTCGGCCATTCGACCAGCCGAAAGACCGTCAGCAAAGAGCCAACCTAGTCCTCGGACAAAGCGGTTACAACATCAAGCTCACCGACGCGACCCGCACCAATATGAGGTCGCCCTATGGACTCGCTTTTACTGCCGAAGGCCATCTCATGGTCTCCGATTCGTCCCTAAATCGGCTGCTCCTGTTCCGGCGGTCGCCCGGCGGCGGTGAGTTCACCAATGGCCAAGCCGCCGCCACCGTCTTCGGGCAGCGAGATTTCGTCTCCACTGCTAGCGCCGACGGAGAGAACCGCTTCAACGTCCCCGGCCATATCGCAATCGATACGGATGATCGGGTATACGTTTGTGATATGGGCAAGAGCCGTATCGCCATCTTTGATCGCGTGGTCGACGCTGCCAACGATCCCGCTCCCGTCCAAGTGCTTCGCGCCACGCTCAGCGTCAACGATGCCATGCGCAATCCGCAAGGCGTGGCCATTAGTGCGCGCACTGGTGAAATCTGGGTCGCTGACGGGCAAAACAACCGCATCATTCGCTACCCCCGTTTTGACACGCTAATTCTGAACCCCTTGGCTACCTATCGCCTCGATTCCCCCTTCCCCGTAGCCGTCGCTCTCGACCCCTTCGATAATCTCGTGATCGCGGATGGCACCAATCGCCTCGCATTCCACTATCCCCGGCTCGTCGCATTGAGCGCCGCCCACTATCTTGATCGAGACCTCTCCCCCGGCGCCGTCGCCACCATGGCGCCTCTCGGGATCCGCTTCAGCGAGGAAACGATCACCTTCTCTACCAGCCCCATCGCCAAAGTCCTCGGCGACGTCGAAGTGCTTGTTGATGGCCGACCCGCCCCACTCTACTTCCTGTCGCCAACGCTGATCAACTTCTACGTCCCCATGGCCTCACCCACCTCCGGCACCTTGGACGTCGTCGTCCAACGCCAATCGACCGGGCAGATTCTCGCCAGTTCGACTCTCCAAGCCGCCGTCGCTACCCCCGGCTTCTTCACGACCACGCAAAATGGACGCGGTCAAATTGCCGCGTTGAATGAAGACAACACGATCAACTCGGCCACAAACCCAGTCGGTCGAGGAAAGATCATCCAGCTCTATGCCTCTGGCCAAGGCTTTCTCCCCGATGCCCCCCCCGAT
>JANXMS010000563.1 GCA_025354525.1 Acidobacteriota bacterium
CACCGCCGTCAACGAACTCACCGGCCTCGTCTTTCGCACCACCTCCGACCCCAGCGGCCGCTTCACTCTCCTTCAACTCCCCGTCGGCGACTACCGCGTCGACATCACCCGCGATGGCTTCCGCCCCTTCCGCTCCCCCGCCTTCCGCCTCGACGCCGACTCCACCCGCCAAGTCCAAGCCTCCCTCGAACTCGGCCAAGTCTCGGAATCCATCACCGTCGGCGGCTCCGTCTCCCAAGTCGAAACCGTCGGTGCCACACTCAAAGAAATCATCGACGAACGCCGCATCACCGAACTCCCCCTCAACGGCCGCAACGCCCTCCAACTCGTCCGCCTCATCCCCGGTGCCGTCTCCGGCGCCGGCAACAACGGCCTCGGCCAAAACGAAGGCATCTCCGTCAACGGTGCCCGCGGCACCGCCAACAACTACCTCCTCGACGGCGGCGACAACAACGACCCCCAACTCAACACCGCCGCCCTCATCCCCAACCCCGACGCCCTCGAAGAGTTCAGCGTCCAAACCAACAACTTCTCCGCCGAGTTCGGCCGCAACTCCGGAGCCATCATCAACGCCGTCACCAAATCCGGCACCAACCAATTTCACGGCTCCGCCTATGAGTTCGTGCGCAACGACATCATGGACGCCCGCAGCTTCTTCGCCCTCGAAAAAGGCAAGCTCCGCCGCAACCAGTTCGGCGGCTCCTTCGGCGGACCCATCATCCGCGACCGCACGTTTTTCTTCGGCTCCTACGAAGGTCTCCGCGAACGCTCCGGGGCCACCTTCTCCGGCCTCACCGTCCCCACCGCCCTCATGCGCGCCGGCAATTTCTCCGGGTTCGCCCGACTCCCCAACGACCCCGTCACCAACCAACCCTTCCCCGGTGGCCTCATCCCCGCCTCCCGCTTCGATCCCGCCTCCCTCGCCTTCCTCGACAAACTCCAAGTTCCCCTCCCCAACGCCTCCAACAACCGCTTCATCTTCAACCGGCCCAACCAAATCGATGCCAACCAATACATCGGCCGCGTCGACCACTCCCTGTCTTCCGCCCAACGCCTCTCCGGTCGCATTTTCCTCAGCAAAAGCGCCGAATCCAACACCGCCGGCCTCCCCGTCCTCCACGCCGAAAACGCCTTCACCAGTTGGAACATCCAAGGCCAACACACCTGGACCATCTCTCCCAACCTCCTCGGCTCCGGCCAAGTCACCCTCAACCGAACCAACATCGATCGCGGCCCCCTCCCCTTCGGCTCCGCCGACGGCATCAACTACTCCGACCTCGGCGTCAAGGTCAACCGCGGCGGCCCCGACCCCAAACTCGTCCCCCACTACCGCGGTGCCGTCACCGGTTACTGGAACCTCAACCAGGACAACTTAGTCACCATCGACCGCCGCACCTACCAAGGCACTTACTCCCTCGCCTGGATCCACGGTCGCCACCAACTTAAATTCGGCGGCGAATACCGCTACAGCTTCTCCGACCGCATCACCGCCAACGGCATCGACCCCCAGTTCACTTTCGACGGCCGCTTCAGCAACGAAGCCTTCGTCGATTTCCTCCTCGGCCGCCCAGCCTCCATGCTCCAAGGCTCCGTCCGCCTCAACCGCAACGCCAACCACGCCCCGGCCCTCTTCCTTCACGACGACATCAAAATCTCGAAAAACCTCACCCTCAGCGTCGGCGTCCGTTGGGAGCCCTACCTCCCCTTCTACGCGACCAACGACGAACTCACCGTCTTCCGCCCCGGCCAGCAATCCACCGTCCTCCCCAGCGCCCCGCAAGGTCTCCTTTACGTCGGCGACAAAGGCGTCCAACGCGGCGGCACCGATACCGATTGGAACAATATCGCCCCCCGCTTCGGCTTCGCCTGGCGCCCCGGCGGCTCCACCAAAACCAGCGTCCGCGCCGGCTACGGCATCTTCTTCGATACCCCCCGCTTCCACATGCTCAGCCACTTCGTCAATTCCCCGCCCTTCTCCTTCCAAACCACCATCAACCAACCAGCCAGCTTCTCCGATCCCTACCGCGGCACCACCAACCCCTTCCCCTACTCCCCGCCCTCGACTGCCGACGAACGCGCCAAATACCGCTTCTCCCTCCCCGCCACCGTCGGCCTCTCCATCGACCCCGACCTCGCCACCTCCTACCTCCAGCAGTGGAACCTCAACGTCCAGCGCGAACTCGCCCCCGGCTTCACCGCCACCATTGCCTACGTCGCCTCCAAGGGCTCCAAACTCGCCATCCGCACCGAAGCCAACCCTGCCCTCTTCCGCGCCGGCGCCACCACCGCCAACATCAACGCCCGCCGCCTCTACGCCCCCAACTTCCAAAGCATTCTCAACTATCAATCCAACGTCAACTCCAGCTACAACTCCATCCAAACCACTCTCAACAAACGGTTCTCGAAAGGCTACACCATCCTTGCCAGCTACACCTACGGCCGGTCGATCGACCTCAGCTCCCTCGAAAGCGACGGCTTCAACGGCCAGGACCCCCTCAACCTCAGCGCCGACAAAGGCCTCTCCGATTTCGATATCCGCCAGCGCTTCGTGTCCAGCTTCCTCTGGGACGTCCCCGGCCCAAAAAACGGCCCCGCCAAGTGGATCCTTGCCGGTTGGCAGACCAACGGCATCTTCTCCGCCCAAACCGGCGGTCCCATCAATATCGTCTCCGGCAGTGACCGTGCCCTCTCCGGCACCGGCACTCAGCGTGCCAACCTCATCGGCAACCCCCACCTCCCCTCCGGCCGCTCCCGCGATGAGCAGATGGCCGGTTACTTCAATGCCGCCGCCTTCGCCATTCCCGCCCTCGGCACCTACGGCAACTTCGGCCGCAACGTTCTCCAAGGCCCCGGAACATACAACCTCGACTTCGCCATCTTCAAAGGGTTCCGCTTCGCCGAACGCCGCGAACTCCAATACCGCTGGGAGATGTTCAACGCCCTCAACCACGCCAACCTCGGCAACCCCCGGGCCAACATCGGCGCCGTCCGCCCCGGCCAGATCGATTCCACTTCCCCCGCCCGCATCATGCAGATGGGGCTCCGCTTCGTCTTCTGACCTACCGGCGAGTCCCCGCCACGTCGTTCTGAAACCGACACAGCCCCTTCCCGAGTTTGCCATCCAAAGCGAACACAGAAACCCCCGCCTTCGGATCCAGCGTCTCGGTCGATGGAAGTGCCGTCCGCCCCGGCCCCTATCATGCAGACGGCGCTCCGCTTCGTCTTCTAACCTACCGGCAAGTCCCCGCCGCGTCGTTCTGAAACCGATACTGCCCCTTCCCGAGTTTGCCATCCAAAGCGAACTCGTGAACTCTCGCCTTCGTATCCAGCGTCTCGGTCGATGGAAGTGCCGTCCGCCCCGGCCCCTATCATGCAGACGGCGCTCCGCTTCGTCTTCTGACCTACCGGCGAGTCCCCGCTACGTCGTTCTGAAACCGATACAGCCCCGTCACAAGTTTGCCATCCCAAGCGAACACAGAAACCCCCGCCTTCGGATCCAGCGTCTCGGTCGATGGAAGTGCCGTCCGCCCCGGCCCCTATCATGCAGACGGCGCTCCGCTTCGTCTTCTAACCTACCGGCGAGTCCCCGCCGCGTCGTTCTGAAACCGATACAGCCCCTTCCCGAGTTTGCCATCCCAAGCGAACACAGAAACCCCCGCCTTCATATCCAGCGTCTCGGTCGATGGAAGTGCCGTCCGCCCCGGCCAGATCGATTCCAGACGGCGCTCCGCTTCGTCTTCTAACCTACCGGCGAGTCCCCGCCACGTCGTTCTGAAACCGATACAGTCCCTTCCCGGCCGTAACGTACAGCGTCTTCATGTCCGCCCCCGCGAACGTGCAATTCGTCACCGTATCCTCCGGAACCGCAATAAACTTCACAAGCTTTCCGTCCGGCGCGAACACATGCACCCCCGCTTTCGTATCCAGCGTCTCAGTCGTGCCCCGCTTCTGATGCAGCCCCGCCACCGCATAAAGATTGCCTATCGTGTCGATACACATCCCGTCGGCGCTGCGCCCCGGATAGAAGTTATGGAACACTCGCATGTTACTAACTGACCCGTCCACGCTCAAATCGTAAGCCCGCAGCATCCGCGCCCCGCCCTCCTGGTTGTTCGCCTCCACCAGATACAGCGTCTTATCATCGGGAGCCACCATGATGCCGTTGGGCCGCTGGATGTCCGGCTTGGTCAACAACCGGGTCAGCTTCTTATCGGCATCAATCCGATAGACCGCGCCGCCGATCATGTCCGTGAAGTAGAGCCTGCCCTTCCCGTCCATCGTGACGTCATTCGGTCCCACAAACGGTTTGCCCTCGTAGCCATCTGCCAACACTTCCACCGTGCCCGTCTTTATGTCGGTACGCGTCACGCGTGGCTTCATCACCACCGCCGCATGGGGCGATCCGCCAAACTGCGCGCTCTGCAACGATGCGCCTTCGGCGGCCACCAACCGCCCCTCGGTGTCGAACAGCAATCCGTTCGCCGTATTGCTGTTCTCGCGGAACGTGCTCAGCTTGCCGTCCACGGAAAATTTCAGAATCCTCTGGTTGATGATCTCCGAGAAATAGATATTGCCCGCGGCATCGGCCGTCGGCCCCTCCGTAAACGAGGTGATGGTGGCGGGGGTCGCCTCCAGTTGCACGGGTGCAATCGCCGTCTCGGGTGCCGCGCCACACCCGGCCAGCAGCAGAATCGCCAAACTCAGTGTCAGTCGCATAGCCGCTCATCATATCGCGCTTTCCCTAAAAACCAACCTATCACCGCATCGCCCGGTCCTTTGCCATGCCCGAAACAGAAGCCGCCGACTACAAAAAACGGCACCCTTCCAATCACCTCGGGCAAAACAAAGGTCGCCAAACCGCGCGTGACTTGCCGAACTGATCGCTATCAGCGCCGCCGTCGCCGGACTCACGCGTCGCTCCTGGTCTTAACCCTGCGATAAGATAGTGCCGATGCTTACACGTCGCGCCCTCCTCGCCGCCCTCCCGGCCCTTCCCCTCCTCGCCGCCCGCAAACGTTCCGCCCTCATCATCGACGGCCAGAACAACCACGCCTGGCCCGCCACCACTCCCCTCCTCCAGCGCTATCTCGAAGAAACCGGCTTATTCACCGTCACCGTCTCCACCACGCCCCCCAAGGGCGGAGACATACAGTCCTACCGCCCTAAATTCTCCGCCCACGACGTTGTCGTCCTCAACTACAACGGCGAGGATTGGTCGAAAGAAACCGAAGCCGATTTCGTCAAATTCGTCGCCTCCGGCAAAGGCCTCGTCGTCGTCCACGCCGCCAACAACGCCTTCCCCACCTGGCCCGAATTCAATGAAATGATCGGCCTAGGCGGCTGGGGCAATCGCACCGAAAAAAGCGGCCCGTATCTCCGCCTCCGCGAAGGCAAGTGGGTCCCCGATACCCAACCCGGTCGCGGCGGCAGCCACGGCGATCAACACGAATACGTCGTCACCCTCCGAGACCCCAACCATCCCATCACCAAAGGCCTCCCCCCCGAGTGGCTCCATGCGAAGGACGAACTCTACGATCGTCTCCGCGGCCCCGCCAAAAACGTCCACATCCTCGCCTCCGCCTTCGCCCCCAAAGCCAAACGCGGCAGTGACGAAAACGAACCGCTCATCATGGTCCTCCCCTACGGCAAAGGCCGCGTCTTCCACACCTGCCTCGGCCACGGGGTCGAAGCCATGTCCTCGGTCGACTTCATCGTCACCTACCAACGCGGCACAGAATGGGCCACCACCGGCAAGGTAACACAAAAATTACCCGCCGACTTCCCCGGCAAAGACAAAATTTCTCTCCGCCAAGCTAAGTAATAACTGTCTCTCCTGCCATATCGACAAGGCCAAATCCTCCCACCTCGCCATCGCTCGGCACCCAAAGCTGTCCGTCACTTTAGGATGCCTCCCGCCGCGTCTCCCTCCACCCCACCGGCCTTCCCCTCCCGGCTCCGCGTTGCTCTTTCCCAGGGTGCGGCCGCCTGCGACCTCGATCCGTGAAATCAGCGGCTCGGCCCTCCCACCCCTTTTAATCCGACCAATTGATGACGCTTTTGTGTTCCCGGATAGTCGCAGCCCGCTTCTCATCCGCGAGAGCAGGGTGAAGGAGTTGGTAAACTAGTAGATTCACAAATGCAAATTGAAAAAGTGTACGAACCCCAGCAGTTTGAACCGCGCTGGGCCAAATGGTGGGAAGAGTCAGGGATTTATAAGGCAGATCCCAGCAAACCCGGCAAAACCTTCTCCATCGCCATTCCCCCGCCCAACGTCACCGGCAGCCTCCACATCGGCCACATGATCGGCCATACCGCAATGGACGTCGTCACCCGATACCATCGGATGATCGGCGACAACACCGTCTGGATCCCCGGCACCGACCACGCCGGCATCGCCACCCAAATGGTCGTCGAACGCGATCTCGCCAAGCAAAACATCACCCGCCACGACCTCGGCCGCGAAGCCTTCGAAGCTAAAATCTGGGACTGGAAAGCCCTCTACGGCGGTAACATCGAACGCCAAATGCGCAAGATCGGCGACTCCGTCGATTGGACCCGCAACCGCTTCACCCTCGACGATGGCCTCTCCCGCGCCGTCCGCGAGGTCTTCGTCCGCATGCACGAAGACGGCTTCATCTACCGCGGCGAATACATGGTCACCTGGTGCCCGCGCTGCAACACCGCCATCTCTGACCTCGAAGTGAACCACGAAGACACCGCCGGCAGCCTGTGGGAAATCGATTACCCCGTCAACGGCCAACCCGGTCGCGTGCTCACCGTCGCCACCACCCGCCCCGAAACCATGCTCGGCGATACCGCCGTCGCCATCAACGCCGCCGACGAACGCTACCTCGATCTCCACGGCAAAACCGTCCAACTGCCGTTGATGAACCGCGAAATCCCCATCGTTTGCGACGATATGGCCGACCCCGAGTTCGGCACCGGCGTCGTCAAAATCACCCCCGCCCATGACCCGAACGACTTCGAAGCCGGCAAGCGCCATAATCTCCCAATCATCCAAGTCATCAGCCCTCTAGCCGTCATGACCGATGCCGCCGGCCCCTACGCCGGCCTCGACCGCGGCGAAGCCCGCAAACGCGTGCTGGCCGACCTCGAAGCCGCCGGCCTCCTCCGCGCCGTCAAACCGCATCAGTTGCCCATCTCGAAATGCCAACGCTGCTCCACCATCGTCGAGCCGCTCATTTCAAAGCAGTGGTTCGTCCGGATGAAGGAACTCGCCGCCCCCGCCATCAAGGCCGTCGAAACCGGCGAAACGGTATTTATCCCCGAAAACTGGAGCAAAACCTACTTCGAGTGGATGTACAACATCCGAGACTGGTGCATCTCCCGCCAACTCTGGTGGGGCCATCGAATCCCCGCCTGGCATTGCGCTGACTGCGCCGGCATCACCGTCGCCCGCCAAACGCCCACCGCCTGCCAACACTGCGCCAGCGCCAACGTCACCCAGGACACCGACGTCCTCGACACCTGGTTCAGCTCCGGCCTCTGGCCTTTTTCCACTCTCGGCTGGCCCGACGAAACCGAAGACCTAAAAAAGTATTACCCCACCTCCGTCCTCATCACCGGCTTCGACATCATCTTTTTCTGGGTCGCCCGCATGATGGTGATGGGCATCTATTGCACAAAGCAAGTGCCCTTTCGCCAGGTCTACATCCACGGACTCGTCCGCGACGCCGAACGCCAGAAAATGTCGAAGACCAAAGGCAATGTCATCGACCCGCTCAGCGTCACCGAAAAGTACGGCACCGATGCCGTCCGCATGTCCCTCCTCCTGGCCGCATCGCCCGGCACCGACATCATCGCCAGCGAAGACCGCATGGAATCCGCCCGCGCCTTCGCCAATAAAATCTGGAACGCGGCGCGGTTTTTGTTCCTGAATCTGGAACGTGCCGAAGCCGAACCCTGGTCGCCCGCCGAGCAAACCAGCTATCAGCCCGAAGCCGTCGACGGCACCGTGCCGCTTGAAGACCGTTGGATTTTCAGCCGTCTAAACAACGCCGCCGCCGAGATCAACAAAGCCATCGACACCTACCGCTTTCACGAAGCCGCCCAGCTCCAATGGCACTTCTTCTGGCACGATTTCTGCGATTGGTACATCGAACTTAAGAAGCTCCGCTTCGTCGATGGCAGCGGCCTGAACGCCCACTGGCGCAACATCCTCACGGTCTTCGACGCCTCGCTCCGCCTCCTCCACCCGTCCATGCCCTTCCTCACCGAAGAGCTGTGGCAACGCCTCGGCACCCATGCCAAAGTGTCGATCTCGCTGGCCGCGTTCCCGCAGTTCGACCCCGCCTCCGCCGACCCCGCCGCCGAGCGCGAAATGGCCATTCTCCAGGAACTGATCACCGCCGCCCGCACGCTCCGCGCCGAAAACAAACTCGACCCCAAAGCGCCCTTCGATGCCGTCATCTACGCCGATGGCACCGTCGCCACGCTCGCCGCCACGCAAAAGGAAGCCATCAGCAAACTCGCCAACCTTAACCTCTCCCTCGCCCCGGCCAGCGCCGAACGGGCCAAGGGCAGCAAACGTTCAACCCCGGAATTCGACCTCGTCCTCGCCATCTCCGCCGCCCAGCTCGACGCCCAGCGTGATCGGCTCGGGAAAGAAATCGAACAGTTGACCAAAATCATCGCTAACTCCGAGGCCCAGCTTTCTAACGAATCCTTCCTCGCCAAGGCTCCCGAAAAAGTGCTCACCAGCATGCGAGAAAAGCTCGCCGATTACAAGGCCCAGTTAGCTAAAAGCCACGAGGCACTCCATGAATTTTGATTTCCAACATCCTGAAATTCTGGATGTCGTCCATCGCGCCCTCACTGAAGACATCGGCTCGGGCGACATCACCACCAACTCCACCGTCCCAGCCGATCGCATCGCGACCGGAAAATTCTACGCCCGCCAGTCCATGATCGTCGCCGGCGTCGAACTTCTGCCGCTCATCTTCGCTGAACTCGGGGGTGTCGACCACCTGTCCCTGCACCTCGAAAGCGGCGACCGGGCCGCCGACGGCGAAGTCCTCGCCACCGTACGCGGCAAAGCCCGCACCCTGCTCACCGCCGAACGAGTCGGCCTCAACTTCCTCCAACGCCTGTCCGGCATCGCCACCCTTACTCGTAAACACGTCGACGCCGTCGCCGGCACCGGTTGCCGCATCCTCGATACCCGAAAAACCACCCCCGGCCTCCGCCGTCTCGAAAAAATGGCGACCGCCGCTGGTGGCGCCACCAACCACCGCATCGGCCTCTTCGACGCCGTGCTGATCAAAAACAACCACATCACCGTCGCCGGTGGCGTCGGAGCCGCCATCACCGCCGTAAAGGCCGCCGGCGTCCCCTCTGGCCTCCGCATCGAAATCGAAGTCCGCACCCGCGCCGAACTTGAAGAGGCCCTGGCCTTCGGAGCCCAGCACATACTGCTCGATAACCTATCCCCCGTCGAAGCCGCCGAATGGATCCGTTTCATCAACAAACGCGCCACCGTTGAACTCTCCGGCGGCATGCGCCTCGACAAACTCCGCGACTATGCCGTCACCGGGCCGGAATTCATCTCCGTCGGCGCCCTCACCCATTCCGCCGTCGCCGTCGATCTGAATTTCCGCCTCCAGTTGGAACAGTAATGGCCTTCGACCCCGACCTCGTCCGCGCAGCCTTCCCCGGCCGCCGGTTCGATTATTACGAAACCATCGGCTCCACCATGGCCGCCGCCGCCAAGGTGGTAGACCACGGAGCGGTCGTCGTCGCAGACGCCCAATCCAGCGGCATCGGCCGTTACAATCGCCCTTGGTATTCGGCTCCCGACGCCGGCCTTTATTGCACCATCGTCCTCCGTACAAAGCCGCTGCCCGTTCTCACCATGGCCATCGGCCTAGCCGTCCAGGAAGCCATCGCCCGCCTCACCGGCCTCGCTTGCGACATCCGTTGGCCCAACGATCTCCTCGTGAACTCCAAAAAATGTTGCGGCATTCTCACCCAACTTCATGATGACCGCGTCCTGGTCGGCATCGGCATCAACGTCAACCACGTCGGCTTCCCCGACGATCTCACCAACATCGCCACCAGCCTTCGAAACGAATCTGGCCGCCTCTGGAGCCGCGAACAACTGCTCATCGAAGTGCTCCGCGGCGTCGACGTGTTCACGCTGCTTCCGCGGGAAGCCATCCTCTCCGCTTTCACCCAACAATCGAGCTACGCTCGGGGTCGCCGGGTGATCGTCGAACTTAACGGTTCCGAAGTCCGAGGCACCACCGCCGGCCTCGACCCCGACGGCTACCTGCTTCTCGACGACGACCACGGTCATCGCCATACAATCCTTGCCGGAGGAGTCCGCCCATGCTTTTAGCTCTCGATACCATCGGTGCTTTCCGCGGCGAAACCCTCACCGGCCGCTGGTGCCTCCGAACCTTCCGCGAACAGACCGCCGACGAAAGGGGCATCCTCCTCCGCAACGTTTTCGCCCACCTGCTTCTCGACGACGACGACCATGGTCATCGCCATACAAAACTGGCCGGAGGAGCCCCCCCATGCTCTTAGCTCTCGATACCATCG
>JANXMS010000009.1 GCA_025354525.1 Acidobacteriota bacterium
CATCCCGAACGATTCGTCCATAACGCCCCCAAAGCCCTCGAACTGCCAACCCAAGTCTGGATCAACAAACCGAAAACCTCGGACGAACAAACTCGCTAAATTAACCTAACTTGTGTCTCAAGGTTGTTGACACGCTCCGGCCGCAGGTATCTCGCTCCGGCACTTTCCGTATCCGCTTTTTGCCGATCCGGTGAAAAAGCTGGCGACGGACCGGATTGAGCTGGGTCCGAAGAAAGTGAAGCTGAGTCGGCTGGCCATGGGCAGTGGGACGAATGGTGTGGGTGGCTCTTCAAACCAGACGCGGAAACTTGGAGTGCAGGGGCTGGCGGATTTGTTTCGGGCTGGCTATGACACGGGGCTGAACTTCTTTGACGCGGCGGACCAGTACGGGACCCATCCGCATGTGCGGGAAGCGCTGAAGGGTTTGCCGCGGGAAAAAGTGACTTTGATGTCGAAGACGCGCGCTTCGACAGCCGCGGAGATGCGGGCGGATTTAGATCGGTTCCGACGCGAGTTGAACACGGACTATATCGACATTTTGCTGTTGCACTGCATGCTCGATAAAGACTGGAACGAGAAGAAGCGTGGGGCAATGGACGTGATCAGCGAGGCGCAGGAGAAGGGCATCATACGGACGAAGGGAACTTCGTGCCATACCTTGGAAGCGCTGAAGACGGCGGCGGTGGAGCCGTGGGTGGAGGTGGATCTGGCGCGGATCAATCCCGCCGGGGTGGCGATGGACGCTAAGCCCGAGGTGGTGATTGGGGTTCTACGCGAGATGAAGGCCGCGGGTAAAGGTATTATTGGGATGAAGATTTTTGGCGCGGGTAAGCTGCGGGGAAAGCCCGATGAATGCTTGCAGTTTGCGCTGGGTTTGGATTGCGTGGATGCTTTCACGATCGGCAGCGAAAGCCGGGCGGAGATGGAAGACCTCGTGAAGAAGATTCCCGCGGCCAGTGTTCGCGGATAAAACGTAAATTACTCCAGGGAGAAACATGATGAAGAAATGGATTTTGGCAAGTGTGGCGACGTTAGCGCTGAGCGCGGTGTTAGTTGGGCAGGGAAAGACCCCGATTCTGCAGCCGCAGATGGCTCCGGTGGGCGATCCGGCCTATAAAAAAGCCATGGGCAAGATGGGCGAGAAGGCCGAAGGTTGGTCGCAGACCAGCGTGGCGGCTGGTGTGGACGGCAAGCCCTTGACCGGGAAAGTCGTAACGATGACAGGCGAACTTGTCGATTTTTCCTGCTACCTGCAATTGGGTAAGCACGGCGAGAAGCATCGCGCTTGCGGCCAGAAGTGTGCGAAGTCGGGGCAGCCGATTGGGTTGCTGACGGCGGACGGTTCGTTGTACATGGTGATGGAAGAGGAGCATGATCCGCGGCGCGACGGCTTGACGATGTCAGATTTCCGGACGGCGGCTTCCGACCACATGGCGCATATTATGGAAGTGACCGGGACGATGACCCAGCACGGTGGCTACAAGGCGATTTACGTCTCTGGCTACGTTAAAAAATAGTTTTTCGATAACGGAGAAAGAAGAGCAATGAAGTTGGCGCGCATACTGCCTTTAATTTGTCTGATTGGTGCTGTGGTCTTGGTTGGCCAGAGCAGCAAGAACACGTTTCGAGTTCCGTTGGGCCTGACCCCGATGATGTGGCCGAAAGATAATGCCTACTCGCCGGAGAAGGCGGAATTGGGCCGTTTGTTGTACTACGACAAACGGGTCTCGGCCGATAACACGGTGGCTTGTGCTTCCTGCCACGCGGCGGAAAAGGGCTTTACGGATAACCTGCCGGTTTCGGTGGGGATAGCTGGACAGAAGGGAGGCATGAGCGCGCCAACGGTGATCAACCGAGGTTATGGGCAGTTGCAGTTTTGGGATGGCCGGGCGGGATCGCTGGAAGCGCAGGCCATTGGGCCGATGGCGAACCCGATTGAGATGGGTCATTCGCACGAAGGCGTGGTGACGCGGCTACGGAAGGTGGCTGGTTATCGGGCGATGTTCAAGCAGGTGTTTGGGACCGAAGAGTTTGATTTAGACATGATTGCGAAGGCGATCGCGACGTTTGAGCGGACCGTGGTGAGTGGGAATTCGCCTTACGATCAGTATCGGGCGGGTAATAAGAAAGCCTTGACTCCGGCGCAGGTACGGGGGTTCAGCGTCTTTGTCAACAAAGCCAAGTGCGATGCTTGCCATGAGGGGGTGAACTTCACGTTGAACGCTTTCCACAACTTGGGCGTGGGCAGCCAGAAGGCGACGCCGGACGAGGGTCGGTTTGCGGTGACGAAGGACTTGGCGGATTGGGGTACGTTCAAGACGCCGACGTTGCGCGAGATCGCGAAGACGGCGCCGTATATGCACGATGGTAGTTTGGCGACGCTTGAAGAGGTGGTTGAATACTACGACAAGGGCGGCGTTAAGAACAAGAATTTGGACGAGCGGTTGAAGCCGTTGCAGTTGACGGCGGCGGAAAAGAAAGATCTGGTAGAGTTCATGAAGTCGTTGAACGGCGAGGGCTGGCAGCACTTGACCGAACCGAAGTCGTTCCCCCAATAAATCCATGTTGAAACAGATGATGACGCGCGCGTGGTTTCTTCGCGCAGGAGTGGCGGCGGCTGCGTATTCGGCAGTGAGCTGCAATCAGAGCAAGAAGCGGCAGATTGCGGTGATTCCGAAGGGACGGGCGCATGTGTTTTGGCAGAGCGTGCACGCGGGGTCGGTGAAGGCCGCGCGAGAGAACGACGTGGAAGTGATTTGGAACGGTCCGGCGACCGAGACGGATTTCAACGCCCAGATTCAGATTATGGACGCGATGATCAATCGGAAGGTGGACGCGATTTGCGTGGCACCGATTGATAAGAAAGTGATGGTGAGCGCGGTGGAACGGGCGATGCGGGAGAAGATTCCGGTGATTATTTTTGACTCCGGGATTGATACTGAGCAGTTCATATCGCAGGTGATGACGGACAACAAGGAAGCGGGCCGCGTGGCGGCTCGGCGGATGGGGGAGATGTTGGGTGGCAAGGGTAAAGTGATTATGGTGGCGGTGCAACCGGGGGGCGGTTCGACGATGCTGCGAGAGGAGGGCTTCGAGGAAGAGATTAAGAAGTTTCCGGGGATTCAGTTGGTCGACAAGCGGTATGGTATGTCGGACTACGCGAAGAGCTTGCAGGTGGCTGAGAACATGCTGACGGCTTTTCCGGACGTTGCGGGGCTGTTTGCTTCGAACGAATCGAGCGCGGCGGGGGCGGCGCAGGCGCTGAAGGCGCGGGCGGGGAATAGGGTGAAGGCGGTGGGTTTTGATTCGAGTCCGGCGCTGGTGGCGGATTTGAAGGCAGGGGTATTTGATTCGCTGGTGGTGCAGGACCCGTTTCAGATGGGCTATCAATCGGTACAAAATGCGATGAAGTCGATCAATGGGCAGGCTGTCGAGAAGATCAACAACATGCCGCCGCAACTGGTGACCCAACAGAACGTGGGACTTCCTGAGATTCAGGCGAAGCTGAATCCCGAGTTGAAGAAGTATCTCGACTAGGCTATAGAAAGTCTGGACTTAACAGAGGGCAAATTAGCGACGTCTGAAGAGATCCGGAGCAATGTCGGGAGAGAGGAAGGGGGAGAGAGGCTCGGCGAGATCGACGACAAGCGCATGCATTGACGGGGCCTTGAGCTGGGACAAACGTAGTTTGCAGTCCGCCCAATACGGGGCCGGTAGTTCGGGTTTCCAGAACGCCTCCATTAAGGCGGGTATCGCTCTAATAGAGGACATCTCCGCAATGTCGGAAGAGGTTTTGAGCAATTTCAGGTGAGATGAGGGCGAGAGCCTCGGGGGAGAGCAACTTCGAGGGCCGCCACCGACCGGGCCTTGCGCTGGCGCAAACGTTGTTTGACGACCGACGATCAGGGCTTGATCGGGTTGAAGTCCGGGGAATAGGGCGGGAGGTATCGAAGTTTGGCGCCAGCAGCTTCGATCGGTCTTTCACCCCTTCTACTTTGTGGGCAGAGAGATTATTCATGGCACTTCTTTGAGGTAGGCCAGGAAGACATCTCCGTCCGTAGCCGATTCGACGGTCATAACCGCTTGCCATCCATGGCAGGTAACCGCGCCGAGCAGGGTAACGGTGTGCCATCGTCCGTCCGGGGTTCCTTCCTGAATCCGCTGTCCGCGCGGCGCTCGTCCATAGAACCTCGTCATGTCCGTGGTCACGCCGCTCTCGTCGATAACCACGTCGATAACCACCAATCGTTTCGGGTCGTCCGCCATTGCTCTCGCCGCCGAACTCCTTCCGCGCTATCCTGCTCACTGCCGTGCAGGCTTTTTCGTAACCCGAAGTCCCATCTCACAGATCACGGCAGAGAGCCGTTGTTGACTGATGGCCACGCTTTCCTGACTTTGCAGTTATTCCCGTAACTTGTGGCGTCAGGCGGTTTGCCGATCTGCACGTCTGGGGTCAGACGACTGGCAAAGCCGCGGGGTCCCCCGCTTGGTTTTCAAAACTCTCTCGGCCTAGGCCCGGCTTACTTGATCAAAGATCACGGTAGAGAGCCGTTGTTGACTGATGGCCACGCTTTCCTGATTTTGCAGTTATTCCCGCAACTCGTTAACAGTGGCGTCAGGCTGTTTGCCGATCGGCACGTCTGGGGTCAGACGACTGGCAAAGCCGCGGGGTCTCCCGCTTGGTTTTCAAAATTCTCTCGGCCTAGGCCCGGCTTAGTTGATCAAAGATCACGGGTAATTGATTAG
>JANXMS010000016.1 GCA_025354525.1 Acidobacteriota bacterium
GGATGGGCCAAGCTGGGGATTGCTCATTCGAATGCAGAAGATTGAGAATCCGAGCCTGGAGCAGATGCAGGCTTTTCTGGAAGGCAGCCAGGAATTGGACTTCCACGCCGAAGGGCGTGCCGAGATTTATGCCTGGGTGGAGCGGACGTTGAGGCAGCAGCGGTACACCAAACTGAACCGCGAAACGAAGGGTCTGGTGCGACGCTTCGTGGGTAAGATGACGGGGCTGAGCCGGGCGCAATTGACGCGGCTGATCAACCGGTTTGTGAAGACGCAAGGGGTCAAGCCGACGGTGGATCGACGACGCCGGTTTCGACGGCGCTACACAACGGCCGATGTGTCCGCCGGCTGGTCGAAGTCGATCAGGCTCACGGGCGGCTGAGTGGGCCGGCGACCTGCGCCATCTTGAAACGAGAGTACGAAGTGTTCGGCAATCAGCAGTGCAAACGGCTGGCGGCGATCTCGAATGGGCACCTGTACAATTTGCGAAACAGCGCGGGCTACCGGCGGCAACGCATCGACTACACCGCCACGCGGCCGACACCCGTCTCGATCAGGGAACGGCGCAAGCCGACGCCGGAAGGTGTGCGGATCGACACCGTGCACTAAGGCGATCTAGACGGCGTCAAAGGGGTCTATCCCATCAATGCCGTCGATGAGGTCACGCAGTGGCAGGTGGTGGGAGCGGCCTCCCACATCAGCGAAGCGTGGCACATGCCGAGTTTACAGGCGATTCTGGCCCAATTCCCCTTCGTGGTGCTGAACTTCCACTCCGACAACGGCAGTGAGTTCATCAATCATGTCGTGGCTGAGCTGTTGAAGAAAGTGCTGATCGAACAGACGAAGTCGCGTCCCCGACGTTCCAATGACAACGGATTGGTGGAAGCCAAAAACGGAGCCGTTATCCGGAAGGAGATGGGCTATCGGCATATTGGGGCAGAGCATGCCGCACCCATCCATGACTTCTACCGCGAACACCTCAACCCCTACTTGAACTTTCACCGGCTTTGCGGCCAGGCCGATATCATCACTGATGCCAAGGGGAAGGAGAAGCGAGTCTACAAGCGTTATGCCACCCCTTGGGAGGTGTTTCAACAACTGTCCGACCCCGCTGCCCCGGTCAGACGCTGGCGGCGCTGGCGGCCGAAGCGCTACGCATCAGCGACACCGAGTCGGCGCGCCGCATGCGAAAAGCGTAATTGATTAGCGGTCCGTCGACCCCTACCGAGCCGACGCGACGGTCGGCTTTGAGAAGAGTTGCCGAAAGGTCTCGGTGACGGATCCAGATCCATTCTTCCGTGCGGTTTGGGCAAGACTGGCGAAGGTCGCAAAG
>JANXMS010000027.1 GCA_025354525.1 Acidobacteriota bacterium
GCGGTGGCGACGGCGTGCCCGTCAGCGACGTCGGCCACGGGCTGCTGGCGCGTTTTGACGCAATCGAGAAAGTTGCGAACATGAAGGTCGAACTGCTCCTCGGATGAACCAGGCACCTTCATGGCCGGGGTCCAGGGCTCCGGTTTCGCTTGGCTACGGACGGGTCCGCCGCCGGGAGTTCCTTTGAACTGAGGAATGGCGTTTGCGGGATCGACCTTCATGTCGGGCACGATCTCGAAGCCGCCGCGATCAATCACCATGGAGCCCTTGGTCCCGAAGAACTCCAGTGAGCCGGGCCGAGGGGTTCCCCTGGAAGCCTCGCGATGATGCCAGGCGGCGGTCATGCCGGGGAAGGCGTAAATTGCGTCTTGCGTATCCGGCGTTTCGCCGTCGTCGAGCAGGGCAAAACGACCGCCCATGCTGACGACGGACTGCGGGCCCTTGAGGCCAAGGGCCCAGTACATGATGTCGATCGAGTGGGCACCGAGGTTAGTCATCTGACCACCCGAGAAATCCCAAAACCAGCGGAAGTGGTAGATGCCGCGATGGGGGGAATACGGTCGCATGGGTGCCGGGCCGCACCACATGTCGTAGTCGAAATTGGAAGGTGCCACACCTGGAGGAGGGGCGCCAAACCCAGGCATCACGTTGCGCGAAGCCTGCATGCGAACGTGATGGATCTTGCCGATCGCGCCTTCGCGGAGGAGATCGCGGCCCTTAGCGTAATGGCGGCCCGAGCGCTGCTGGGTGCCCACTTGAACGACGCGGTTGTACTTGCGAGCAGCCTTAATCATCCACTGCCCTTCTGCGTGGAACAACGTCATGGGCTTTTCGACGTAGACGTCTTTTCCGGCGCCGCAGGCCATGATCGTCATCAAGGCATGCCAATGGTCGGGCGTCGAGACGACGATGGCTTGCAGTTCCTTATCGTCGAGCAGCCGACGGAAATCGGAGTAGGCCCGGGGCTTGCCGCCCATGGCTTGCAGCCCTTCTTCCAAGCGCGGCTGATAGGACTCGGCCATCGCAGCCATGTCGACATCGCGCTGGTTCTTGAAGTCAAAAACGTGTTGGGCACCGATGAGGCCGTAGCCGATGAACCCGACTTGAATCCGATCGTTAGCGCCCCAGACGCGACTGGCGGCGGCGGCCGTAGCGGCACCCATGAAGTATCGACGAGTGGTTACCATCGGCGCGATTCTATCACTCCTCGCGATAGACTTAAAGCTGAGCCAATGTCCACAATTTTTGATTCCGGCGATTCTTCCCTCTTCGATGTCCGCACGAAGGTTCCTGGCCCGAAGGGCCAGTTGCCCATCACCCCTGAGATGCTGCTCACTCGCCCGTCGGGCGACTTGTTCGGCTGGACGCTGAACGCTGGCATGGGCTGGGACCCCGCCAAGCTCGGCGGGAAGGAGATTTTACTGTTGTCGACCCACGGCGGCATTCGCCGACCGGACGGCACGCCAGTGGCGCTGGGCTACCATACGGGCCATTGGGAAGTCGGGTTGATGGTGGAGGCCGCAGCCGAAGAGTTGGCCAAGCACGGCGCGGTGCCGTTTGCCGGAGCCTGCACGGACCCTTGCGATGGGCGCAGCCAAGGCACCCCGGGCATGTTCGATTCCCTGCCCTACCGGAACGACGCGGCGATGATCTTCCGACGGCTGATTCGGAGCCTGCCGACGCGGCGCGGCGTGATCGGCGTGGCGACGTGCGACAAGGGCCTCCCCGCGATGATGATGGCGCTGGCCGCCCAACACGATATGCCTTGCGTGCTCGTGCCGGGCGGCGTGTCTCTACTGGCCGAAGATGGCGAGGACGCCGGCAAAGTGCAGTCGATTGGCGCACGGTTCTCCCATGGTCAAATCACGCTCGAAGAGGCCGCCGATATGGGCTGCCGGGCGTGCGCGTCGCCAGGCGGCGGCTGCCAGTTTTTGGGCACGGCGGCAACGTCGCAGGTGGTCGGCGAAGCGTTAGGGATGACGCTGCCGCACGCGGCGCTATCGCCATCGGGACATCCGATTTGGCTCGACATGGCACGGCGAAGCGGACGGGCGGTGTTGGAGTTGGGCAAGCTGGGTTGGACGATGGCCGACATTCTTACGGACGCGGCGTTTGAAAACGCGATGGTGGCCCATGCGGCGTTTGGCGGGTCGACGAATCTAATTCTGCATATTCCGGCCGTGGCGCACCAGGCAAAGCTCCGGAGGCCCAACGTCGACGATTGGTCCCGCATCAACAAGCAGGTGCCGCGCTTGGTGGACGCTTTGCCGAACGGGCCGCGGAACCATCCGACGGTCCAAGTCTTCCTGGCCGGCGGGGTACCGGAGGTGATGCTGCATCTTCGGAAGATGGGGCTGCTCCAGCTCAAAACGAAGACCGTCGCGGGCTGCACTCTCGATGAGGTTTTGGACTGGTGGGAGCAGAGCGAGCGTCGGGCCGAGTTGCACAAGGTGTTGCGCGACAGGGACGGGGTGGACGCGAACAACGTAATCTTTTCGGCCGAGACGGCGCGGTCGCGCGGCATCGGCTCGACGGTCTGTTTTCCAACTGGAAACCTGTCGCCGGAAGGCAGCGTGATCAAGAGCACGTCGATTGATCCGACGGTGGTAGATGCCGATAACGTCTACCGCAAACGCGGCCCGGCCCGCGTCTTTACGAGCGAACCCGCGGCGATTGCGGCGATCAAAGAAGGCAAGATCCAGAGTGGCGACGTGATGGTGCTGATGTCCCGCGGGCCGAGAGGATCCGGGATGGAGGAGACGTATCAGGTGACGAGCGCGCTGAAGTTTCTCCCGTTCGGCAAGCACGTCGCGCTACTGACGGATGCGCGGTTCAGCGGAGTTTCAACCGGCGCGTGTATCGGCCATGTTTCCCCGGAAGCGTTGGCGGGCGGGCCGATTGGCCGCTTGCAGGACGGCGACTTGATCGAGATCGTCATCGATCGGAATTCTCTGGAAGGCACCGTGAATCTACTCGGCGAAGATGGCACGCGGGAAGCCGGTACGTTGCTGCTCGCGGGCCGGACGCCGCACCCGGGGATCCGGCCTGATCCGCTGCTGCCGGACGACACCCGGCTTTGGGGCTTGCTTCAGGAAGTGAGCGGTGGCCCGTGGGGCGGCTGCGTCTATGACGTCGATGCTATTGCGGAGACTTTAGAGGCTGGCCTGGTGGCGCTAGGCCGGAAAGCTCATTCTCCAGCTTGAAAAGGTTGATCAGGTTCTGGAGCTGAGAGGCGACAAAGGGGCTGGTCTTTTGCATAGCAAGGACCAGCGCCTGGGCTTCCAGTTGACGTTTCTCAAGCAGGTAGCTGACGATGAGTTGGCGGGCGGCGGTGACGTGGAAGGGATCGAGTTCACAAGTCTTTTCGAGAGCTTTGATTTTTTCCTTGGCGTTGCCGGCGCGGTCGTAGCTGAGGCCGAGCAGATACCAAGCTTCGGCGAAGAGGGGCTTGCGGGCGACGGCCTGTTTTAGCTGTACGATGGCGGCATCCAGATTTCCGCGCTCATAAAGCGGCAAGGCCGTTCGGACATGGCCTTCGGCGACGGGGTCGATGTTGGCACGCCATGCCGCCAGCGATTCTGGGTTGCGCGTTTGGACCGGGATCGGCTTGGCTGAAAATAGCATTTCGGTTCCCGTCGTCGGCAAGTGGAAACCGAGGAGGAGGCGACCGCGGGCGACGTCTTCCCCGCGCACCGCATTGAATTTGAGTTCGGTGCCTTGGTGGGTTCGAGCGGTGATTCGCTCTGCGCGCACGAAGCAGGGACGCGCGGTTTCGACGACTCCAGGCTCATTGGCGAGCCGGCCCACTTCGGCGCAGATCTGTTTGCCTTCGGCGTTAAAGCCGAGTACGGTGAGGGTTAGGACTTGGGCCGGAGCAGTGAGCGCCCAGAGAAACAGAAGAGCCCGCATAGAATTGATGGTAGAACAGCAGGACACGATGAGACATTACAGATTGGCGGCGATGCTTCTGATGGCGTGGATAGTAGGGGCGGCGGAGCGACCTTATATTACGGAGCGGGGGCGGCAGATGAATGGGCACTCGGCGGGCAGCGGTCCCGCCATTGTTTCGGGACGAAGTTCCACTGGCGCGACGTTTGTGCACGACCCGATGGGCCACGCTATCTTGCGGTTTCCGGATGGCACCAAACAGCGGCTCTTCACGAATTTGAGTAAAAAGACAACTTTTTTTGGCACGCCCGCCGAAGCGTTGCAGGTTGAACTCACCCCAGAGAGCGACTGCATGAAGGATGGCGACGGCAGCCCCTCGGTGTTTGCAACGCTTGCCGGCCGGGAGAAGCTTCTGGGGGTTGACACTGTCAGAATTCTGCACGTTACCCCGAGCGCCCGTGCGGTGTCGTGGCGCGTGCCGGCAGCGGGATGCGCTCTGGTCCAGATGGGCGTGCAGTGGTTAGATCCAGCGACGGGTCGGATGGGATCGGTGACGACCGAACAGATGACAAAGTTCGAATTCAGAGAGCCGGAGGTCAAGTGGTTCGCTTCGAACGGGTATGAGGAGGTGACGCCATCGGCCGCCCAACAGGCCCAGTTATTTTTCAATACACAAGGGAGAGGACCGAAACAGCCCATCGACGACAAGATAATGGAACTTTTGAAAAGGGACGACGCAAACTATAAGCGTCGCAACCCGGACGGTCGCACCAGAAACGGCCTCTAAACGAAAGCGACCGCTTCTGTTCGATAATAGAGGACTACCATGGATTGGAGTTCGCTCGACCTCAAAAAGACCGTAAACCTGCCCCAGACGGCGTTTTCGATGAAGGCAAATCTGCCCAACCTGGAGCCGAAATTGCTCGCGGAATGGGCAGAGACCAAGCTCTACGAGCGAATTCGCGAGCGTCGCAAAGGGCAGCCGCAGTTCATTCTGCATGATGGGCCTCCGTACGCCAATGGCAACATCCACCTTGGCCACGCCTTCAATAAGCTACTGAAAGACTTCATCGTCAAATCGAAGACGATGGCTGGCTTCGATTCGCCCTACGTCCCCGGATGGGACTGCCACGGCTTGCCGATCGAGATCAAAGTCGATAGCGAGCTCGGCAGCAAGAAGGCACAGATGTCGACGGCGGAGATCCGCCGGGCGTGCCGGGCTTACGCCCAGAAATACGTTAATCTGCAGAGCAGCAGTTTCCAGCGCCTCGGCGTCATGGGCCGATGGGACGACCCGTATCTGACGATGGCCCCCGAGTATCAGGCCGCCATCGCGGGCGCGTTCGTGGACTTTTACGCCAAGGGATATGTTTACCGCGGCCTCAAACCCGTGAACTGGTGCATCAGTTGCCGTACCGCATTAGCCGAAGCTGAAACCGAATACGAGAACCATAAGAGTCCCTCGATCTGGGTGAAGTTTAAGCTGACTTCGGCGGCCGAAGCCGTCGATCCGGCGTTGGCTGGACGCGACGTTTTTGGCCTGATCTGGACGACCACGCCTTGGACAATTCCGGCCAATCTCGGCCTGTGCTTCCATCCACGACTTGAGTATGTCGCTGTCGAATCGCCGCAGGGGTTGATGATCGTCGCCGATGGCCTGCTCGCACAAGTCGCTAAGGATTTGGGCTGGGAGAGCCACGCTGTGATCGCCCGCTTCCCGGGGTCGCGGTTGGAAGGCAGCACGTTTGCCCACCCGTTCGCCCAGCGCGAGAGCAAAGGCGTACTGGGCGAGCATGTGACGCTTGAACAAGGCACTGGCATCGTGCACACGGCACCCGGCCATGGCATGGACGATTACATCGTCGGCCTGCAGAATGGCTTGGCCGTTTATTGTCCAGTGGACGCGGCGGGTCGCCTGTATCACACCGAATCCGAGCCGGGCCATTTGCCGGAAGAACTCATCGGACTCACCGTTTGGGAAGCCAACGCCAAGGTGATGGAACTGCTGACGGCAGTGGATGCTTTGGCCGGACGGCGGACAATCGAACACTCCTATCCCCATTGCTGGCGCTGCCATAAGCCCACCATTTTCCGGGCGACCGAGCAATGGTTTATCGGCATGGAGAAGAACAATCTTCGCCAAACGGCGCTCGACGCCATCAAACGCGTGAAGTGGATGCCCACGTGGGGCGAAGAGCGGATCTCGAACATGATCGCCGCCCGGCCGGACTGGTGTATCTCCCGGCAGCGGACCTGGGGTGTGCCGATTGTGGCGTTCACGTGCAACGCCTGCGGCGATCTAGTCAAGGATCGGACGGTCCTCGACGGCGTCGTCGCGCAGTTCAAGATCCATTCGGCCGACCTCTGGTACGAAAAGACGCCGGCCGAACTGCTGCCCGAAGGCTACGCTTGCGGCAGTTGCGGAGCCAGCGATTTTTCCAAAGAAAAGGACATTCTGGACGTCTGGTTCGACAGCGGCTCCAGCCATTTGGCCGTCTTGAACGAGCGGTACGATTTGCCATGGCCGGCCGACTTGTACCTGGAAGGAGGCGATCAGTATCGAGGTTGGTTCCACTCGTCGCTGCTCGTTGGCGTTGGGACCAAGGGCGATGCACCGTATCGGGGCTGCCTCACCAACGGCTGGGCGCTGGATGAAAAAGGCCGGGCGATGTCGAAGTCGCTGGGCAACGTGATCGAACCGGAAAAGATCATCAAGCAGGCGGGGGCGGACATCCTGCGCTTGTGGGTGAGTTCGGTTGAATTCTGGGAAGACGTTCGGCTGGGAGACGAAATCCTCCAGCGGTTAATCGAGGCCTACCGTAAGTTCCGGAACACGTTCCGTTACGCCCTCGGGAATTTGCATGGGTTCGATCCGCAAACCGATGCGGTGCCCGCCGACGAGTTAGAGCCAATCGACCAGTGGATTCTCGTTCGCGCCGAGGAGTTGGTGGCGAAGTGCCGCGTTTGGTACGACGAATACGCGTTTCATCGCATCTTTCAGGCCTGCTATGCGTTCTGCTCCACCGACTTGAGCGCTGTCTATTTTGATGTGTTGAAGGACCGTCTTTACACGACGGCGACAAAGTCGCGGGCCCGGCGCAGTGCGCAGACCGCGCTCTACCGCTTGATCGATTCGTTGATCCGCTTGCTGGCTCCCATCCTCGCCTTCACTTGCGAGGAGATCTGGAAAAGCCTCGGCAAAACCGATAGCGTTCATTTGGCTCTGTTGCCAAATCCTGAGGAGTTGACCGCGGGTATTCCAGCGGCGCAACGGAGTTCGCTCGCCGATTGGGACAAGTTGATGGCACTCCGCGGCGAGGTAACCAAGCCTCTCGAAGCCGCGCGGCAGACGAATCTGATCGGCGCTCCGCTCGAAGCGAAGGTGAAGATCGCTGCCGAAGAAGCGACCTACAACTTGCTGGCGGCGCATCGGGACGAACTGCCGGGATTATTTATCGTTTCGCAGGTTGAGTTAGAACGCAGCGGGCCGGGGCCGATGGCGGTCGAAGTCAGTAAGGCCGATGGAACCAAGTGCGAGCGCTGTTGGAAGTTCATGCCGAACGTCGGGGCTGATCGAGAACTGCCGACGGTGTGCGCTCCGTGTGCGGCCTCGGTGCGCGAAATGTTTGCGGCTTAGTTATGATGTCTAGGATCCGAATTGCCATCATCGCTTTAGTGCCGCTGGTCTTCGCCCTCGATTGGGGAACCAAGCGGCTCATCGAAGCGCGGGTAAGCTTCTGGGACACTCACGCCGTCATTCCGGGCTTCTTCAGCATCGTCCACGCGCAAAACCGGGGGGCGGCATTCAGCTTGTTACAGGATGCCTCCGAGCAGGTCCGCGGAGTCGTTCTCATCGGGTTTTCTGGCGTGATCACCCTCGTCGTGGCCGGGATGCTCGCGATGTCGTTTCGGAATAAAGATCGGCAGTCTGATTGGGTTCGGGCGGCGTTGGCGCTGGTGCTCAGCGGCGCGCTGGGAAACATGTGGGATCGGGTGCTGCGCGGCTACGTGACGGATTTCTTGCTCGTCTACATCGGCGAGTATAGTTGGCCGGTGTTCAACGTGGCCGACAGTGCGATCTGCATTGGGGCCGGTTTGCTGCTGCTGGATATTTGGCGAGAAAGGGGGGAAAAGCATGCTGCCTAAGCTGTTTCCAGTCGGCGATTTTTTCCTGCCGACGTATGGGGTATTGGTCGCCAGTGGCGTACTTCTGGGACTGATGGTGACGACGCGGTTGGCGCGCCTGCACAAGTTAGATCCCGAAAAAATCACAAACTTGGTGCTTTACGTCGTGTTCGCCGGAATGCTCGGCGCGAAGTTGGCTATGTTTGCTTTCGACTGGGGCTACTACGCCCAGCGACCGGAAGAGATCTTTTCCTTGGCGACACTCCAAGCGGCGGGCGTATTCCAGGGAGGGCTGGTCACAGCGATCCTTGCCGCCTGGTGGTACGTTCGACGCGAGAAGATGGCTTTTTTGCCGATCGCCGACCTGTTCGCCCCGGGGCTAGCCTTGGGGCATGCGGTAGGGCGGATCGGGTGTTTTGCGGCAGGCTGCTGCTACGGAGCGTATTGCGAGCGTCCGTGGGCCGTGCGTTATACGAATCCGGACGCCGCAAAAATCAGCGGGACACCCTTAGGGATCCCCTTACACCCGTCGCAGCTTTACGAGGCGGTGGCTGAGTTTGTTCTGTTCTGGGTACTCTATCGGATGGCCAAGCGGCCGCATGTCCCAGGAACGGTGATCGGACAGTACCTGACCGTCTATTCGACAGTGCGCTTTTTCGTCGAGTTTGTTCGACATCATGAGCAAGGGTTGCAGGCAGGGTTATCCCTGACGCAGTGGATGAGCCTGGGTTTTGCGCTGGCCGGAGCCGCGTATTTAGTGCGGGCGCACAGGGTCGCTGCCTCGGTTGCGGCACCCAAGAACTAAGGTGTTTTTCAGGCAGTTTTAGGTAGACTGCTTCATTTGTTTCCGGGTCTTCCTCCTCTATCGTGATGTATAGGCACAGAGTGTCTGTAGATCAATGACGGAACAAATCGACAAACTGCCGCGGAGTAAGGAATCGGGCAACGCGATGCTCGAGATGGGATTGGTGTTTGTGCCCTTGTTCGCAATTCTGTTTGCGATTTCCGACTATTCGATGGCGGTGTTTATGCGGGCTACTTTGCAGCACTCGGTGCGCGAAGGGGTTCGCTACGCCGTGACGTATCAGACGATGTCGGGGCTGTGTCAGGACGCATCGATCAAGCAGGTGGTCAAGTCGGCGTCGACCGGTTTTTTGAACTCGACGCATGACAGCCTGATCTTTGTTAAGTATCACGCGCCAACCGATTTGACGTCGGTGGTTACGGGTGCCGGGAGCAACGCCGCCGGCAACATCGTCGAAGTATCGATCGAAAATTATAGCCATCGCTGGATCGCGCCACTGCTGCGGAGCAACACGCCGCTGACCATCACAGTAGCGGCAGCCGACCGCACAGAGAGCTTAGCCGGGACGGCAACGCCGCCCTGCCGTTGAGGACTTATGCTCGATTCTAACCATCGATCTCGTAGAGCAAGACAAGGCGGAAACTCGATCATCGAGTTTTCCCTCGTGATCGTATTCTTGCTGCCCATCCTGTTTGGGGTGTTCTCGGTCGGCATGAGCCTTACCAAATCGGTTCAGGCCGCGGTGGTGGCTCGCGACTCTGGCTCCATGTTCATGCGCTATGTGGATTTTTCGACCACGCAGAATCGCGCGCTCATCGTGCGGATCGCCAGTGGATTGGGAATGACCGACAACGGAGGCAACGGGACGGTGATTCTGACGCAGATCATGCGGGCTGGTGCCGGGCAGTGCGTCCCGACATTCGCCGATACGGCGTCGTGTCCGAACTTCAATCGCCACGTGATCATCAAACGAATTGTGATCGGCAACACGACGTTGACTACCAGTGCCTTCGGCACTCCCGCCGTTGGGATCATCGGGACGGATGGCAACATTACCGCCACCAACTATCTTTCGAACTCCACCGCGCGAGCCGACGCCTTCGATCCGGTGATGAACCCAGACCTCGGAGACGGAGAGTTCGCCTTCGTCGCCGAAGCCTACTTCATCACCCCGGAACTCGACATGCCGGGCAATCGAGTCAACACCAGTGTCTATCAACGCAGCATTTTCTAGTTAGGGGGCCCGATCAATGCCTAGTTCCGTTCCCGTTCGCTTCTCACGAGCAGCCCGTGAAAAGGGAATCGCGGTCATGCTTACGGCCTTTATGTTGGTCTTCACGATTCCCATCGTGGGTTTGGCAATCGACGTCGGCCTGCTCTACGTCATTCGCGCCAAACTCAGCAGCGCCTGCGACGCGGCCGCCCTGGCGACGGCGCGAAACCTCAACCTCGGCAGCACTCTCGCAGAGCAGACCGCCAGCGCCACCGCCCGGGGCAACGCGTTCTTTAGCGCCAACTTTCCCACCGGGTTCATGGGGACATCCGATACAGCCTCGACCATTACCGTGACGCAGGCGACAATGAACACGCTAGACGTCACCACCACGGCGTCGACAACCGCCCCCCTCTATTTTATGCGGTACATCGGCACCACCGCTACGCTGGCCAGTTCCACGGGTCGGGCCTCACGCCGCGACGTCAACCTCATTCTTGTGCTCGACCGCTCAGGCTCGATGGGCGGCCAACCGTGCGCAGATATGATCTCCTCGTCGAAGACCTTTGTGAATATGTTCGTAAATGGGCGCGACCGACTAGGTATGATTAGTTTCGGAGCAAGCGTCTACAACGCCTACGCCCCTACTACGGATTTCAAAAACACCGCAACACCTTTAACCGCCTCCATCGATCAAATCACGTGCAATGGCTGGACAAACACCTCCCACGCCTACGCAACCGCCTATCAGCAATTGGTGACGATCAACCAGCCCTTGGCCCTAAACATGATCGTCTTCTTTACCGATGGCGTACCAACCGCGTTTACGGCCGCCTTCCCCATCAAAACGCTCGCCGACCAGCGCCTCGATTACAGCGGCGGGCCTTGCGGCGGTGTCAACGTCTTTTGCAATGTTCCGACATCCACGTGTACGGACGATACCGGAAAGCTCTTCACAGCATCTGGCTGGGGCACTTTCGCGCCGAAATCAGGCGTCATCGCCGGGGGCAACCTGAACTCGACCGGAGCTGATACCCCGGGCTTGATTAACCCGACCGCCACTACGTTCACAGGCGAGTCCATGATCGATTCCTCCCTGCGGCCTGGCTGCCAAATGTCGGTAGACTCAAGCCGCGCCCGCTACGACCTCGCGTACGTCCCCTGGACCGACGCCAACGGCAACAGCACAACCGGATACCAATCCGGTCTCCTCACTTTCGGATCAGGCCACCCCTACCAGGACTTCCTCCGCCTCGACCGTCCGGAGAACATCGCAAAGATCGGCATAAATCTGGCAGATAACGCCGCAGCCGCCGCGAGAAACAACACCAGCCTCGGCGTCGTTACTTATACGATCGGTCTCGGCAGCAACGGCGGCGTGGACGATACCCTCCTTAAAAGGATGGCCAACGACCTCTCTTCACCCATTTACGACAACACGAAGTCAAACGGCATTTATATCTACGCCCCCTCTTCGGCCGACCTCGGCAATGCCTTTGCCCGCATCGCCTCGGAAATCCTCCGACTCGCCCAGTAGTACTTAGCTAATCCTCCCTCCCCAATGGGGCCAGTCGAGAAATCGATCGGCCCCTTTTTCTTGTCCGCCAACCCAGTACTAGCAATTAGGCCTTCTCGCTCTTTGGTGTAAGTGAGGACGACAAAGCCAAGCGACGGCATTCGGCTTTTGAAGGTGCCGGGTTACATGGTGTCGCAAATCGATCAGGGGATCTTGGAGTGCGCGGTGCTTCTGTTTGGGTTCGACCGGGGAATCTGGAAATCGGGCCTTATCGCGATTTTAAACGGCGGTGGGAGGAGAGTAAAAACCAGCCGTTAGCTTTTCCTCGCTTTCCACGGCCCGCCATTTCCACGGCTGACCTCAAGGACCAAGTACGCTGGCTCGCCCATCGCTGGCGAACTTGAACGGGCGCTTCTACCCACGTCAAACAGCGAAGAACCGAAATTATACAATTCCATTCAAATATGTTTTAGGTTAAAGTATTGCTGTGCGGGTGTGTCTGCTGACACACCTAGTAAGGAGTTTTCCATGACAATCAAATCCCTCGTTTTCTACGGGGCCGCAGCGTTCGGCCTCTCCGTCCCCGCCCTCGCTCAGAACATGACGTGTACTGCCACCCCGCCCGCCGCAGCCACGGTTCGGCAGGGCGGCGTTGCGGAGCTGGTCGGCGATATTTTCGTCAGTTGCACGGGCGGTACGCCCGTCACGACCGGCGCGTTCCCCACCGTCAACGTCAGCATGTTCTTCAACACTGCCGTCACCAGCCGCATCGTCGCCACGGGAACCCCTCCCATTACCGAGGCGGTCCTCATCATCGACAATCCAACCTCACTCCAGCAGATCCCCTGCGCCACCACTGTTTGCAACAATACCGACACCATCTTCCAAGGCCGCTACGAGTCCTTTAACTCGCTCTCCTGGTCCAACATCCCGGTCAACCCTCCCGGACCGGGCGTCCAGCGGATCCTTCGCTTCAAAAATGTCCGCATCAACACAAACAATTTGCCAAGCAACGGCACCGCCATCGTCTTCCTGTCGGTTACCGGCGCGGCTGTCGGCTCGTTTGCCAACCCCCAGCAAACCGTCGCGACAGTCCGCCCAGGCCTGACGCTCGAACTCCGCTCGCTCACGGATACCGCCATGGCCAGCCCAGTTAGCTACGTCGCTTGCACCAGCAACAATACAGAGCTAGCTACGAACAACGCCGGGGCCTATTCTACTCCGGGCGGACGCAGCCTGCTCCTCAAGTTCTCGGAAGCAGCTTCCTTCCCAACAGCGTTCAAGCGCAGGTTGGCCAGCACAACATTGGCGGAACCGCTAGCCGTCCTTTCGCAGGATAATCCAGCGTTTACGTACAACACCGAGAGCGGGTATTTCAACACAACCTTTCCGGCGACTAACGGGCTGAATCGGGTCGGGGTGGCTGACAGCGGCACTACATTGCGGGCGGTCTTTACGAACGTCCCCTCGAACGTTAAGTTATTTGTCACCACCCGCGAAGTCCTCACCGGCTCCACACTGGGTGTCGATGCCTCGGCCTCGACGAAGGCCCGCCTCACCGCGACTCCCGGCCTGCCCTTCACCCCGCTACCGAACGACTCGGCGACCGACGGCGGACTTCGGTTGGTCCCGCCAAGCGGCGAGGTCAATTGGGAGTTACTCGAGACCGACACCAACGCTGTCGAATCGGTTGCGTTCGGCGTGGTCGTAGCCTTCACCGGCACGCCTCAGCCGACGGCCGGTACCATCAGCGTCGCAGGCGGCTTCGGCCCGCAAACCGGCGGTGCCGCTGCTTCCACCACCGACTTGGTCCCCCGCCACGCCGGTCTGACGCCCCCCGCTCCGGCCTTCGTTATCAATGCCTGCCGCACCACTCTGCTCTTCCAGTTCCTCACCAACCAGTCCGGTTTCGATACCGGCCTCTCGGTCAGCAACAGCTCTAGGGATACCCTGGGAACCCTCCCCCAGACCGGGCGGTGCGTGGCAACGTTCTTCCCCACACCATTCAACGCCACTAACCAAGCCCTCTTCCCTCCGTTAACCAGCCCCGTGCTCCAAGGCGGAGAGCAATGGACGTTTACGGTTTCCGCCCAACGCCCAAATTTCCAGGGTTACATGATGACGACCTGCGAATTCCAGTTCGCGCACGGGTACGCATTCATCAGCGATTTCGGCAGCACCAGACTCGCCCAAGGCTACCAGGCACTCGTCGTGCCCGATCGTCTCCGCGTGGCTGATCCGATGACCACCTCCGTCTCTGGATCGGGCGAACAGCTCGTCCATTAGACCTGCCTTTTTACAACTCCCTCCGCACCGGGAGAGTGGGCCGCCAGCCTACTCTCCCGTTTTTTTTTGCGCCGTTCTCCGATCTTGTTAACTCTCATGAACAAGGCTTGAAATTATGCCGACTCATCGAGTCAGCGCTGTTTTTGGTGATATCGTAATAAGTCTGTTGGGTTCGATCTTCGATTGAGGGACGGCAAAACGATGCGGCTGCTACTCACGTGTTTTATCGTCGGAATGGTCGGGAACTTAAGCGCTCAAGACTTGACCACTCAAGTTCGGGCACTCGAATCAAAAGGCAAGTCCGCCGAAGCAAGAGACCTCCTGGCGAACGCCGTGCGGAATGCGCCAAACAACCCCGTCGCGCTTTCCTTCTACGCTGAGTTTTTGGACCGCCATGGCGACCCGGCAGCTCGCGTAGCCCACACTAAACTCCTCGCCTTGCTCGAAAAGACCGGCGGAGACCGCAAGCAAGTAGCCCGCAGGCTGGCGATGCTGGACCTGCTCGGCGGCGACTCCGCAGCGGCAACTCAGCATTTGGAAGCTTACCGGAAAGCAGGCGGTCAGGATTTGGCGGCCGCAATCCCCCAACGAAAACCGCGCAACACAGGACTGGGTTGGTCCATCATCGAGATCCCCGGCCCGCTCAAGTCGTTTAACCGGATGGCGGCGCTCTCCCCCGATCTACCGGAAGAAGAAATCCTACCGGCCCTGGCGCGGAATGTGGTTACCAATGGCTATCAGGCCGCGAACTCATCTGAGGGATTGGAGCAGACGGAGTATCTCAAGCTGGTCGTTCGTTATTTGGGCCAAGCCCGTGAGTTAACTAAGTTGGCTGGCGAGGCGAAGACCATCAAAATCGATCAGTGCGAATCGGCCATCACCGCAGACCTTTTGAAAGCGCTCGGATACCGGATGCGCGGAGCCTGTGGTGCCGAAGTAGTGCTCGAGACCGTCAATGCCTCGCGCGCCTTTTTAACCATCGATTCAGGATTTCCGCTGGCCGAACTAGAAACAGCCCTACGTTCCAATCGCCCCTTCTCATACCCCTACGGAGCCACGAAGGTACCGATACTCTATGACTCGGCTTACTGGCTGGGAGCGAAAGAAAAAGTCCAGGGCGAATTCATCGACTCCTTCCTCGGCGACCCGCAACTCTGCCGCCTCTACCTCGGTATTTCAAAGCTGGACCGAGAAACCGCCGACAAGATGAAGGCTGGCGTGCCGGTCATGCGGCTGAAGGCCTTCTCGCATGTGCTCGATTTCTTCGGCGGCATGTTCTACATCCGAAATGGCAAAGCGGTCGTCCCTGGCGGGCCCAAGGCGGAAGCGATCTGGGCGGAACTGGCAGGAGCCTCTCCTTCCGATCCCGCCGCGTTCTTTGAACGGCTCGTCGCTAAAGACGATGGATGGCTTTGCAGCTACTTTGACTCGATCTCCCGGATCGCCGGCCCGGTCCAGGAGTTCCTCACCCAACCCGACAGACTGCGGCGCTACTACGGAGCCGTCAAGGGCCGCATTACAAGCCCCGGACCCGCCCGACCGGTCTTCCGGGCCAATACCGACCTGCTTCTGTTGACCACCCGTCTGCGCCTCGAAGCCGACGGCAAACCCCACGTTCCGGGCAACGTCGAAATTTGGAAAAACCTTTTCATCAAGCACCCGCATGGCAAATACGACGGGAAGTTGACGAAGGCCGCCACGGGCTGGAAAGAGTCCGACGACGTCATCGAAGCACTCTTTGCCTTGAGTCGCAAGGCCGTCGAAAACGAACCCCTGCGGATCTATATGGCCCTCAGCGATATGAATCGCCGACGCGAAAAACCCTTGCTCCCGGCCACGGTCGATCGCTTGGCGCGCGAGTTTCGAACCTTCGGGGCCCAATACCCCGTCCTCAACGAAACACCCCGACTCACCGACGCGACCATCATCGCCTACATCGACCTCCTCACTGCCGAAGTAAGCATTCGCGACCAAGGCGTCCGCGCAGATTCGGCCGGCACGCTGCAAGCGCTCGTCAGCTTCTGGCAGATTTTCGTACGCCAAGGCACCATCGCCGAAACGGAGGCGGACAAGGTCTTCGGACAAATCACGAGCCCCTTCGCAAAAGTAAAGTCGAACAAGGACGTTTTCGCCGCCGGCATCGAAGGACTCAAAATCCTCCTCGCCGCCACCAAATCGCGGTCCGATGCGAATCCCCAAGATCGCATGTTGGACCTTCTTGCCGGCTTCGACGAGGAACTCGAAAGCGACTCCCATATCGCCCTCGTGCAAGAGCAAATGAAAATCTTCGAGGCACAGCGGCTCGTTTCCTTGAAGGCCATTCTTGATCTCGCCGATCATTTGGACGCTCTCGGCAAAGGAGGAAAGGTAGACCCGGCAATTATCTCTCGGGTTGCCCAACGCATAGCTGACGTCCAACTGCCTCGCGCGGGTTTGTCTAGTGTCGAAAAGAACGCGCTCCTCTTCGGCTACTGGTCGGAACGTCATATCGAAAATCAGCGCAAATTGAATCTACGGGCGGCGATTGAAAAAGCTGCCGGCAACGCCGAAAAACTGTCGGATATTAAGGGTTCTCTCGCTCCTCTCCTGCGCGACACCCTTGTCGGGTTGAACTACGCGCACTTTGCCCCTCCCGGCGCTCAAATCCTCTACACTAACCCCATTTTTGTCCGCAGCCATGACTTCTTGGGCCTCCAAGGGACGAATCAAACCTGGCGTCATACCGAGGTAGTCGGCACCGGTTGGCCGGCCAGCGCGGGCGGGCGATTGGTGGGCTCTCTCGTCGGCCTGTCTTATGCCTTGGCAGAAGCAGAACAGAACTTCCTCGTGCCCAGCCGTGAACAGGCTCTGATCTGGGGCGATCTGGTTCCGCAACTGATCCAGAGCGCGAAGGTCCCCCGGTATTGGGACGTCACTCCCGATCAACTGCACTTCACCGCCCTGCACTTGCGCTACGCCGATTCCCTGTTGGCCGAAAGCGTCCTAAACTCGACCCTGCGAGAACGGGTAGTCGAGACCCTGATCCAGCAGGCCCCTCCCGCCAGAGCCCGGCTGGTGGGTCGTCTGCTCGCCGACGGAGACTTGTCGAAGGCCCTCGAAAGCGTAACCCCAACCGAGTCCTTCCTTCTCGCCATGCGCACGGTAAATACAGACGGCCTGGGCGACGCCGACCTGGCAGGCGAGATCCGAAGACTCGCCAAAGCCGCTCCGCAGTCCGTTAACTATCAGGCCATCTCGAAGCTGTTCGGCACGCCAAAGCCAACCCTAACGAACAGCTATCAACCCGAATTGCTCTTCCTCCGAACCTTCCCCACTCTGATGGGATACTCGAGCCGCGTTATGGCCGAAAGTTGGGAGTCGAGCACCCTCTATTACGCTTCCATAGCCGATTCGCTGTATCTCAATCCCGGCCAACTTAACGTGAGCATCCCCGAGTGGACACGCCACACTGTCGAACGGATTTTCGCTACTCACCTGGAAGACTGGCCAGCCCTGCTGCGGAGTCTTCGAAACGTGGGCAACGACGCCATCAACAAGAATGCAAAGTCAGCGACCGCCGCTGGTCTAGACTAAAATCTCAGTTCAGGAGGATGTTGTGAAGTCTCTTCGCAGCATTGTGGCAATCGGAGTTGGTCTCTCGCTGTTCAGCGGAGCCGGGGTGTACCTGCTCGCGCAGGATACGAGCCGCCCCACCTTTCACGTGAAAGTCGACATGGTCGTGCTCGGCTTCACCGTGACCGACAGCAAAGGCCGATACGTGAACGGGCTGAAACCAAAAGATTTTAAGATTACCGAGGATGGCATCGCCCAAAAGCTAAACACTTTTGCCGAAGGCAACAAGCCCGTCATGCAGGTGTTGGACGACGGCTCCATGAAGCCGCTCAATCCCGGAGGAGACGCCGACAAAGCGGGCCCCGACGTGAAATCCGACGCTTTCGTCGGAACCAACGTCTTCGTGCTCTTCGATACCTCGAACTACATGTACCGCGGCTTCGTCTACGCCTCCGACGCCATCGCCGATTTTGTCCGTGGACTCGACCGCGCCGACTCGGTGGCCGTCTATACCTTCTCGCGCAACCTCACCCGCGCCGCCGACCTGACCAAAGACCGGAACAACGCCATTCTAGGCCTGCGCAAAGCGGTGGCCGGCGACGACGCCGCCCTATATAACGGCTTGCTCCTAACGCTCAGGGACGCCGCCAAGGTGCCCGGGAGAAAAGTGGTAATCGTATTCTCAAACGGGCCCGACAACGCCAGCATGGTCGCCCCAGACGACGTTCGCGCCGTGGCGGAAGACGAAGGCATCCCGATCTATGTCATCTCAACGGCGGAAGCCAGCCGAGACGCGATCTCCAGCAGCGTCTTCAAGCGCATCGCCACCCGAACCGGCGGCAAAGCCTACTTCGCCAAAACGTGGCAGAAACAAGTAGAGGCCTTCGAATCAATCCGCGAAGATCTAGGGAACTCCTATACGGTCACCTACTATCCGCAGACTAATCCAAATGACGGGTTCCGCAAGATCGCCGTCGAAGTTGTGGGCGATGTCGGCAAGAAGTACCGGGTCCGAGCCCGACCAGGCTACCGGCCCAGCCGCGGATTCTAAATCCCGTCGAAAACAACGGCGCGGACAAACTCATTCAGCTCCTCCGCGCCGTTGTTCTATTTGCCGTTACCAGCGTAGTTGATCGTCACCGTGTCTTTTGCGGTACCGCCCGCCGAGTCAGTCACGGTCAGTTCAAATACGGCGGGACCAAACAGTAGGAAATTGGCGGTCGGAGTCGCCGTGGTGACACCGGTGAGGCCGGCGTTCCCGCTAAGAACGGTCCAGGAGTATTTGAGCGGTTTCGAATCGAAAGCAACTGAGGCGCTGCCGTCGAGGAGAAGGAACTGCTGAATTGTGGTTGCATCTTTCGGGCCGGCAACAGCCTTCGTTGCGGCTCCGCCTCCGCCGCCCGGAGTAGCAACACAAGACGTGATGAACGGTCCGGCGGCCGCAAGGATCTCTTGCATCGTCTTCCCCGTATCAAAAGCGGCAGGGAAGGGGATGGTGAGCGAGATTAGATTAAGGTAGGCCGCATGGCGAGCCTCGACTGTCGCGATCGTCGCTCCAGCGGTGCGAACGGCAGGGCTCTGAATCATTCCGAGCGCCCCGGCGTAGGCCATCACGCCCGTATTTTCCAGCACCGTCGCCACCGCCACGAAACCATCAAAATTGGTGTATCCGAAGTTGTACTGGCAGGCATCAACGGGAACGCCCCCAAGGCTCCGAATCGTTGCTTTGAGCGCATCGACATGGACGTTCTCGTGGTCACGAATCGCTTTGAAGTTATCGAAAACCTTTGCGCCAATCAAGTTGCCGACGAGCGGAACGAAGCTCGCCCCGGTGAAGTCGCTGGCCGCGAAGCGAGTTAGACCCTGGTTGTAGAAAGCTGCTTCGAGATGCTCAAGGGTGAGGGCGAAGTTCAAGATGTCGATGTCGGTGACGGGCGCGGGAACGGTCTGGGCCATGGCCGGACGACCAGTAATCGTGACAGCCGAAGCTCCGATGCCTAGGGTCATCGCCCCCGTCGTGAAGAAATTCCGACGGGAAGAGCGGGAAGAGATTTGGGGTGTGGTTTCCATTTTGAAATGTCCTTTTATTGGGGTTGGTAATTCCGTTTTACACAGCGGGGCAGGACTTGAAGAAGGGGGCGGCCGCCGCCACGATCTCCGCCATCGTCTTTGGCGTATCGAACGCCGCGGGCGCGGCCAAACCGTTGTTCAGAACGTTTAGGTAGCCGGCATGGCGAGCCTCGACCGTCGCAATCGTCGCCGCGGTGGTGCGAATGCTGGGGCTATTAATCATGCCAATCACGCCGGTGTAGGCCATAACACCAGTATTTTCTAAGGTCTGGGCGACCCGTAAAAAGTCTTCGACGCTCGAGTAGCTGAAATTGTAGGTGCAGGGAGATACCGGCGTGGCTCCGAAGCTGCGCAGAGCCGCCACCAAACTCCGGACATGAGTGTTTTCGTGGGAGCGAATCAAGGTTAGGTAGGCGTACACTTCATTAGCGGTAACCTCACCCAGTTGCGCGAAAAAAGGCGCTTGTGCAAAGTCGGAGGAAGAGTACTGGCGGAGACCCTGGTTGTAGAACGCCGCTTCCAGGTGCTCAAGAGTGAGTGCGTAATTCAGAACTTCCAGGTCGGTGGGCGGTCGCGTCTGAGCGGTAAGCGTGGAGGCCGCGAGTAAGCCTCCAACAACAGCTACAGTGACGGCAGAAGCTCCGTCTTGGTTGGTTCGATTTGTTTCGAGGTTCATTCTCTTTCCTTTTCAAATAAAGTAGGACAGCGAGCCTGCTAAAAGTCTGGCCGTCGTTAAGAGGACGCGATGAATCGAAAAAGTGTTAGCTGCTTTCCTCCGCCCCCATTCCCCTGTCCGATGGAACCTTTAATCGAATTGCAACACCCAAAGCTATATAATGGGGAATGAAACGTGGCTATCTCATTGATATGGACGGAGTGCTCTACCGGGGCGCAACTGCAATCCCCGGTGCGGCCGCATTCATTGCTCACCTCCACGAAGAGAAAATCCCCTACCTTTTTCTGACGAACAATTCCACCTACACGCCGCTGGATGTGGTCTTCAAATTGCAGAAAATGGGTATCGACACAACGCAGGATCATGTCTACACCTCCGGCATGGCAACCGCCGCGTTCCTGCATCAGCAAAAGCCGAAAGGCACCGCCTTTGTCATCGGGGAAGGCGGACTCTTGCTCGCGCTTAACGATGTGCAATACGCCATCACCCGCAGCCACCCAGACTTCGTCGTCGTGGGCGAAGGCCGAACGCTGACCTACGAAATGTGTGAAGTCGCCCATCGGTGCATCGCCGCCGGGGCCGGCCTCATCTCAACCAACGCCGATACCTGGTGCCCCACCGACGAAGGCCCCCGTCCTGGCTGCGGAGCCATCGTGGCGCTGCTCGAAGCGGCGTCCGGAAAGAAGGCCTATCACGTCGGCAAACCGAATCCATTCATGATGCGAGCCGCCCGCAAGCGGATGGGCTTGGCTACCGACGAAATCACCATGATCGGCGACACCATGGAAACCGATATCCGCGGTGCCACCGACTTGGGCTTCCGTTCCGTTCTCGTCCTCACCGGATCCACCGAACGGGCCCACTTGGCCGACTTCCCCTATCACCCCACCGCCATCGTCGAGTCGATCGCCGAATTGCTACCGGTATCCGCCCTAGCGATCTAGTCCGCGGTCTAGCCGATCCCAGGCCGCAGCCAAACGGTGGCTGCGGCCTGGAATTCTTGTCAACACCGCCGCGAACAAAAGATGGGCCAGCATTGTCGTCGGCTGCGGAGTCATCCTCGGAATCAGCGGATTTAAGGCTCGTAGAATCCCATCCTGCAAGATCCAATACCAAAGGAACCCTGCCACAGCCGAAGCCAAAAGAACCATCCCAAAGCTGCGGAGCCGTCCAATCGCCAATGCGATTAATCCCCCGGCTACGCCACCCAGGAATAGCTGGAGAGCCGCTCCCGCCAAACTCGCCTTCCCTAAACTCATCCGAAACACGACGTTGCCGTAGATCGCCGACCCCCACAAATTGAGAATCGCCCACCACTGCTGCCGTTCCACAAGCGAGTCCAGCGCGAACCAAACAAGCATCAGCGCAACACCCAAAACACCGGTTTCGAGGCCCGCAAACAAGAGGTGCGTCCGCTCGAGTGGCACCGGCGGTGGGGCCATCGCCAGAGGCGCCATCACGGGCATCGGCGGTGGTTGCACTACAAACGGAGGCGGCTCAGGAGGCTCGGCCGGGACCGAAGGAGGCAGCGGGGGAAAAGTCTCCATGCGAACTTTATATACTAACAGGGTGGAAGCTAGGCGGGTAGTCATCACTGGGATTGGAGCCTTGAGCCCCAACGGAATCGGACGCGAACAATTCTGGCAATCCTGTCGGGAAGGACGGAGCGGAGTAAAACGAATCACCCGATTCGACCCCTCCGACTTCCCCGTCCAGATCGCGGGCGAGATCACAGACTTTGACGGAAACACGTGGACAGATCCCAAAGAGCGGCCCCACATCTCGCGGGTTACCCCGCTCGCTCGCGCCGCCGCCGGCGAGGCGCTGGAGCACGCTGGCCTGAAAACCGAAGCGATGTCGATGGACCAACTCCGAGGCATAGGCATCGTCCTCGGGTCAGGCGGCGGCAGCCAGGAGTGGACCGAACAGCAGTACCGGCACTGGTACGCCGGCGAACACAAGCAATGCAGCGTCTACGTGATTCCCACTTCAACCATCGGCACCCTCGCCAGTGAAGTCTCCATGTACTTTGGGCTGCGCGGCATGTCCCACGTCATTTCCACCGGCTGTACCTCCTCTACCGACGCCATCGGGTACGCTTACCGGCAGATCCAGTGCGGCATGATCGACTGCATGCTAGCCGGCGGAGTCGACTCCCCGTTGGCCCCACTGATCCACCGTGGCTTTCAATTGATGCGCATCATGACCCAAAGTTGGAACCAGGAACCCACCCGCGGCTCCCGCCCATTTTCCGGAGATCGGGACGGCTTCGTCGTCGGCGAAGGGGCATGGATGTTCGTATTGGAAGACCGCGAACGGGCTATCGCCCGAGGAGCCATCATCCTCGGAGAAATCGGCGGCTATGGATCCACCTGCGAGGCCTACCACCGCGTCCGTCTCGAAGAGTGCGGCGAAGAACCGGCCCGCGCGATGCGGATGGCTCTGGCCGAGGCCGGAGTGGCACCAGAGGGTGTCCAATACATCCAATATCACGGGACATCCACGCCCCTGAACGACCGAATCGAATCACGAGCTGTTCGACTCGCTTTCGGAGACCATGCCTACCGGCTATGTGGCTCGTCAGTCAAGAGCCTCATCGGCCACCCGCAAGGCGCCAGTGGAGCCGCTGGAGTAGCGGTATGTCTCCTCGCGATGCGCGATAATGTCGTGCCACCCACCATCAACCTGGAACAAAACGATCCCGACTGCGACCTCGACTACGTGCCCGGCCTCAGCCGCTCGCTCGTCATCGAAACCGCAGTCGCAAATTGTATCGCCTTCGGCAGCAAGAACAGCGCCCTTTGCCTCCGCCGGCCGTCGTAAACGAAAACCTATTCGGGTTTTCCGCCGGGCGGCGCGCTCGCGCCAAGGGCCTCGGCATCGGCCTCCCCGTCCTCGCGAGCCTTGGCCTCGGCAGAATAATAATACGAGTGATAGTAAGTGTAGCGGCTGTACAGTTCGCCCCGCCGCGCACCGTTTACGGAAATCCCCAGGACGTTGTTCTCGCAAAGGGACTGCATCGCACGCGTCACCGAATCGATGGTCGTCGTCCCAATCCGAACCACCAACAGCGTTCCATGACACATCGTCGATAGCAAATTCGCATCCGCCGCAAAAAGCAGCGGAGGCGTGTCCAAAATCACCCAGTTAAACACCGACGGTAACCGATCAACCATGCTCTTCACTTCCCGCAAATTGAGAAGCTCCAAAGGGTTCAAAACCGCTTCCCCCGCCGGCATGATGTACAAATTCGTACCCGCTATTTTCTTGATAATCTCGTGAAGCTGCGCCCGCCCAAGCAGAAAATCCGTCACCCCAGGACTGCGATCAACCTGGAACAGCGTATGAACAATCGGCCGCCGGAAGTCGAAATCGCCCAGCAACGTAAGGTTTCCCGCCAAATGCGACTGCGCCAGGGCCAGATTCACGGCCGTAAACGACTTCCCCTCAGCCGGCGAAGGCGACGTGACAACAATCGAGTGAATCGGACTCAAACTCTGCATGTGGTTGAGCCGAGTTCGCAAACTCCGGAACTCCTCGCTCGGAGCTTCGCTCGGCCGGGTCGGATCAATCAAATGGGCGTCGGCCAGCGGACGAAATGGAATCTCTTCGATCTTGTCCAGCAGTCCTTGCAGATTCACCGGATCATTGACCATCGCCGCAACGTTCTGCATCGCCTGCTGGGCATACGCGGGCACCATCGTTGAAGGAGGAATCGGCGCTCCCCCCGTCGGTTGAAAGGATCCCGCGCGCTCGGCGCGGCGTAAGGCATCGTGAACTCTGCTCATGGTCTTTGTCTCTCGTCCTCTAACCCGTTACGGCCTGGTCGCGATGTAGTAGTAGAAGGATCCGCCCATCACAACCGCTCCGATCAGTATCGCTGTGGACCAAGCCAACAGCGTCAATCGCTTTCGCCGTTTTACAACCAAGTCCTCCTCCAGAAGCGGAATCGAACCCAGCACGGTCAATTGCGTATAAGCCCGCACATCCTTCAAGTTCTTTAAGGTCGTGTCCTTCATCTCGCGGCCTCCAACCAAGATCACTCCCAATATAAATCCAAGAGCCGCTCCCGCTCCAATAATCACCCCGCGTTTAGGTTCAGTCGGCTCGTTCGGCAGCGAAGCCTCATCCAACAGCTCCAGCATCTCGCCTTGATTCCGGCGCTCCACTTCCTGTCCGCGCTTGGCATCGCTCTGCTTGGCTAACATCTGCTGATACTCTTGCTTGGCGCTCTCGTAGTCCCGGCTCAGCGACAAATATTCTTGGTCGGCCATCGGAGTCGAACCAATTCGCCCCTGAAACTCGCGAACCTGAGCGTTCATCCGCGCTAGCTCCGCAACGTAATCCTGAACCTCGGTAACCTTCGCCTGAACCAGGGTCTCCATCTGACGTAACGTGATCTGCATCGCCTGCATGTCCCGCGTCTGCAAAATCGGCTTCGAAGGCGCCGGCTTCGCCGCTGGCGTCGCAGCAGCCTCCGCCTTTGCCTCCTCTTCCTCTCGCTTCGCCAAATCCGCCTTCTGCCGCTTCAAGTTCTCAAGGTTGCCCTTCACCCTCTGTACATCCGGGTAGGACTCCTTATACAACTCTCGCAACTGAATCAGCATCTGCTCACCACCCTGAATCTCCCGCTCCAGCCCAATCAGACGCTCATTCGCTACCCTCGTCTTAGCCGCTTCCCCTAACGGAGCGTTCGACAGCGCCGCGGCAGCCGCCACCGCCTGGTTGTACTGCTCACGCTGCAATCGGATCTGGGACTCAAGCATCAGCTTCTCCTGATTAATCCGCTGGATCCCCGTGTTCATCGTAGAGATCCGAGTCTCAACACTCTGCAACGCCGAAAAATTCATCGAACGCTCATCCGGCAAACGACCCGCGTTCTTCATGCGAAACGTCGTCAACGACTGCTCAATCTGATCCAATCTCGTCTTCGCCTTGGCAACCTCTTCCGTCAAAAACTCGGTCGTGTTCTGCGTAATGCCCAACTGGACTCGAGTGTTCTCGCTAATCAGGCGGCTGACCAGCTCTTTCGTTACTTTCTGCGCCTTGTACCGATCCTCGTATTTAAAACTCACCGGGAACGTGCCCGCCCGCGACGCCAACCCTTGGATCGTCGTCACTTGACCAAAAGCCAAGTCCTTCGTCTTCATGCGATCCACCACGTCTTCCATCGGTAATCGACGACGGTCCCGATCATACAAGTCTAAGGTTTGGATGATGTTGATTAAGGTCGTCCGACTCGCCACCTGCTGCTCAATTGTGCTGATCCGCTCATTCAGCATCTGGTTCAAACCCGACTGCACATACCGCTCCGGTACCTGCGCCGCCGTTACCCGCACTACCGCATACGAAACATACGTATCAGGCCACAAAAACGCCACCACCGTCGCAATCACGATCCCCGCAAATAGCGGGCCCAATATCCACGACTTGTGTCGACGCAGCACGTCGACATAGTCTTCCATGTCCATCGTACGACGGCCGATCTCGAATGATTCCTGCATCTGCATTGCCTAACTCGCTCCTCTAACGTTACTTCTTAACTGCCCGTTCTCACCAATCCCAACACCTACTGAACGTAGACTTGGTCACCATTCTCGAGGAAAATGTTCTGCTCGAGCTTTTTGCCCTTCATTACCTCATCGTAGTTAAACTTGATTCTTTGACTGCCCCGCAAAATAACGATCTTTTTCTTGTTGGCATACTCCCGCAACCCGCCTGCGGCGTTCAAAGCCTCAAGCACCGTAATCGGCACCACCAAAGGGAACATTCCCGTTTTACCCACTTCGCCAACTAAGAAATATTTCTTGCTCCCTACCCGCATCAGCGATACGCTCACCTCAGGCCGATTCAACTTCTCCCCGTACGCCTTCGTCACCTCTTCTTTCACCTGATCCAGCGTCAGCCCTTCTACTTTCAAGTCGCCCACCAGCCGTAAAGTTATTTTGCCGTCCGGACGCACGACAAACTGACCGCTCAATTGCTCTTCCCGCCAAACGAAAATCCCTATCACATCCTCCGGTCCCAGCTTGTATCCCTTCGGATCCACAGGAGCGGCACTATCCAAACCCGCGTTCGCATTCGGAGACTTAACCTCCTGAATCGCTGGCGCGTCCGCTGGATTGGGCGCTTTTTGCGCCATTCCGGCCACAGGAAGCATCAACGACCACACGACCATCGCTGCCCTCAACTTGCTCTGCCTTTGCATAAAACCTCTCTTCGTTTTTGCCGACTCGGGACGGGTTACGGCTCAATGCCAGTTCGCACTGCCTTACCCGCTATTGTATACCACCCGAATCGTCCTACGAGTTCCAGTTCTTTATGGTCTCCCACCTTAGCCCGTTGGGCTAACTGCTTCTGCTACAAAGGAATAGTACAAACCACCTATGCCTTCTCCTCGCTACCACCTCGCCAAGACCGACCCGGAAACCTACAGCATTTCCGATCTTGAAAAAGAAATCAAAACCGTCTGGAACGGCGTCACCAACGCCCAAGCCGTCCAATCCATCCGGGCCATGCAGAAAGGGGACAAAGTCTTTATCTACCACAGCATGGGGGATTCCGCCATCGTCGGACTCGCCCGCGTCGACTCCCCCTCCCGACCCGACCCCGAAAATCCAAAATCCGCCGTCGTCGACCTCACCTTCCTCCGCCGCCTCGACCCGCCCACCACCCTCCACGCCGTCAAAGCTTCCAACCTATTTCCCCTCTTCGCCCTCGTCCGCCAAAGTCGACTCTCCACCATGGCCTGCCCCGACGAGTTCGTCGATTGGGTCCGTGCTCGCTACCCCAAAATCAAAATCTAAAGCAGACCCCGCCGACGCAGTTGCCCAAACACCTTCGCCACAGGCAACCCCACTACGTTCCAATAACATCCCTCAATCCGATCAATGTACCGGCTTGCCCCGCCTTGAATCGCGTAAGCCCCCGCCTTGTCCATCGGTTCACCCGTCCGGACGTACGCCGAAATCTCCTCCCCGCTCATCTCCACAAACCGCACCAGCGTCGTCTCGGCATCAATATATAACTGACCGCCCACCTTCAAACAAATCCCCGTAATTACCTCATGCGTCCTCCCCCCTAACAACCCCAACATCCGCTCCGCATCCGCCGCGTCCAACGGCTTTCCCAAAATCTCACCGCCTACTACGACCGTAGTATCAGCCCCCAGCACCACCTCCCCCGCCTGGCCCACCGCCACCGCCTTCTGCGTCGCCAATCGCCGCACATAGCTCTGAGCCGCCTCCCCCGCCCGCAAGCTCTCATCCACGTCCGCCACCCGGACCACAAACGGTATTCCCGCCCGCTCTAAAATCTCCCGTCGCCGCGGCGATTGCGATGCCAGTATTAACATGTTCTAGCTCCGATGTTACACTGTCCAAATGCTGTTAAGGGTTACTCTCGCGCTCACTGTGGCTAATTTCGCAGCCTTTTCACAAGGCACCACCTCCCGTTTGCAAGGCACCGTCCAGGACTCCTCCGGCGCCGTCGTCGCCGCCGCCAACGTCTCGTTGACCAACGAAGGAACCAACGTAACCTTTCAAATGAAGTCGACCGAAGCCGGCACCTACGTCTTCGAAGCCCTCCAGTCCGGCCGCTACACCCTCGCCGTCGAAGCCACCGGCTTCAAGAAATTCAGCGCCAAAAACTCCGTCGTCTCCATCGGCCAGCCCACCACCGTCAACGTCGTCCTCCAACTCGGTGCCGTCACTGAATCGGTCGAGGTCAGTGGAGCCTACCAGGCCGTCCAAACCTCCACTTCCGGCAACATGGGCAACCTGATCGAAGAGAAAATCATCAAGGATCTCCCCATCGTCGGCACCCGCGGCCGCAATCCGCTCGACCTTGTCCTCATCCAACCCGGCATCACCTCCGGCGGCAACACCGGTGGTGGCATCCACGTCCACGGCGCTCGCGACCGCGCCTGGAACTACACCCTCGACGGCATCGATACCAACGAAACCTCCGCCGGCGGCTCCAACTTTTCGCCCATTCGCACCAACCCTGACTCCCTCGCCGAGTTCCGCGTCATCACCGGCAACTTCACCGCCGACTCAGGTCGCAACTCCGGCGCCCAGGTCGCCATGGTCACCAAGTCCGGCACCAACGACCTCCATGGCTCCGCCTTCTGGTTCTACCGCACCCCCCGCTTCAACGCCAACGAATGGGAAAACAATCTCGATCGTCTCGGCAAGCGCCAGTTCGTCCAACATATCTTCGGCGGCTCCCTCGGCGGACCAATCATCAAGAACCAAACGTTCTTCTTCGCTAACGGCCAGGGCCTCCGCGCTCTCGAAACCGCCCAGGTAACCCGCACCGTCTACACCCAAGCCATGCGCCAAGGCACCTATCGCTACAACCGCGCTGGTCGCAACCTCCCCGCTGGCGTCGCCGGCGGCACCGTCGACCAGTCCGGCAACCCCATCGGCAACATCGGCGCCTACAATATTTTCCAAAACGATCCCCAACGCCTCGGAGCCGACCGCGACATCGCCGCCCTCATCGCCCAATCCCCCCTTCCCAACCGCTTCGATTTCGGCGACGGCCTCAACACGGCCGGCTACACTTTCGTAGCTCCCCAAAACGAACGCCAGAACGACATCACCTTCAAGGTCGATCACATCTTCGATCCGCAAAACGCCGTCTACATCCGCTACTCCTTCGGCCGTCAGGACACCAACTGCGACCGCGGCAACGGCGGTGCCCCGCTCTTCCCCGGCACCACCTGCCTCGTCAACACCGAACGCACCCCCCGCAACTTCGCCGCCAACTGGCGCACCAACCCCACTTCCAACATCACCAACGAGTTCGTCATCGGCTTCAACCAATTCGAGTTCTTCTTCGACCAGCCCCTCGCCTCGCTCACCCGGCCCTCTCTCTCCGGTCCCGTCGACCTCATCTCAGACTTCTCCTTCGGCAACAACCGCCGCGTCCGTACCGCCCAGTTCGTCGACAACTTCTCCTGGGTCAAAGGCAAACACAACCTCAAATTTGGCGTCAACGTCCGCCTCCAGCGCCAAAACGACGACCGAGGTACCGTCGGCGGCGCCAACGCCAACCCCAGCGTTAACTTCTCCACCGCCCTCAACCCCGTCGACCCCCGCACCTTCGGCCTCCCCACCGACGTCAATCAGCAGTTCGACCTCGGCACCCTCCAAGGGCATACAAACTTCCTCCTCGGCCGCGTCGGCCAGCGCTCCCAAGGCTTCATCTCCCAGGGCGACAAGTTCGTCGCCGGGCGCTTTGACTTCGTCACCGACTACCCCGAATACGATCTCTACGTCCAAGACAACTTCAAACTCTTCCGCAACTTCAACCTCGACCTCGGCCTCCGCCTCGAAATGAAACCGGCCCCCAGCAATCTCGATAACCGCATCCGCCGCCCCGACCAACTCCTCGTCAACGGTGCCACCCCCCAGAACTCGGCCACCTGGGTCCCCGGTCAACTCTTTAAAGACCGCATGAACAACTTCGGCCCCTCCATCGGCTTCGCCTGGGATCCCTTCGGCACCGGCAAAACCTCCATCCGCTCTAACTACCGCATCGCCTATGACCGCATGCCGACGTTCCTGCTCGCCTCAACGATCTTCCCGAACATGCCCGGCGAAACCTTCGGCCTCGCCGACCAGCAATACGGCATCAACGGCGGCCGTCTGGCCAACATGCCCGCCTTCACCGCCCCTACCGCCAACCCCCTCGCCCTCTCCCGGCCCGCTCCCTTCGGCGCCGCCGGCGTCACCGTCGTCGACCCCAATCTCAAAATCCCCACCACCCACCAGTGGTCCCTCTCCCTCCAACGCGAAGTCCTCAAAAACACCGTCGTCGAAGTCAGCTACATCGGTCGCCGCGGCTACAACCTCTTCGGTGCCTATAACGCCAACCAGTCCGACATCTTCCGCAACGGCTTCCTCCAGGGCTTCAACGAAATCAACGCCGGTGGCCAGTCCGCCACCGTCAATCGTCTGCTCTCGGCTGACTCCCGCCTCCAAGCCGGAGAAACCCCGTCCACGATGATCCGTCGCCTCTTCCCCGGAGACCTCCGCACCGGCAACGTCGCCGGCCTCGCCTCCAGCTTCGCCACCCGCCTTCAGAACGGTCGCTCGGTCACGGATCTCTCCGGTGCCGGCCCCTTTGCCTTCAATAACTTCCCCCAGTTCAGCAGCGTCACCACCATCGACTCCAACGACTTCTCCACTTACCACGCCCTCGAACTCACCTTCGAACGGCGCCTGTCTAAAGGCTTCTACCTCAACGCCAACTACACCTGGTCCAAGTCGCTCGATACCCGCAGCTTCGACCCCGTCTTCACCACGACCGCCACCACCGGCAGCTCCCAGCAGGCCTCCTCCACCCCGTTCGATATCAATAATCGCCGCGGCAATTACGGCCTCTCCGATTTCAACCGCACCCATGTCTATAAAACGACTTGGTCGTACGAACTCCCCTTCGGCCGCAACGGCATCTTCTTCAAAGGAGCCAACGGCGTCGTCGACCGCATCGTCGGCGGCTGGCGTGTAGCCGGCATCATGAACGTCACCTCCGGCCGACCCTTCACCGTCTACTCCGGCTCCAACGCCGTTTCAAACGCCGTCCAAACCACCGCCAACTGCACCGGATGCACCCCCGACATGGGCAAAGCCTTCACCGACCCCAACCAGGGCCTCGTCTTCTACTTCAACGAAGCCGAACGCGCCAAATTCAAGATCGATGGAGCCATCCCCGGCCAGCAAGGCAACACCCCCCGTAACTTCTTCACGGGCGACGGCCTCTTCAACCTCGACTCGTCCTTGCAGAAAGACATCACCATCCGCGAAGGTAAGAAACTCGAAATTCGCGCCGACGCCACCAACCTAACCAATACGCCCACGTTTGGTTTCCCCACCACTACCGCAAGTGCCGCCACCTTCGGCCGCATCCGGAACTCGGTGGCCAGCTCCAGCCGGAAGATCCAACTCGGCCTGCGCTTCTCGTTCTAAACCTCCAGCCATGGAACTTGAGCTCTCCGTCCTGCCCCTACCCCCGCGGACCGAGAGCTCAAACCATTTACGCGGTCAACTCGGCAATCTTCTCTACCACTGCGATAAATCCCTCTACGACGAATTCTTCTCCCCCGTCGCCGAGACCGGCCCCAGCGGTCTCCACGACCGCCCCCGTCCCTTCGTTCTTCGGCCCAACGCCATTCACGTCTTTAGTCCCCCCCTAGTCCCCCGCTTAGCCACAATTCTCCAAACCACCGTCCAAACCCTCCGCTGGCCCCTCGCCCCCCTCCCCGCCCAACGCCTCCGTATCGAGTTCCTCACCCCCACGGAACTAAAACACGCCGGCCAAATCCTCCATTCACCCCACTTCCCCGCTCTCGCCGCCCGTGCCCGCGATCGCGTCCTCAGCATCCTCGCGCTCTACCAAAACCAGCCCGCCACCCACGTCGACTTCCCCGCCCTCACCACCCTCGCCGACCAAGTCCAACTCACCGCCAGCCATACCCATTTCGTCCCCGGCGAAACCCGCCGCTCCGCCCGCAATCAAAACACCCATTCCCTCGGTGGCTTCACCGGCTGGGCCGAGTTCTCCGGCCCCCTCGACGAGCTCCTCCCCTACCTCATCGCCGCCCAATGGACCGGCGTCGGCCGCCAAACCGTCTGGGGGAAAGGGGAACTAAAAGTAACTGTGTTACCGTTTGATTAATGCGTCCTTTCGCCGCTCTTCTTGCCCTCTCTTCCCTCCTACTAGCTCAGGATCCGCCCAAACCCGAGCCCCCTAAAACCGAAGCCCCCAAACCCACCCTCCCCGGTCGCCCCACAAACGCCGAACCGGAAATCAAGCCTTACGATAAGGTCATCACCAAGGACGCAAAGTCCACCCCCGGCATCTTCACCGTTCACCAAATCAAAGACAAGTACTACTACGAAATCCCCAACGCCGAACTCGGCAAAGACTTCCTCTGGGTCCAACAAATTGCCCGCACCACCCTCGGCGCCGGCTATGGCGGCCAAGCCCTCGGCAGCCGCGTCGTCCGCTGGGAACGCCGCGATAAAAAAATCCTCCTCCGCGACGTCAACTACGACATCGTCGCCGACCCCTCCGCCCCCATCGCCAGAGCCGTCGCCGACTCCAACGTCAGCGCCATCCTCCAAGCCATCAACATCGAAGCCGAGAATAAAGAGAAAAACGCCGTCGTCATCGAAGTAACCCGCCTCTTCAACGCCGAAGTCCCCGAACTCAGCGCTCGTACCCGCCTGCGCGCCCGCGGCTTCGATTCCTCCCGCAGCTTCCTCGATCGCGTCTCCGCCTTCCCCACCAACATCGAAGTCGAAGCCACCCACACCTACGTCGCCCCCCCCGATGCCGGCCCCACCACCCCGTCCCCCTTCCCTTCTCCCTTTGGTGGAGGCGGCATGCGCGGCAACAGCGCCACCGTCGTCCTCCATTACTCCATGGTCAAGCTCCCCGAAAAACCCATGATGCCCCGCCTCGTCGACGAGCGCGTCGGCTTCTTCAGCGTTCGCAAAACCGACTTCTCCCTCGACGAAGCCCGCGCCCCCAAACGCGCCTACCTCACCCGCTGGCGCCTCGAGAAAAAAGATCCTTCCGCCGCCCTCTCCGATCCCATCAAACCCATCATTTACTACGTCGATCCCGCCACCCCGGCCAAACTCGTCCCTTACATCAAAGCCGGCATCGAAGAATGGAAAGTCGCCTTCGAAGCCGCTGGCTTCCGCAACGCCATCCAAGCCAAGGATGCCCCCGCCAACGACCCCACCTGGAGCGCCGAAGACGCCCGCTACTCCGTCGTCCGCTGGCTCCCTTCCGACACCGAAAACGCCATGGGCCCCCACATTCACGACCCCCGCTCCGGCGAGATCATCGAATCCGATATCCAGATGTATCACAACGTTATGAAGCTCGCCACGGCTTGGTACTTTACCCAAGTCGGCCCCCTCGATCCCCGCGCCGCCAAACTCCCCCTCCCCGACGATACCCTCGGCAAAATCGTCCAGTTCGTCGTCGCTCACGAAGTCGGCCACACCCTCGGCTTCCCCCACAACATGAAAGCCTCTTCCATGTACCCCGCCGACAAAATTCGCGACCGCGCCTGGGTCAAGAAGATGGGGCACACCCCGTCCATCATGGACTACTCCCGCTTCAACTATGTCGCCCAGCCAGAAGACAAAATCGACGTCGACGACCTCATTCCCCACGTCGGCCCCTACGATATCTGGGCCACCGCGTGGGGCTATAAGCCCATCCCCGGCGCCAAAACCCCGTCCGAGGAAAAACCCACCCTCGACGAATGGGCCCGCCAACAGGATCAAACCCCCTGGTTGCGCTTCATGACCGCCGGAGCCCGCGGCACCGACCCCGGCGAAGTCACCGAAGCCGTCGGCGATGCCGACCCCGTTTACTCTACCGCCCTCGGCGTCAAAAACCTTGAACGCGTCATGAAGATGCTCATCCCCGCCACCGAACAGAAAGGCGAGGATTGGAGCGACCTCGAAGAAATGTACGGCCGCGTCCTCGGCCAGTTCACCCGCGAAATGAACCACGTCGCAGGAGTCGTTGGCGGCGTCGCCTCCCAACAAAAAAACGGCGGCCAGTCCGGCGTCCTGTTTACGACCATTCCCGTCGCCCGACAGAAAAAAGCCGTCGAATTCTTGAACGCCCAAGTCTTCACGACCCCCGCCTATTTCGTCGACCCAGCCATCCTCCGCCGCATTGAACCCGACGGCATCCTCACCCGCATCCGCGCCGTCCAAGGCTCCGTCCTCGAAACCCTCCTCTCCCCCACCCGTATCCAACGGATGACCGAGCAGGAAACGATCGACGGAGATAAAGCCTATAAACCCCTCGACCTGCTCACCGACGTCCGCCGTGGCATCTTCGCCGAACTGGCAACTCCCACCCCGAAACTCGACGCCTACCGCCGCAACATCCAGCAGGTCTACCTCGACTCGATGAACGCCCGCATCAACGGCGGAGCCGCCCCCGCCAACCAACGCTGGCTCTACCGCGGCGAATTAAAAGCGCTTAGCGCTGACATCGCTCGCTCCCTTCCCCGGGTCGCCGATCGCCCCAGCAACATGTTCCTGTCCGACGTGAAAGAACAAATCGCCCGCATTCTCGATCCAAAATTCGCCCCGCCCGCCCCCTCCGCTCTCTCCCTGGCCAACCGTCGCGCCCTGGACTCCATCAATCTGGATTCCTGCTGGCAAGAGTTAACCATTACTAGAGACGGGATCAAGCTACAATAGGTGCTCTTACCCATGTATCGTCTGTCGCTGCTTCTCACCCTCGTAGCCGCCGCTCTGGTCTCCGCCGGCTGCAAAAAGACTCCTCCGGCTAACGTATCCGCCACGGTCAACGACCGCGCGATTACCTTCGCCGATCTAGAAAAGCAATTCGGCATGCAGTTCCCTGCCCAACCTGGTCAAACCGAAAACGACGACCAGACCATGATCAACAAGCTCGAAGTGCTCCGTAGCATGATCGATCAGGAGATCATGATGCAGCGCGCCGAAAAGAACGGCCTCCTCGCCCAGCAGACCGACGTCGATGCCGACTTCGCCAAACTAAAAGGCGGCTTCACCGAAGAAGAGTTCAAAAAGCGCCTCGAAGAGAAGAAAATGACCGCCGAGGACTTGAAGTCCGACATCCGCAAAAAGTTGAGCATCGAAAAGCTGATCACCAAAGAGATCACCTCGAAAATCAACATCACCGACAAAGACGTCAGTGACTTCTACGCCGCCAACAAACAAAATTTCAACCTCGCCGAACCTCAAGTTCACCTCGCGCAAATCCTGACCACCCCCGTCGCCGACGCCAGTATTCGAAACCTGAAGAACGATAAAGCCCAGAACGACGACCAAGCCAAACGCAAAATGCAGCAGATCTCCGACCGCCTCCGCGCCGGCGAAGACTTCTCCATGCTCGCCCAGAACTACTCGGAAGATCCCGGCTCCTCCGCCAACGGCGGCGATCTCGGCTTCGTCTCCGAGTCCGCTCTCGAAAAAGCCAACATCGATCTCCGTCGGCTCGTTAGCACGATGCAACCCGGCCAAATCTCCCCCGTCATTAAGACCGGAGAAGGCTACCGCATCCTCAAGCTCCTTTCGAAGGAGCCTGCCGGTCAACGCGAGTTGAGCGACCCCCGCGTCCAACAAACCATCCGCGAGACCCTCATGAACCGCAAGGATCAACTCTTCCGGTCCGCTTTCTTAGAAGCCGTTCGCAACGAAGCCCACGTCGAAAACTACCTCGCTCGCGTCGTCGGCCAACTCGACCCCAAAAAATAGCGCCAGCAGCAGCCCATCAAAGCGCTCTACCAGCAACAATTCCCAGGAAGTGGCGTGTGGTGTAACGACTTCGGTGCCACCTCACCGGACAAGGAAATCCCTGATACCGCACGCCTACAAACATTCCAGGAAGGCATCGTCGTCGAGGTCCGAACAGGCTCGAACAGCCTCCGATGCCCTCACCCAATAAACCTTTTTCCTAACACTCTCCCAGGCCGAAAGAATCGTTTCCTCTGTTCGACGAAACCGCGGTCGGCGTATCACTTCCTCTATAGCAAGTCTTGACTTAACAGAGGGCAAATCGGCGACGTCTGAAGAGATCCGGAGCAATGTCGGGAGAGAGGAAGGGGGATAGAGCCTCGGCGAGATCGACGACAAGCGCATGCATTGACGGGGCCCTGAGCTGGGACAAACGCAGTTTGCAGTCCGCCCAATACGGGGCCGGTAGTTCGGGTTTCCAGAACGCCTCCATTAAGGCGGGTATCGCTCTAGCGCCAACAAGAACACTTGTGCCGGAGGCCCGAGGGGTTGGAGTAACGCCGAGACGATGATGTTCGTGTCAAAGGACGCCGAGACGCGGGTCGGTTGTGCAACGGCTTTGCCGCGCGGGCAGCGATCTCTGCCTCAATCTCATCCAGGGACAACTGATCGAGCCGTCCTTTTCCGCGCTTGACCATGACTGGCGCAGCCACTCTGGAGACAAATCCCGCTCCAGCACCTGCAACGCATACTGCTCGGCGAAGATCCCCTGCGCTCTGGCCTTCACTTCCAAGGCCCGTACCTCTCCATCGGGGAGGCAAATCGTCAGGTTCACGGCGGCGGTCCTCAATTGTTATAGCAAGTCTTGACTTAACAGAGGGCCAATCCGCGACGTCTGAAGAGATCCGGAGCAATGTCGGGAGAGAGGAAGGGGGATAACACAGCAGCACCTGTTGCTGCCGCCCCAGCCGCCACACCAATCAACGTGCCCAAACACAATTGTGTAAAACCTGAAGT
>JANXMS010000079.1 GCA_025354525.1 Acidobacteriota bacterium
CGATGGCTTCGGCCTTGATGCCTTTGCCGGGAGCGGGTTCATCGCCGGGGCCATCGGGGGTGAAGCGGTAGTCGCCGTCGGTGACGCCCATGGCCATGGGGACGGGGGCGGGGCGTTGCTTTTCGAGGGCAACGATTTCGGCACTGAGTTGGCGGCGGGTGGCGAGGTCGGCTGGTGAGCAGATGCGGTCGATCTCGGAGGCCGAGGCGCGCGTCGTCCGGATGACTTGGTTGGCGAGGAGCGTTTGGCCGGGGGTGCGTTGGGCTTCGGGGGTGGCGATGGCTTCCTGGACGTTGGCGGGAAAGCGCTTGTATTTGTTGGGCAGGATTTGGGCGGCGTAAGGGGTTTCGAGGACGCGAATTCGGTCGCGAATTTGAGCGATGGCGGCGTCAACACGAGCGTTGCCTTGGCGCCAGGCTTTGGCTTCGGCGGGGGGGACGAGGGGTTGGTCGACTTCGACGTAGCCGAAGAGCGTGGCCTGCATGCGGTAGTAGTCTTTTTGGGAGATGGGATCGAATTTATGATCGTGGCAGCGGGCGCATTGAACGGTGAGGCCCATGACGCCGCGGCCGATGGTGGCGATGATGTCGTCGAGATATTCGTAACGAAATTCGGGGTTATCTTTTTCGCGAAAGCCGACTTTGGCGTAGCTGCGGAGGAAGCCGGTGGCGGTGAGGGAGTCGTAAGTGGGGTGGTCGATTTCGTCGCCGGCGAGTTGTTCTGTCAGGAAGGCGTCGTAGGGCTTGTCGGCGTTGAAGGCGCGGATGACGTAGTCGCGATAGCGCCAGGCGTTGGGGCGGTCGAAGTCGTGTTCGTAGCCGTTGGAGTCGGCGTAGCGGGCGACGTCGAGCCAGTGGCGGCCCCAGCGTTCGCCGTAGTGGGGGGAGGCGAGGAGATGGTCGATGAGGCGGGGCCAGGCGTCGGGGGCTTTGCTGTTGACGAAGGCGTCGACTTCGGCGGGCGTGGGGGGGAGGCCGATGAGATCGAGATAGGCGCGGCGGACGAGGGTCGAGCGGTCGGCGCGGGGGGCGGGGTGGAGCCCCTTCTTGGTTAGTCCGGCATGGAGGAGGGAGTCGATTGTGGCGGCGGGTCGAGCGATGGGTTGGAAGGCCCACCATTTTTTGTCGGCGTCGCGGAGGGGCGGTTCGGTGGAGACGACGGACTGCTTGGCGACGAGGGGGCGGTCTGGGTATTTGGCTCCGGCGTTGATCCAATCGGTGAGGAGCTTTATTTCGGTTTCGGAGAGGGCACCGCCGAGGGGCATGCGGGGCGTATCGAGGCCGCTGATCATGCGGACGAGTTTGCTGGTGGCGGCGGCTCCGGGGACGACGGTGGCTCCGTGTTCGCCGCCGCGGAGGATGGATGCTCGGGTGCGGAGATCGAGTTTGCCGAGTTCCAGGGCTCCGCCGTGGCAGTGGAGGCACTTTTGTTCGAGCAGGGTAGCGACATCTTCCTGCGCGAATAAGGCGAGAGTGAGTCCGAAGCCAAAGCAGAGCCTAAGCATGATCGATGCTCCACATCCTATCACTAACAGGCGAACGTGTCGCCGCTCTCCGGAATCGTAACGGGGAGGCTGTACCGGCTGCGGATGAGCGCGGCCAAGGCTTCCTGCTGGGTTGGTTCCCCGTGGACGAGGAAGACGTGCTTTAGCCCCTTGGCGATCGGCTCCATCCATGCGAGCAACTCGTTTTGGTCGGCGTGGCCGGAGAGTTCGTTGATCTTAGCGATTTCGGCGCGGACTTGGAAGGGCTCGCCGAAAATATTGACTTCCTTTTGTCCTTCGAGGAGTTTGCGGCCGAGCGAATTGGCGGCTTGGAATCCGGTGATGAGGACGGTGTTGCGGGGATCGTGGACGTTGTTGGCGAGGTGGTGGACGACGCGGCCGGCTTCGGCCATGCCGGAGGCCGAGATGATCATGCAAGGCCTGCGGAACGAGTTCAGCGCCTTTGATTCTTCGACGTCGCGGATATAGCGGAGGCGGCGAAAGCCGAAGGGGTCGTTATGATCAGCGAGGAAGCGGGCGGTTTCCGAGTCGTAGCATTCGGTGTGAGTGCGGAAGATTTCGGTGACGTTGGTGGCGAGGGGGCTATCGACGAAGACGGGAATATCGGGAATTTGTTGCGCGAGAATCAGCTCGTTGATCATCATGACGATTTGCTGCGTGCGGCCGACCGCGAAGGCGGGGGCGATGATTTTGCCGCCGCGTTGGGCGGTGCGGTTGATGATTTCGGCGAGCTTGGCTTTGGCGTGCTCGATGGGTTGATGGAGGCGGTCGCCGTAGGTGCTTTCCATGATGAGGTAGTCGGCGGCGGGGGGCGCTTCAGGGTCGCGAATGATGGGTAGGTTTTTGCGGCCGACGTCGCCGGAGAAGAGCAGGCGGGTGGGCCCGGCTTCCACCTTCACGAATGACGAGCCGAGCATGTGGCCGGCTTCGTAGGCGGTGTAGCTGATGTCGCCGACGACGTTGGCCGATTCGTGCATGGGCATGGAACGGAAGAGAGGGAAGGTGGCGTTGGCATCAGCGACGGTGTAGATGGGTTCGACTTCGCAGTCTGGGCAGTCGGGTTGGAGGCGGCGTTTGCGGGAGGTGCGGCGATTGAGAAATTCGGCGTCTTTTTCTTGGATGAAGGCCGAGTCGGCGAGCATGGACTTGCAGAGGTCGACGGTGGCGCTGGTGGTATAGATAGGCCCGCGGAAGCCTTTTTGCACGAGTTTAGGTAGTTTTCCGCTGTGGTCAATGTGGGCGTGGGAGAGGACGACGGCGTCGACTTCGGCTGGAGGGAAGGCGAACCATCGATTTTTTTCATTCGCTTCGGCGCGTCGACCTTGGAAGAAACCGCAGTCAAGCAGGATTCGCTTGCCGCCGTATTGAATCTCGTGGGAGGAGCCCGTTACGGTGCGGCAAGCGCCGCGAAAAGTGATCTGCATGGATACTGGTATTCTAGTTCGTTCCCCCATGCTTCGTTTGCTCCCCTGGACTTTGCTGCTCACCGCGCTGCTGCCTTCGGCTTGGTTTGCTTTTTCGGCGCGCGATTTGCCGCAACTTGGCTCTCTGACCGAGGACAGTCTTTACTTCAGTGCTGGCCTTTCCATGGCCGATGGCCGAGGCTATCGGATGGCAAGTGTCCCGGGCGAACCTGTGCAGACGCGGGTGCCGCCGCTGTTTCCGGCGTATCTGGCACCGTTCGCGCATAGCCGGACTTTGTTGAGTTGGATGTTGTGGGTGATGGCACCGACGTCGCTCGCGCTCGTATTCTTTTGGGCGCGGCAACAGGGGTGGGAGCATTGGCAGGCGGCGTTGTTGTGCCTGCTATTGGGATCGAACGTTTCGTTTGTGTTGGGCAGCGCGAGTCTTTTGCCTGACTTATTGACGCTGGCCTTGCTGCTGTCGGCGGTGTATGCGCTGGAGCAGGACAGCCGGGCGGCGGCACTACTGGCCGCAATCGCGGCAGCAGGTGCTTATCTGACTTCGGTCGCCTTGTTGATTCCATTGTCGGCGATGGTTCCGTTGTTGATCTTTCGGCGACGGTATGCGCAAGGGGCTATTTTTTCGGTCGTGTTGCTGGCGACGGCGTGGTGGTGGCGTTCGTTTGTGGGAGCGCATTCGGATCCGTCCGCGCAGGGGTTGGCCGGTTGGTATCTGAATACGCAGGTTAAGTCGAGCTTCGGGTATCTCATCGGGAACGTTGCGGCGCTGGCGGAACCGGGGATAGTGATTCTTGCATTGACGGCGGCCTATGGCTGGTCTCGGGTTCGCGTGGCGAGCGTGTATCCGGCATTCGGCGTCGCGTATCTCGTCGCGATTTTGTTGAGCGAGCAGGTGCCGCAGGCGAGGACGCTGCTGCCGATTATGCCTCTTCTGCTGGCGGGCGTAATGATGGCTTTGGCGGCGGTGCCTCGCTACGGCATAGTGGCCACGATCGTGGCGGCGCTGGTGTTGGTGGGACGCGCCGCGGTGCCGCTTCGAGCGGAGTACGAAAATCTGGACCGTTACAAGGCGTTCCATCCGCTGCGCAGTCAGGCCTATTTCTGGATTGACGCCAACACCCCGGCGAGCGCTCGATTTCTGGCCAGTGATGATGCGATGCTGCATGCCGTTACTCATCGGCACGGCTTCAGCCTGCATCCTTCGCGGCGGCTAACGCAAGCGGCGTTGATCCAATTTCTGGGTAACGCGCCGCTGTTCGCGCGGGCTGAGGGGCTCGACTATATCTTGCTTACGCCCCACGATTACGCGTCGCTGTTGACCGTCGGGGAGCGTCTTCAAGTGCAGGCAAAAATCGAGGCCGACTCGTCTTATAAGACTGTCTATTCAAACGACGGTGTTATGGTGAAGCGGCGATCGTTTTAAAAATGAAATCAACGATGATGGTAGGGTGATTTCGCACACTCTTCTCCTCGCTTTATTGATCCCCATTTTTGGCGATGGGCTTTCCGCCCAGCCGAAGCCAGTTACTCTGGACGCTGTCGCGAGGTTGAGCCCTAGCACGAGCGGTGCCGCGATTTGGGCACCGGCGGGCGACCGCTTTTTGTCTGTCGATCAAAAGGCGCTGATGCTCTATGATTGCGCCACGGGGCAGCGGATCGAGCTTGCCAACCTGAAGGACATTGAAGGGAAGGCCAAAGCGCGACCGAGCAATAAGCCCTTTGGATGGCAGAATCGGCGAGTGGCGGAAAGTCGGCCGGAGTGGTCGAACGATGGGCAGCGGCTGTTGGTGGCTACCGGCGGGGATCTGTTCGTGCTTGCAGTCGGCTCTAAGCAGTGGACGCAGTTGACGGCAACCGAGGAGGCGGAAGAGGACGGTCACCTTTCGCCAGACGGTCGCATGGTGGGTTTTCGGCGGGGGAGTGACCTGTATGCGATGGAGGTGGGCAATCGGCGCGAGCGTCGGTTGACTAGGAACGGGAGCGAGACGGTCTGGAACGGGAAGCTCGACTGGGTGTATCCGGAAGAGTTGGATTTGGGCCGCGCATGGTGGTGGTCGACAGATTCGAAGTCGATTGCCTATCTGCAGTTTGACGTGGGGGCGGAGATGATTCATCCGCATGTCGATTCGCAGCCGATACAGGCCGTGCTGGAGCCGCAACGATTCCCCAAGGCCGGGACGCCGAATGCGAGCGTGCGGCTGGGGGTGGTGGCGGCGCGGGGCGGCAAGTCGCGGTGGATGGAACTGGGGTCGACTGCGGAGACGCTGATCGCGCGCGTGGCTTGGTTGCCGTCGAGCCAGCAGTTGGCCGTGCAGCGGTTGAGCCGCGTGCAGGACCGGTTGGAGTTGCTGACGGCGGATGTGGCCAATGGACGGGTGAAGACGCTGTTGGAAGAGAAAGACGCGGCGTGGGTGAACCTGCACGATGTACTGCGATTTTGGCCGGATGGCCGGTTTTTGTGGGCGAGCGAGCGGTCGGGGTTTCGACACCTTTACGTCTACTCGGCGCAGGGACAACTGGAGCGGCAACTGACATCGGGGGATTGGGAGGTGAACTCGGTGGACGGCGTGGATGCCCACAACATTTACTTTACGGCGACTAAGGAGAGCCCGCTGGAACGGCATTTGTATCGGGTGCCGCTGGCCGGAGGGGACGTGGTACGGTTGACCAAAGCGGCGGGGACGAATGCGGTTTCGATGAGCCCGACTGCGGCGTACTATGCGAATACGCATTCGAGCTTGGCGTCGCCGCCGGAACGGACGCTGCATAGGATTTCGGGCGAACAGTTGGCGGTGTTGACGCCAGCGAACAAATCGGTGATGACCGAGTACGCGTTGCAGCCTGTGGAGCCGGTGCAGTTTGAAGCTGGTGGAAACACGTTTTACGGACAGGTAATTAAGCCAGTAGGGTTTGTGGCGGGACGGAAGTATCCGACGATTGTAATGGTTTATGGGGGACCGCATGCGCAGACGGTGCGCGATAGCTGGGCGGGATTGAATTGGGAGCAGGCGCTGGCGGCGCGGGGCTTTGTGGTTTGGCGAATGGACAACCGGGGGGCGGGGGGCCGGGGGCACGCGTGGGAGGCTCCGTTACATCGGCAGTTTGGCAAGACGGAGTTGGCCGATCAATTGACGGGGGTTAAGTATCTGGTGAACCAGGGCTATGTGGACGAGAAGCGTGTGGGGATTTATGGATGGTCCTACGGAGGCTATATGACGCTGTACTCGTTGTTCAATGCGCCGGAGACGTTTGCGGCCGGGGTATCAGGCGCGCCGGTGACGGATTGGCGGCACTACGACACGATTTATACGGAGCGCTACATGGGGCTGCCGTCGCGGAATGAGGACGGTTATAAGGAGAGTTCGGCGGTGACCCACGCGGCGAAGCTGCAAGGGAAGCTGATGATCGTCCACAACTTCCAGGACGACAACGTTTTGTTCCAGAACGCGCAGCATATGATTGATGCTTTGCAGAAGGCCAATAAGCAGTTTGAGCTGATGTTCTACCAGCAAAAAACTCATGGCGTCGCGGGGGCAGCGCGACGCCATTTACTCGAAACAACGACTGGATTTTTTGAACGGAGCTTGAAGCCGTAGGGCTTACTTGCCGGTTCCGCCGCCGCCGCCACCGCGAACGCCACCACCGGCGTCACCTCGGGC
>JANXMS010000087.1 GCA_025354525.1 Acidobacteriota bacterium
AATCCGACGTTGGACAGCATAACAACCCAATAATCGGCTCCGATAACCAACCTCAACTGCAAACAGAGAATCGCACCGACGCAAATGCTTTGCTTTCAACGCCCCTAATCACGGTTTTTGGCTAATTTGGACAACAGTGAGGATTGGTATAAATCAGGAATTTGCCATGCGAATATTTAGTACTTTGATTGCATTCCCACTTTTTGTCGCCGCGCTCCTTGGCGGTTTGCCGCTTCTCCCGCAAACGCCAGTTACTCCCGCCAAGCCGACTGCGGGTTCCTACGCCACCCCCTTCACCTGCTCGGCTATCGAACCGCCCTGGGTGACCGGTTCGAAAAGCCCGGCAGCGAACGCACGGTCTATACCGGCTCTCTGCGCGAAGGGACGCAAGGAATTCCCACCGTCATCACTACGGAACTACCAAACAAAATTCGCATCCAGCAATCCGGCTCTTCGGTCAAGGTGATCTCCTTTGATGGTTCCCAGCTTTCGTCTCGACTGGCGGAGGCGGATGAGGACCTGCTAGAAACTCTGCTCGGAGACTCCCCCGAACTCTTCTTCTTCTCTCTCGGTCGAACTGCCGCCTGGCGCTTGATCGGCCAAAACGCCCGCCTGGACGACGGTCGTTCGCCCATCTATACCGGTCCCCGCGAGGATATTTTCCAGCACATCGACCGGCCAACCTTTCGCTCCGCCAGCCTGATTCGGCAGAAGCACTACTACTTTGATTCAAAAACACGACTCCTGTCCAGAGTTCGCTATCGTATCCGGAAACTCGGGGGTGCGGAAGTCCTGGTCGAAACCCGCTATTCTGATTGGCGGAGAGTCGGTTCCCAAATGTTACCCGCTCGCATCGAACGCTTTGAGGACGCTAAAGTACGATTCACGTTTGAAGCCAGCGAGGTACGTACGTCGCCCGCAATCGTCGACACTGCATTCGGTACAAGCGGAAATGCCCCTGGAGCACCGATCCAATGAATCTCGCTTTCCCCCGTTTCGTACTCCTCTACTTGGCCTTCGCCATCAGCCACCTTACCGCCCAAATTCCCGCGATCGCCACTTTCATCGAGCGTGGAATTCTGCCCACCAGCAGCATGGATTCCGGCGATCAAGACGCCGTTAACATGCAGACGGGGTTCCTGCTCTATAACGTTCCGCTCTACCGGTTTCCCGCGGGCCACGCCGGCGGCACCTTCGACTTCGGTCTTGTCTATAACTCAGCCATCTGGGGGCCCGCTACCCCACCCTACTCCTACACGCCAGATGCAGCCGGAGGCGGCTGGAAATACTCCGCCTATTACGAGCTCTTCTGGGAGGGTCGCGATGTCATAAACTGCACCGGGGCACCCAGAGGAAATCGACTCTCGGTTGTCTTTCCAGATGGGGGCCGTCATCTTCTTCATTTGAAAGGTGCCAAGGGGAGCCCCTTAGGTACCGTGATGGCCTCGGACTCCGAAGGCTATTATGACTACGGCCCCAATGGAGTTAGTTCCGGCGGTTGCGGACCCCCATTCCCCGTCGGCACAACCTTGGTCTATTACTCAAACGACAGTACTTTTCTTCGGGTCGAGATCGAAAGAGGAACTGGGAATTGGACCTTGTTCTTTCCGGACGGCTCCCGCGTTCTGAACGATACCAATTCTGGACCACTCATCTCGTTCCAAGCCAACAATCGGGTGATCGATCGAAACGGCAATCAAATTAGCTTTCAAATCAGCCACCCAGCTTACGACGGTGAACCCCGACTCCAGATCACGGATTCCACCGGCCGGACCCTAACCATGGCGGCTACGCTAAACTCGCAAGGCGTCGCCCTCGACACCATCACCGCCAAGGGCTTCAACGATCAACTCATCGAATGGAAGGTGCAGTGGCAGACCTACAATCCGGCTGCCGCGGGCTGTCTGCCGAATGGTCCTCCCGCCTGTGGAGGCGTGTACGCCGTCGAATCGATCCGGCTTCCTGCCACCAACACGTCTCTAGTTCGAACCTACAACTTTGCCTACAATCCGTCGTGGGGCGAACTCGAATCGGTCACAACTCCCGAAGGTGCGGTGCAGACCTTCACCTACGATTGGCGTTTCTCGGAAGGCAGCAAGCTCATCACGATGAAGGTACTCGGAGGGGGGCGCTAATGAGGTTGTCTTTTCCTTGGTCGAGCATCGAGTTTTACCGCTGGCCGACCCGGCGTGAGATGGAGAGCCATCTCGCCGAATTTGACTGTAAAGTGATCATCGGAGAATCACCAGAGCAAGAGAGAGAGTTCTTTTCTGTGACGGTTCAATCTGAGTTTCGGAAAGCGAAAGCACCACGTCTGGCGGTAGGTGTTTGCTGCGAGGGGCACGGTATCCTGCCTCAAATCCTTCTGCTTCCCAACCGTGGTCTCCTGCTGTTCGGATTGAATAGTGAGGTCGTTGCAATTCGAGCAGACAAAGGGGAGACAGCATACAGCCTCCCGCTGGGATTTCTTTTTCGGTCGCTGGTCCCGTTGCCGGATAAAGGGCTAGTGCTGGTGTTCCACGAAATCGGCGTCGCCGTTTTTCGCGAGAACGGAGATACGCTCTGGACTTTTGGCCGCGATGTTCTAGAAGACGCTTGGCTTGAAAACGGTACGATCCACATGACCTTTATGGATTCGGAACCGGCTGCTTTGGAACTGACGTCCGGTAGGGAACTTAAGTGATGGCTCTCGTTCGATCAGTGCTCGGTTTCATCGTCGCTTTCCTCGCGGTCGCGAGCCTTGAAGGCTATGTTCGAAGTCCGGGCCTCTCGCCCATCGCTCGAGACTTCAGTTACGATGCCTCCGATCTGGCTCAACTGCCCTTACGACGATCAGCAGGACAAATCGATTCTGGAGAGCTGCGTCCGTCAGGAAGGATTCGCGGAGCGGTCGTCCCGCGTACCGGTGGTCTCGGCCATCTGGAGTCCGCCCAGCGGTTTACAGGGCAGGAGCGGGGTGGGGAGACCGGCCTCGATTACTTTCGGGCTCGGTACATGGCAGCGGCGCAAGGGCGGTTCACGAGTCCGGACGCGCCACTATTAGATCAGAATCCTGGCGACTCGCAGAGCTGGAATCTGTATAGCTACGTTCGCAACAATCCGCTCATCTTCACTGATCCAACCGGCAACGACTGCGTTTATGTGAACAGCGGCGGCAACGGCATCGAGAGCATCAACAACCAGAACACATCAAAGGACTGCGGAAAGACAGGCGGGTACTGGGTCGATGGAACGGTTACACAGGCTCGCTTCGCTCACGGATCGTTGAGTCTGACGGGAACAACGAACGGGGCGGATAGGACCTCTGCCTCGTATGGTTTCGGGCCGGATTTTGGACTCCTGGCGCTGCAGAGAGGCACTCAACTCGCCGCACCGGCGGTCAACACAGTGGGAGGCTTAATGGCCGTTGGTGCCGTTGTAGGTGCAGTTGCCATAGGGAGGCCCGTCATCGCGGCTGGCGCAGGCCTTACAAGCGTCAACCTTATCGGTGCCGCTGAGGCTGCTGCGCTTGCCCTTCCGGCTGGCGCGAAGCTTGCGCAGATGATCGCGCGTTCGGGGAACCCTCAATTCGTAGGCAACCCTCAGGCGTTCCTCTCCTTCTCCCGGGATTTTGTCTCGACGGCAATCACTCAGGGAACCTACACGGTCGGAAGCTACATTTCAAAAGCTGGAAGCACCATCTATCGTGTGGGGAATGACTACATGACTGTGGCGAAAGATGGCCGCATCCTCAGCTACGTTCGCGGAGCGAACGCTGGCGGCGTCGCGTCACAGTACTCGCAGTCGGGCGGCAGATAAAGCCATGGCACAGATAGTCATAGAGTTTGGAGCGCCTCGACTCGGCCCGGTCATGGACGCGATGTTTTCTCTGATTGGAACTCCAATTGCCATCGAAACAGAGCTGCTTTCGGGAGGAGCGGGGACTTGTCCGGATGCTCAGGATGCCTTTGATTTCCTCTCGGAGAAGTTCACGGACGGCGAAATCGTCGCAGTCACCTTTCGCACTGGATCCGAAGCTGTTCGATACGGTCTAATCTTACGGCCTCGTTACGGCGGTCAGAAACTATCGAGCTGGCTGGGGACTGTGGAACTGACGACCGAGGACTGGCGTCAATACTGGGATGCCCTTCTGCGATTCGAGGCCCTGGCGTTTGTGTGTGCCAGCGATGAAGAGGGCGTCGCATTGACTGACTGCGATCTTACGTTGACCTCGTTTCCATGGGATGAACGACAAATGTTGGCGGGTGCATTGAGAACTGGAGAGGGCGTCACCGGCTGGGTGATTAAAGAGCGCACAACAACACGGACTGTACTTTAGCGTAGATCACCGGCCGTATCCCTCGCTCAAGAAAGCAGTTGCCGGGAAATGCGCTAAAACGCCCGCCCGTAGCGTCAATCTTCTCGCGAATCAGACGTACTGAGAAAAAGGAAATACATCGAATGCTAGGGTCACCATTCCCTCCGAAGGCTGCTCCCACTGGTTTAAACCTCCCCGGCTTCCGCCCAGTAAAGAATATGTCCGTCTCGTCGAACGCCCCGTCGCCATTGATACCATCGTACCCACTAACTCGGTTCCCAAGCCGGACGCTATCATTCCAAGCACCGGACCAGATCCGGCACCTTCACTCTTGCCTCAGCCAGCGCATATCCCAATGGGAATTTTCTTTCTGGCCCAACCGCCTCTCGTCCGGCCTGAACCGCGCGAAATCACAGAAAAGGAAAATCATTGAATGCTCAAGATACCCTTCCTCCCACTCCTGTTCTCAATGCTCTTAGCTACCTCAGCCTCCGCCCAGTTACAAATAGAGTATGTTCGTCTCGGCGAACGCGTCGTCGCAATCCGATCAAACGCCACAGTGAACGCTTTCTCCTCCGTCGGCCAGCCAACGCAGTCCACTCTCGGCAATAACGACATCGAAACTGCGGAATACAACCGGCGGCTCCAACCCACGGTCCTGACAGCCGGTCCCGGAATGCGCCTTGAGTACACCTATGACACGACCGCTAACAACGGCAATGTCCAATCACAGCGGATTCAGCGCAGCGGCGGTTGGTCGGCCATTCAGTACTATAACTACGACAACGCGAACCGGCTCGCCATCGCTGCCGAACGGCCGTCTGCCTCGGCGGCACCCTCCTTCTGTACAGATCCAGGGTTGGAATGGTGTCACCAATATGGTTACGATTTCTTCGGCAACCGCGCGATTGCGGGCCGCTTGAATTCAGTTGCCTCCACGAACGAGCCAACGTCGTTCAATCTAGCCAACAACCGAGTTGGCAACGCTGGCTGGGATTTCACTCAGGACGGTCTGCTGAAGACCACCCCCAGTCCGGCGACTACCTTCACCTACGACGCCGAAGGCCGTCAAGTAACGGCTGGCGAGGAGTCGTACGGATATGACGGAACGGGTGCCCGAGTTTGGCGGCGCCTTCTAGGCGGCCAGACCCGAACGTACGTTCACGACGGTTTCGGTCGTCTTGCGGTAGAGATCGGGGGTCCAGCCTCCGTTGGCCGTGTGTACCTGAGCCAGGATCATCTCGGCTCCGTGCGACAAGTTCCAAATGCCGATGGCAGCGTCCGAAGCTGCCGGGATTTCGAGCCGTTCGGAGTGCGAGTGGATGCAAGTGGCGGCAACCGACGCGGAACAGCGCCTTGCTACTCAGCCGCGGACTTCGGCACCAGCCTGGAGTTTACAGGGCAGGAGCGGGATGGGGAGACGGGGCTGGATTACTTTGGGGCGAGGTACATGTCCGCCGCGCAGGGGCGGTTCACTTCACCGGACGTACCATTTGCGGACCAGAAGCCTGAGGATCCGCAGAGTTGGAATTTATACAGCTATGTTCGGAACAACCCGCTATCCTTCATTGATCCGAATGGCACCGAATGCCGCATTGTTAAGTCGATGCCGCTTTATGGAGCGCCATTTGAGGGAGGAACGCAATTTGAGGGAGACTGCTCCAGCCCTGGAGATGAGAAGGTCACCGAGGGCGACAAGGCGCAGAAGTTTGATGTTCGACATAAAGAAGGCTCGACACTCGAATACTTTATGGCGGGACCTGTTCCGCGCTATGTCCCCAATGATAAACCGCTTGAGCCTAACGCGCAAAAAGTGCTGGCCCAAGTGGGCAAGACCACAGCGCCTATCGCTATTCTTGCTGATTGTGCGGCGGAGAGCTATCTTCCGTTTACGACCGCGGCTGCCGGAGAGAGTGTATGGCAACTTGGTCTAGACACGGTCCCGAAGCCGTTTGCGGCGGGAGGCAATCCCTACACGTCGCAGCTTGCCATTGGGTCGCGCAGAATCTTCGGCTCAAAAGGTGGCGGCTTCCCAAGCGTCGTTCGGGGAGCGAATGGGGCCCTGGAGATCAGCAACACGAACTTCGGTGGGTTCGTCGGTCGCGCCCTAGGGCCTCTTGGGCGAGCAACTGGCGTGGCCGGACTGGCCATTGGCGTGTATGAGACCGCGGCCTGTGTGGCGAGGAATTAGTCTATGACTCAGCTAGGCGCGCCACTGGTTATCTCACTTGTTTTCGCGGTCTTGGGCGTATTCGCGTACTGGATTCGATTCCAACTCCGGCTACGATCTCACAATGGGATTGACCGGAAATCGTTTATAGAGCACTTTGTTCGCCTTGGTGTGCCTTCCGAAACCGCCGGTGCCGTGTACGACTTCTATCGACGTGGGGCAGTTTGGCGCAGATTCCGCCTCGCGCCAGATGACGATCTGGAAGGCGTTTTTGGACATACACCAGAAGAAATGGATTCCTCGCTCGATGCGATTCTGGCCGAACTGCACCTTAATCTTCCCCCCACTTCAGATCTGCTCGATCAGGATCGGAAGTTGACGACGGTTGCAGACGTCGTGAATTTCGTTGCTTGGGTCGGAAGACATCAAGGCGTAAAACCGTGACGGAATTTACCGGCAAGCAGCGGGATGCGGAGACGAGCCTCGATTACTTTGGGGCGAGGTACATGTCCGCCGCGCAGGGGCGGTTCACTTCACCGGACGTACCATTTGCGGACCAGAAGCCCGAGGATCCGCAGAGTTGGAATTTATACACCTATGTTCGGAACAACCCGCTATCCTTCGTTGATCCGAATGGCACCGAATGCCGCATTGTTAAGTCGATGCCGCTTTATGGCGCGCCATTTGAGGGAGGAACGCAATTTGAGGGAGACTGCTCCAGTCCTGGGGATGAAAAGGTCACCGAGGGCGACAAAGCGCAAAAGTTTGATGTTCGAGGTCAGGAAGGCTCGACACTAGAATACTTGATGGCGGGACCTTTACCGCGCTACGTTCCTGACGACAAACCACTTCCTGAGAATGCACGCAAAGTTTTTACGGTGGCCTACCTGCGAACACAGCACGATCTGGGCTGTGTCGGACTTGGTGGGCTGGTCAGTGGCGGTGCAGGCCTTGCTTCGGCTCCCATTATTCCGAAGCCTTTCTCCGCTGGTGGAGTTTCTGCGACTTCTCCTGCTTCCACCATATTTGGTGGTGCCAAGATCGGAACCTCTGTTCGGACGCCAGTCGGTATGCCCGGTACGTCCAGTTTCGCTTGGCGAAGGTCTGGCGACCTCGGACGAATTATTTGCCATACCTCGGTACCATCGTAGGTGCCTCCCCTCCGTGCCAACATAACTGAGACACTTTTCGTTCCCTAATTACACAGCAGGGCGGGAAGGATTCTTCCCCATGAACAAACAGAAATCTCTTGACTCCATCCCCGCGATTTTGCCGTCAGCGGGACGGAGGGAGCCCGAG
>JANXMS010000088.1 GCA_025354525.1 Acidobacteriota bacterium
CTCGGGCTCCCTCCGTCCCGCTGACGGCAAAATCGCGGGGATGGAGTCAAGAGATTTCTGTTTGTTCATGGGGAAGAATCCTTCCCGCCCTGCTGTGTAATTAGGGAACGAAAAGTGTCTCAGTTATGTTGGCACGGAGGGCGCGCTCGAAACGTGGCCGCTTTGCCGCAGTGCATGTCCGCGATCAACAACATCTCCTGCTCCCGCCAGTAAGCGGCACGCTCAGGCAGCAGCACCAGATGCTGACCCCTAAGTTCCAACTCCAACGAGCCGGGCATCATGAAGCCACTCTTTCCACGCGCGCCTGCATCTTGCGAATGCGGTCTAAGAGCTGCTCACTGCTGACCGCCGAGCCGCGCATGCGGTCTACCAGCAAGGGAAACGACAGCGGCGACCCCCGTTCGAGTGACACATGAACAATCCGGCTCGCCGAAATGCGCCCGAGCGTGTCCCTTAACCGTTTGGCCTCCAGTTGGGTTTCCAACACCTCGCGCCGAGCTTGTTCGACGAGAAGATTGGCTAGATCGTATTGCACCAGAACGTCGTACAGCAAACCGGCTGAAGCCTGCAACTGTCGCGAATTCCGCACCTGCCGCGGACTATTTTGCACAGTCAAACCGGACACCCGCGCAATTTCACGAAATTGCCGACGCCCTAACTCGGCGGCGTTCACGCTGGCCCCGATATCCTCTTCAAGATTCTCGGGCGAAAACAATCCCTCGTTGCAGGCTTCGGCAATCGCAATGGGGTCCTGCGAAAACAGTTCTAAGCCATACTCCGACGCCATGGTCGTGATGGACTGTGGCCGCAGCCTCGTAATCCGATAAGCCAGCAGCGTCGCTAAACCCTCATGGACCAGCAATCCTTCAAACGGATACAGAAACACATGGCAGCCGTCGCGTGCCATTAACGTTTCGATCAGTAGCTCATCGGCGCCGGGGATGACCGAAAGCTGGCTTTGCAATTCGAGCACGGGTCGTATCGCGCGCATTTCCGCACCCCGAAACGACCCTTTACTCGCTTCATCCAACTTCTGCCGCACGGCAGTAGAGAGCAGAGAGCTGATCGCCATCCTGCTGCCCATCCATCGCGGCACGACACCCTTCGGCGCTGTCGCGGCCCGCACAAAAACGGTCATTTCTTTGTGGGAAACCACTTCCAGCGTCTTGCCGCCGAACACAAACGCCTGCCCCGGCTTCAGGCCGGCCACGAAGTATTCCTCAATACTGCCGAGGTGCGCACCGGTCAAGAATTTCACCTGCAACGTGCTGTCCGCCGTGATCGTCCCGATGTTCATTCTGTGTTGCAGAACGATCGCCGCGTTGGCGGGAATCCACCGGCCCTCGTCGTTTTGGACCAACTTTTGGAACCGCGGATAGGCGCCCAACGCCTCTCCGCCCACGGAGACAAACCGCAGGGCCCATTCCCATTCCTTCCAGGTCAAATTGCGATAGGCGTACGTGCTGCGTACTTCCTGGAACAGACTTTCGGACGCAAAGCCGTTGCTACAAGAGACGGTCACCATGTGCTGGACCAACACATCCAAAGGCTTCTCCAGCGGGATTCGCGATTCCAGCAAACCGCGCTTGATGTACTCCCGCGCGGCGCACGCCTCAACGAGTTCAAAGGCGTGGGCGGGCACAACGGTGGCGCGGCTGGTGGCTCCGGGCTGGTGGCCGCTACGCCCGGCGCGCTGCAGGAGCCGCGCGATGCCTTTGGGGCTTCCAATTTGCAGGATTCTTTCCACGGCGGTGAAGTCCACACCCAAATCCAGGCTCGACGTACACACGACGCACCGCAGCCGGCCCAGCCGCAGCGCTCCTTCGACCCACTCGCGCACCTCTCGGCTCAGCGACCCATGATGCAGCGCGATTTCACCGGCAAATTCCGGGCATGCTTCGAGCAACAGTTGGTACCAAATTTCGGCTTGTGATCGCGTATTCGTAAAGACGAGTGCGGTCCTCACGGCCTGCAGCTCTTTCACCACTTGTCCCAGCAGGGTCGCGCCGAGGTGGCCGGCCCAGGGAAATCGGTCCATCGTGTCGGGCAACAGCGAATCGATCACAACCTTCTTGGGCTGCTGGCCTTGCACAATCAGCCCCCCATCAACTTCCGGACCCAACAACACGGCGAGAGCCTCTTCGAGATTTCCAATTGTCGCCGACAAGCCCCAGACGCGCATCTGGGGTGACCAGCTGCGCAGCCGGGCCAGCGCCAACTCTGTCTGCACACCCCGCTTGCTGCCCAACTGCTCGTGCCATTCATCGACGACCACCATGTCCAGATGCCGAAAAAGGTCCGGCGCGTTGTCGCCGCTCAACATGACGGAGAGACTTTCCGGGGTGGTCACCAAGGCATTCGGCATCCACCGACGTTGCTTCTGCCGTGTTGCTGAGGATGTGTCGCCCGTGCGCGCGTCTACCCTCCACGGCAACCCGAGCTCTTCCACCGGCGCCCGCAAGGCGGTAAGTGTGTCCGTGGCCAACGCCCGCAGCGGAGTAATCCACAACACGCGCATCTGGTCGCCGGGATTCTTCTGCAAGGCGGCGAACCAAGCTGCGTAAGTCTTTCCGGTGCCGGTGGCGGCGTGAATCAATCCTTGCTGGCCCGCCGCATGGGCCTTCCAAACGGCGCGTTGAAACGCGAACGGCTTCCAGTTGCGGGCCGCAAACCAGGCGCGTAAATCCGCCGTCATGTTCGCAACAACGCTTTCACGGTTTCGAGGGTATCGGCATCGGCTGCTTTCTTATCGGTGCGCCATCGCGCCATTCGGGGGAACCGCACCGCGATACCGGACTTATGCCGCGTCGACCGTTGAATGCCTTCGAACGCTATCTCGAATACAAGCTCTGGAGTCACTGAACACACCGGGCCAAATCGTTCCACGGTATTCTTCCGTATGAAACTATCGGCGGCGCGAATTTCCGCATCCGTCAGTCCCGAGTAGGCCTTGGCAAAAGGCACCAGCTTGCCCTCATCCCAAACTCCGAACGTGTAGGCGGTATAGAGGCTCGCGCGCCGCCCATGCCCCCGTTGTGCGTTGATCAGTACCGCGTCCACCGAATACGGTTCAATCTTCGACTTCCACCAATCTCCCCGTTGCCTGCCCACCCCATAGGGAGAGTGCAATCGCTTCAACATCACGCCCTCGGTGCCGAGTTCCCGCGAACTGGCGCGCAAGGCAGCGACGTCATCCCAAGTAAGCGCTGGCAGGCTGGGGGACAAGTTCACGGGCAGCGTTTCAAGAATCGTTCGCCGTTCGACCAATGGACGCGCGCGAATATCAACGCCATCCCATTCCAGCAGGTCAAATGCCATTAACCGCGCGGGAACTTTGGCAAGAATCGCTTTACCTGGCTTTCGGCGCGCAATGCGTTGCTGCAGATCGGCAAAAGGCATCACCCGTCCGTCATTCCATCCTAGAATCTCGCCATCGAGCACCGTTCCATTGGGCAGTCGCCACGCCTCGCTGAGAACCTCGGGAAAGCGATCGGTAATCTGCTCGCCGCCGCGGGACCAGATGTGCACCTCGCCTTTCCGCCGGATCACTTGGGCCCGGATGCCATCCCACTTTCGTTCCACCAACCACTCCGTAACGTTACCTAATTGGTCGGGTGATCCTTCCAGCGGATGGGATAAAAAGAACGGATATGGCTGGCTGGTGGCGGCATCCGAAGTTTCCTTCGAAATGAGGAGTGCCCAGGCTTCGGGCGTGGGCTGCCAGGAGCCGCTTAGCCGGTGCGCCAGCACGCTCTCCGGCACCTCTGTCGCCGCCGCCAAGCCTCGTAGCACCAGCCCTTCCGATACGCCCACGCGGAAGGAACCGGTAATGAGCTTGTTCCAGACGAATCGTTCCGAGGAGCTCAATTGCAGCCAGCTCCGCAAAATCATTTCACGCTGTTCGGTCTCGGGCATCGCTCGCAAGGGGGCCAGCCGCTGCTCAATCCATTCGGTCAACTTGATATCGCTCGATCCTGTCCCCGCGTCCGGCACCAGCAAGGCAGCCGTCTCGGCTAAGTCGCCCACCGACTCGTAACATTCTTCGAGCAGCCACGCCGGTATCCCCGCCGCCTCGGCAGCCCACTGTCGCATTAGTTTAGATGGAAATGGAGAACGCAGCTTCCCGCCGCGCAAGAAATAGGTTGCCCACGCCGCATCCGAAGCGGGCGCTTGCCGAAAATACGATTCCATTGCCGCGACCTTCGCATTGGTTTTAGTGGTCGCGTCCAGCGCCGTGTAGAGCTCTGCGAAGCGCTTCATTCTGGAACCTGTTCGGTTTCCGACGTCTCGTTTTGATCGGCTTCGTCGCTCGTAAACTGCGTATCCAGGCCTTTGGCATCCCAGCCATTCTCATTCAGCCACCGAACGAGCGGGTCAATGGATCCGTGCGTCACCCAGATGGTCTCGGCGCCAGTTTCTCGAATCGCACTTAGCAGCCCCGGCCAGTCGGCATGGTCCGATAAAGTAAAGCCACGGTCCACCGCGCGGCGCCTTCGGTGTCCTCGGACTTGCATCCAGCCGGATGCGATAGCGGTGGAAAAATCTCCGAACCTTCGCACCCAACTCGATCCGTTCATGCCAGGCGGGGCCACGATCAATGACCCCGCATAAGTGGCAATATCGGCGGTCAGCGCATAGGTTGTTTTCGGCAGCGCCACTCCCGCCCGGCGATACACTTCGTTTAGCCGCTCGACCGAACCATGCGTGTAGATGGGACCGATATCGGCATCCACGCCGCTTAACAGCCGCTGTGCCTTGCCGAGAGAGTAGGCGTAAAGAACGCTCGCGCGCTTTTCCGCGGCATTGGCCCGCCACCACTCGTTCACTTGGGCGAAGACCTCGCCGGAGGGGCGCCACCGATAGATCGGCAGAGCGAAAGTGGCCTCGGTCACGAAGCCGTTGCATCGGACAGGCTGAAACGCGGCGCAGGTGGCGTCGGGCTCCACTTTGTAGTCCCCAGAGACGACCCAGGAATACCCGCGGCTTTCCACTTTGATTTGGGCTGAGCCCAAGATATGCCCCGCTGGATACAAGGTCACGTTCACTCCGCCAAAGCTGACCGTCTCGCCATACGCGACGCCTTGGATGGAAGCCTGATGCCCTAAGCGGGTGTGCAAGATTTCGACGGCGTCGTTGCAGCAGAGATAGGACTTCGAACCGACGCGCGCGTGGTCGGCGTGCCCGTGGGTGATAATGGCGCGATCCACGCCTTTCCAGGGATCAATGTAAAAGTCCCCACCGGGGCAGAATAAACCGGAGGGGCGTAGTTCAAGAAGAGACACTTACAGAATAGGATGTGGCCTGGCGGCGGTCGGTTTCAGAGAGTGAACCCGCCAAGAGGGAGAACATGCCCTTGGATAAGCGCCGCGCTGGACTGGGGACCCATAGCCTGCGCTGTCCCTTATTTCCGATGGCAGTAACGGATTTCAGGCTCCCCTTCCGTTGAGACGGACCTGTAGCTGCCCTTGCTGTTGAAGACCAAAAGGCGAAGCACGGCTCCCCCCCGGACGAGAATCAATCGGGTCCTTCCGCCGTTTTACCCGCCCCGCGTTCTTGAGCCAGAGCCCACCACTCTCTGCGGGCGACATTGCCTGATCTCGCATCAACGCCTCTACGCCGAACCCTGATATGGCGGGTCAACCCGTGTACAAGTCCCACGGCAATCCCTCCGGCCTCCCGAATCGGACGCAAGACGGCGATTGCCAGTTTGTTGCGTAAAGGTTCCGCCGTGGCTAAAACCGACCCCGAGCCCTATAGGAAGTTGCGGTCGCGACCGATCACCTCTTCTCCGGCGTAACCCGTCAGCCGCTCAAAACAGGCGTTCCCCTAAATGAGCGGATTAGCTAGTTGAGCTGCGTCAGCGATCAGCCAATAGCAGATGCATCATCTCCGGATGTTCCGCGGCCCGCATCGCCGGACTCGACGTTAGTGTGCTGAACAGGTCCAGCACGTCGGAGCCTGGATGCCTGGCGATATGACGACCGGAGTGTTTGTAAGGAACCGCTGGCTTGTCACTTTTTGTTTCGTCCCAGTTCAAGCATTCTTGAAAGTCGGGCACAAACGCTCCGTTCGTCTGCCGACGCATCCAGTCGTCTTCTGGAGTGGCGCGGAAGCTTTCGACCGCCCGGCAGGTCACGGCCACCCGGATCACCGGCAGCCCATCCACCACGCGATGATGGAGAAAAGTGGCGTCGATCGGCTCCAGATGCAGGAACCGCATCCAGTATTCAAGGGTCCGAACGGAGGGCAGCCAATAGTCATCCGCCGGATAAAACCTTCCGCCGACGTTGGCGTGCATGCTGGCGCTCGCGTCCAGCGTGGCCCCGGTTTCGACGACGATAAGCCCGCCATCCCGCACTAGGTTTCGGGCGACCGCTAATCCTGCCAGCGGATCGAACATGTGATACAAAACCCCGGCGAACACGACTACGTCATAAGTTCGCAGGCCAATGTCGGCCGATGCCGCCCAGACATGCTTCAACGGCATGTCCCACAAAAACTCAGCCTTGGACCCCAGCGCTTCCCGAGCAAACCGAAAGCGGTCTCCATTCGAGATTGGATTCAGCGGCCGGCTATTCCGGTCGTAGGCGACGGATCGCGCCGCTCCCCGCCGTTCCAGCAGGTACGCAACTAACCCATCCATCGTGCCGATGTCGAGACAATTGTGTCCGGCGACATCGATTCCGTTCAGCATCTCGCGGGTAACCACTAGGTTGTCGAACCCCGGCCCATTCGTCATCAGGCCTGGGGCGAGTTCCAGTTTGTGGTACCAGTTGGTCTGAAAAACGGGGTGCTCGGCGATCTCACTCGGGGTCATCAAGTTATTGTACAGGGCAGCCGGAGCCTATTTCCCTTTGAGAATGACGGCGGGGACGGCGGCGTCGCGAACTAACTTGTTGAACGCCGCAAGGTCGACAGTCACCAAGCTATCGAGACGACGGAGTGGGCCGTTGGCTTTGGTGGCGAGATCCTCAAACACTTGATTGGATTGGGCCGTGGGTGCCGTATCGGAACTCTGCACCACACCCAGCAGAGCGGCCAGTTTATTGTTCAGTTTGATGGGATAGTTTAGCGGGTCCTGGCCACTCTGGTTCTTCGTCTGGTACAGTTCCTGCTCCACGGCCGTGAGTGCGGCGGCGAGTTTCTTACCGGCGTCGACCACTTCCTTGACCGCGGAGGCGCGGGCGATGAGATCTTCGATTTGCTTCCGCATATCGCGGATTTTGATGACGGCGTCGTTCGCCTGGCTGACTTTATCGCGGAGTTGCAGGGCGAGATCGAGCTGCTTTTGGAGATCGGAGACGGAGCCGCCCATGCGGGGATCCTTCTTGATGAGGAAGGGTTGAGACAGCGTTTCCCCGTCAACGGTTAGCTTCACGGTGTAGCTGCCCGGGACGGCGAGAGGGCCGTTCGAAGTGCCGGACCAATAGATCATGCCGGGGAAGGTGGAGGCATCCGGGTAGCGCAGGTTCCAGGTGAAGCGATTGATGCCGGCAGCGGCCGGAACCAGCCCCGGCGGGGCGGGGGCCCTTGGACCGTCTTCGTCATCGTCAGCGGAAGGAGCAGCGGCGGCGGGGGCCTCGGCGGCTTTACTCGAGAATTTTTTAATGAGCTTGCCGGCTGGGTCGAGGAATTCAAGCGTCACCTCGCCTTTCGGTTTGGCGGGGAGCAAGTAGTTGACTACGACGCCGTTGGGCGGGTTCTGGCCGGCCACGCCGCCACCACTGCGACGGTTGGGGCTGGGGCCGGCATAGCGATAGGCCGGCTTGGGTTCGAACAGGTGAACGGCCGTGGTCCAAATTTTGTCCATTAGTTGGTGGAGAATTGGCAGTTCATCGAAGACCCAGAACGAACGGCCTTGGGTGGCGATAACGAGATCGTTCTCGCGCTGGTGGAAGGCGAGATCGGTGATGGGGACAATCGGCAGATTGAGCTGGAACTGCTGCCAGTTGTCGCCATTGTCGAGCGAAAGGAAGAGGCCGGTTTCGGTTCCGGCAAAGAGGAGGCCGCGTTTGTTGGGATCTTCCCGGATGACGCGGGTGAAGGCGTTGTCCGGGATGCCGGTGATGATCTTCTTCCAGGTTTTGCCGAAGTCGGTGGTGCGATAAAGGTAGGGACGGTGATCGTCGCTTTTGTAGGCGGTGGCGGCGACATAGGCGGTGGCAGGATCGTGGGGGGACGCGTCGATTGAATTGATCTGGATCCACTCGGGCATGATCTCTTTGCTGGGAGTGACATTGGTCCAGGTCTTGCCGCCGTCGCGGGTGACATGGACGAGACCGTCGTCGCTGCCGGTCCAGATGAGCCCTTTTGAGTGGCGCGATTCATCGATTGTGAAGATGGTGCAGTAGTATTCGACGCCGGTATTGTCTTGGGTGATGGGGCCGCCGGAGGACCCTTGCTTCGACTTGTCGTTCCGGGTGAGATCGGGGCTGATGGCCTGCCACGATTGGCCTTCGTTAGTCGAACGGAAGACCATGTTGCCGCCGGTATAGAGGACGCTGGGGTCGTGCGGGGAAAAGAGCAGGGGGAAGTTCCACTGGAAGCGGAATTTCATGGCCTCGGCACCGGCACCCATGGGGTTATCCGGCCATACATTGACGGTACGGACTTGGCCGGAGCGGTGGTCATAGCGGGTGAGCAGGCCGCCATAGGAGCCGGCGTAGACGATGTTCGAATCCTTGGGGTCGGGAGCGATCCAGCCGCTTTCCCCGCCACCAACGGGGTGCCAGTCGTTTTCGGTGATCGCACCGGAGTTGCCTCGCGATTTGACTTTGACGGTGGTATTGTCCTGCTGGGCACCGTAGATGCCATAGGGAAAATCGTTGTCGAGGGTAACGCGATAATACTGGGCGGTCGGCTGATTCATGATGGAAGACCAGGAGCGGCCGCCATTGGAAGAGACGTTGGCACCGCCGTCGTTGCCTTCGATCATGCGGTTGGAGTCGTTGGGGGCGATCCAGAGATCGTGGTTGTCGCCGTGAGGAGTTTGGATGGTGGTAAAGGTTTTGCCGCCGTCGTCGGAGCGATGGAAGCCGACGTTTAGGACGTAGACCGTATTGGGTTTGACGGGGTCGGCGAAGATGCGGGAGTAATACCAGGCGCGCTGGCGGAGCATGCGCTGGTCGTTGCTGCGGGTCCAGGTTTTGCCGGCGTTTTCAGAGCGGAAGACTCCCCCGTCTTCGGCTTCAATGATGGCCCAGAGGCGGTCGGGATTCGTCGGGGAGACGGCGATGCCGACTTTGCCTTGGACGCCTTTGGAGGGACCGCCGGGGTTGCGGCCGATTTCTGTCCACGTTTGGCCAGCGTCGGTGGATTTGAACAGGCCACTGCCGGGGCCGCCCGACTCCATGCTGTAGGGGGTGCGGATGACTTGCCAGAAGCCGGCGTAGATGGTGTCGGGATTGGTGGGGTCGAAGATCATGTCGACGCAGCCGGCTTTGTCGCCCCGGGTAAAGGACTGCTTCCAGGTTTTGCCGCCGTTGTCCGATTTGAAGACGCCGCGTTCGGGATTGGGGCCGGACATGTGGCCGAGGGCGCAGACGTAGACGATTTCAGGGTTTTTCGGGTGGATGCGGACCCGGCCGATCTGACGGGTTTCGGCGAGGCCGGTGTGCGTCCAAGAGCGGCCGGCGTCGATGGATTTGTAGACGCCATCGCCGTGGGAAGCGTTGCCCCGGATGGGCTGCTCGCCCATGCCGACGTAGAGGATATTGGGGTCTGATTCGGAGACGGCGAGGGCACCGACGGAGCCGGTTTTGAGGAAATCGTCGGTGAGGGGAGCCCAGGAGGCACCGCTGTTGGTCGTCTTCCAGACGCCTCCGCCGGTGGCTCCGAAGTAGTAGGTGGCGGGTTGGGAGGCGCTGCCGGCGACGGCGGTGACGCGGCCGCCACGGTATGGGCCGATGGAGCGGTATTTCAGATCTGTGAGGAGTTTGGCATCGTCAGCGGCGGCGAGGAGAGTGGCGGTGGCGAGGAAACAGAGGAGGCGCATGCTGCTAGGCAGTGTAACGCGACGGGTGAGCGAGTCGAAAATGACGAGCGATTTTCCGGTAATCATGGAAAAGAAATCCCTGCTGTGGTTGCAAGTCATTCCGCGCAACTTCCGCCGGGGAGGCGGCGCGGGTTAACCCGTGAGGATTGTCGGGCGCTACAGGCGGCGGGGCTGCTGGAACTGGAGAAGTTTGAGCTGCTCGACGGGGAGTTGATTTAGCGGACGGGAAAATCCAGACTGCATTTGATCGTTCTTCCTCTGCTTCGCGAGTGGATGCGCAGCATTTTCGGACCCGACTTTGTCGAACAAGAAGTAGCGATCGACCTAGGCGCGGCGTTGAACCGGAGCAATGAGCCAGAGCCGGATTTGACCGTATTGCGGCGCCCTGCCGTGGAGATTCGTTACGCTAAAGCGATACCCGCCTTAATGGAGGCGTTCTGGAAACCCGAACTACCGGCCCCGTATTGGGCGGACTGCAAACTACGTTTGTCCCAGCTCAGGGCCCCGTCCATGCATGCGCTTGTCGTCGATCTCGCCGAGGCTTTATCCCCCTTCCTCTCTCCCGACATTGCTCCGGATCTCTTCAGACGTCGCGGAGTTGCCCTCTGTTAAGGCAAGACTTGCTATATCGGGTTTCGGGATCATTCGCCTCCCGATTTGGGCCAGTTTCCTAGCGTTTTGGGAGTTTGTGCCGCAGAGAGCCCCTCACGATCATGCCACAGGCGTCGCGCGACGCTACGGAAACGATTGATTCTATTGAACCGGAGTCCGCCAATCAATTACGTTATAGCGCTTACTATGTGCGCGCCCCGGCGCTATTTCGGGACCTCGAAATTGCCCGAGCGGATGGTAGTTGTCGGACGCTGTTGGCGCGGCTGAGCCGGATTGATGTCTTGGTGATGGCGCCGATGAAGGAGCAGGAGGGCGGGATTTCTGGGAGATTTTCGAGGATCGGTATGAAGTGTGGTCGATGATTCTGACTTCGCAGATGCCGGTGAGTAAGTGGCATGAGTAGATTGAGGAGCCCACGGTGGCCGACGGAATTCTCGACCGGTTGGTGCATACTGTGTACCGGATTGAGATGCGAGGGGACTCGATGCGGAAGCGGGAAGGAGGGGCCGAGGCGGCAGGATAAAGCTCTGCCGGGGTCGCTACGCGCTGACCCGGGGAACGAGGCTGCGCCCCTTTCCCCGAACCCCTTTCCTGCTTGGGCGTCTCTGCCTCCGCTGCGCTCCGGAGGGTGTTTGGATGGCTCGGTGAGTTGACGAAGCCGAACACGTATTCCACCATCAGTACACCAGCGTCGGTTCGCTCCGATCGCTGTTCGACTTGACTCCGGAGTGGTGTTCGGCTTCGTCGGAATCGCCAGGTGGCCGTCGGCGCTGATGGCGGTGGCGGGGCGCATGGAGCCGACTAGGACGACGAAGCGATTGTGCTTGACTGTGAGGTTGAGGAAGTAGGCGGTTTCGTCCATGGTGTTGGTTCCGTGGGTGATGACCGCGCCTGCGGTGGCGGGGTCGTCGGTGAAAGGTTGGTTGACGCGAGTTGCGAGGGTGAGCCAGTGGGCGATGGTGATGTTGGCTCTGCCGACGTCGGCGATCTGGGCGATTTTGGGGACGACTTTGACGAGATCGAGGCCGGTGAGGACGCCGCCTTTGTATTCGGTGAGGATGAAGTAGGATGCGCCTTGGCCGGAGATGGTTCCGCCGGTGGAGAGGACCCAGACGACGGGTTTTTCGGGGGGGTCTTGGGCGGGGGGCGAGTAACGACCACGCGAGAAGGGGAAGGAGGAGGGCGAGTATTCGGATAAGTGATTCTAGTAGACAGTTGCGTGATTCTGATATTGATGTCTCCCGTTAATATTCTTTCGGACGAATTTGCCCAAGCGGCTGCGGATGCCGGGCCGCGGGCTCGCCAGGAGGCTTTGGCTTCCGGTCACCCAGTCGTTTTTGTCGATGAATTCGGTCGGCTAGGGCAGGAGTTTCCCGATGGGCGTAGGTCTGAGGTGCGATTGGAAGCCGACCAGCCGCATGAACTCCACGTGCGGGTGGTGGGAGAGCCCCCAGCAGCTAGTTAGGGAGTTCCAAGGGCGGCGGGAGGAGAGTGAAAACCTGCCTTTGATTTTCCTCTCGTTCCACCGCCCGCCATTTGCACGGCCGACCCTGAGGACCAAGCACGCTTGCTCGCTCCTCGTTGGCGGCTGAACTGGTGCTTCTACTGACGTCGAACAGGGAAGAACCGAGTATTTCCGTCCGAGTGTTTCGGTTTGTTGATCCAGACTTGAGTTGGCAGCTTGACAGCCTTTGGGGCGCTATGGGGTTACGGGCCATTCGAAACAATGAGGACAGTGTTCAGGTTCTGAGAGTCCGGGTGTCGTCACGGGGAGCTCCGGTTGTTGGCTTGCAAGCTGGCTGTGATTTGAAGGGGGAGGAATTGGGCGGCGCAAGCACGAGGGATTGTCCGCCCGACCACAGATGGTCAAAGTAAGTGTCACTTTGTCGGTTTTGCCTGGGAGGAGGGGTTTTCCTGGTTTTCGAGCCGAAGTTGATTGTTTACCGAGAAGACTCCAGGAACGCCGTTCGCCTGAATGTTGGCGATGTTGCTGTCACCCGAGTTTGCGGCTACTCCGTCGAGGATGACGTTGCCTTTATCTACGATTATGTGGATGGAGGGCACCGCTTGGAGTGCGTAGCGGTTTAACGCGGTGTGCCCGTAGATCGCTCTATAGAGCGCTACGCGAAGTTGGTCGTCCATCGGAGACAAGGGCAAGACGTTAATTTCATTGATAATTGTGTCAATGCCTTCAATGTCCTTGATGACATTTTCGGCAGAGGTTTTGAGAGAAGGCCGTGTTACGTCGCCCATCAGTTTGACTGTCGATCCATCCACAGAATAGGACAGACGGTCAAAGACGCCATAGTAGGGGAGCATGACCAGTTCGTGGCGAATGAGCCGTTCCAGGCGCATTCTGCCTTTGTTTTGCTGAGCGGAGGACGCGCCGCAGGCCGCCAGCATAATGAATATTAGTGATACGAGTTTCACTTAGATTCTCCTTTGTTCTTGAGGACCTCCGCGGAGCGGGAATGCGCGGTGGTGCTGCTGAGAGAGACGAGATAGAAAGAACGAAAAGTGTTTCATCAAAAAACAACGGTGGGATGATAAACGGCTTAATTTGCTGGGGATAGGACAGTGGCCCTTGAACTGCTTGTTGAGGTTGATGAGGAATGGAGAAATCCATACTCGCGACAACAATTAGGAGTTTGATGTATGCGAATAAATAAGTCTTCAATTTCGGTTTCACTCATCATATGGCTCACTTTATCTTTACCGGTAGCTGGTCAAGGTCCGGTGAATGATCGGTTAGAGGTGACTTTACCTCACACAACGTGGGTAGGTAGCGTTTCCCTTGCTCCGGGCAAATACACAATTCGGCAATTGCCGACGGCTAGCAATCCGAGGTTGCTTGAATTCAGTTCTGAGAACGGGACGAAGATGGAAGCGGCGATCACCACTTTCGCCGCGCTTGATAACAATAATGTTCGCGAGACGTCGGTGGTTCTTGAACAGAGGGGCGGCCAATATTATTTGAAGCACGTCTGGATAGGTGGCAAGACTTATGGGTATGAGCTTCCGGTGGAGGTGAGGGATCAGGTGGCGCAGCGGAGCGAGACCTTCACGATGACTGCTTCCAGCGTCGCGGCAGCTTCGGCTGCATCGGCTGAAACCGTTGTTGCCGCGCAACCGGCAGTGGCGGAGAGGGCTGCGGTTCCCGCGCAGGCGGCGGTACCGGAGCAGGCCGCAGTGACACCGTCGGCAGCCGTTACGAACGCTCAGCCTCCGGTGACGACGCCACAGGTTGAAGCGCAGGTGCCGCCTGCGCCGGCCGCAACTCCTACGGAGCCGACCGCCGGAAGCGGGAACGACAGATTCGGTGCACAGACACCCCCAATGCCCGAGACGGCAACGTTTTGGGGCGAGTATGTTATGGGTGGATGCATTTTGGGGTTCTTAGCTTTCATCCTCTTTCCGACTAAGCGGCTTGACGCTTAAGGGAAGTGGGAAGAGAGGAGCGCAGCATGAGAAGTATTGTTGCGATGCTGCTTCTGGCGGGGGGAGTATTTCTGGTGCTTCGGGGATTCGGAATTGTGTTCTACGCCGAATCCGAACAACATAGGTTTCAGCGGGAATGGAAAGCTGAGAAGCCGTCCGTGGTTCCTGACACGGTAAGGGAGATGCCTTCTGGATTAGTCGCGCGAATGGAGTTTGGTCGACTTCAGCGTGAGGTGTTTGTCCTGGACGGCGGCGAGCCGAGTAATTTGAAGCGCGGTCCGATTTGGCTGCGACAAAGTGCGCGGTTGGGTAGTGGAGGGAACACGGTGATCGCGGGTCATCGCGACACGCACTTCCGATTCCTAAAAGACGTTGTAATTGGGGATCGGTTTTCGATCGACCACGGAAATGATCATCAAGAGTTCCGTGTTTCCGGGATGCGGATAGTCCGGCCAGACGAACGGCGGCTTCTGGCCCCGGCTAAGCGAGATGTTATCACGTTGGTAACATGCTATCCGTTTGATGCGGTGGGACGGGCGGAAAAACGAATGATAGTTACGGCGGAGAGGGTGAGTGAAATGCTTGCTTCGCCGAATATTCAATAGATGGGAGCAATAAAGAGGTTAGTCATGAAAAAGTTTATCTTGTATTTTACATTTTTAGCAGCCGCTACGGTACCGATGTTGGCTCAGGGGCCCACAGCTGGATCGATGAGCGGCCAAATTCTCGGCAGCGACGGAAAGCCGTTGCCGGATGCCACAGTGGTTCTTGAGCGGAATGGGACGGAAGCCAAGTCTATTAACACGAGCGCGGATGGTCGGTTCACGGTGGATTCATTGCCGCCGGGCGAATATACTGTGGTGCTTGTGTCGCGAGGCAAGCGGTTGCAGACGTCCAAGCGAGTTGTTATTGAAGCGGGAGCCGCGAATAAGTTTAGTTTAGACTTTGCCGATTCTCAGAGCGTGGCTGCCGGAAGCGGCGAAATCGTAATTGCCGCGTCGGCACCCACGATTCAACTGGATTCGGCGCAGGTTGCCCGAGCGTATGATACGAATACGGTGCGATCCTTACCGCTACTTGACCGCCAGTATCAACAGTTGATCGGGCTGATGCCGGGCGTGACACCGCCGGAGATCTCGGAGGATAGGGTGCAAGATCCACAGGCACGACGGACCTTTCATGTGAATGGCTTGTCATCGAGCGCGAACGCGTATTTCCAGGACGGCTCTTATCAGGTGGAGCCGTTTTCGGGGCAGCCATCGCGGATCGCGCCTAATGAGTCGATTCAGCAGATGAATGTTCGAACGAGTAATTATAATGCGGAGCACGGATATGCGGCGGGCAGCTGGACAAACACCGTGACCCGGCCTGGGACCAATGGACTGCATGGTAGTGCCTTTGGTCTGAACACGAATCGTTATTTCGTGGCGAGGAATCCGCTGAATAGCTCCACCGGGAATCCGGGGTTCAATCGGAACCAGTTTGGTGGATCAGTTGGTGGGCCCATTATCGCGAACAAGACGTTCGTGTTCGGTGCCTATGAGGGATTGATCCGGCGGGGCGAGGTTTTGCAACTACTGTCTGTCCCTACCGCTGATTTCCGCGCTGGTAATTTCAGTTCCTTGTCAAACGGCGGGGTGTTCAACCCAGCGAGCGGCAGCGCGATTGGTGCCGGGCGCATGCCATTTCCGGGCGGGCGGATACCCGTTACTTCTTTAAATGCGACGAGTCAAGCTATCCTGGCTGGTTTGCCGTTGCCTAATCAACCGGGCCAAGCAAATAACCTGGTGGGCGGGGCGAGGCTGCTCGAAGACAACCATCGGTTCGACGGCAAGTTAGACCACCGATTCTCAGAGCGCTCGACGGGATTTTTCCGTTATGGATTTACGCAGGGCAGTGTTGACCGAGGTTCGTTGCTGGGTGTGTTGGGAGACGCGGCGCAGAGCGATTTACGAAATCACAATGCCGTGGCGAGGTTAACGCAAAGTTTCACGAACAACCTAGCGGGTGAATTCCGCGCGGGCTTTTCGCGATACCGCAATCTGTTGCAGGTTGGTGGAAATTCCTCCTTGCTGAATCAGAATTTGGCCGCACAGGGCTTTAGTGGCGGTTTGCCGCAGATCAATATTGCTGGGTTTGGGTCGTTTGGACTGCCAGGCAACTATCCGTCCAAACAGGTGAACAATACGTTTGACTTTGCGACGAACTGGAATTGGCATAACGGCATGCATCACCTGAAGTTCGGGGCGCAACTGGTGGCTTTCCGAACATCGGGATTTGATGCGGGTGCATTTTCGCCGCGCGGAACGTTTAACTTCGGGGCGGGTGGGACATCTGAGGTGGACCCCATTGGCTAGACACGAAAGTAAGTGAGTCTTAAGTGTATCGAGGGGCTGATTACCGAGACCAGGATGACACAGTTGGTCACGATTAGGTAAACTGTTTTCCACCTGAGTGGAGGATAGGGCAACG
>JANXMS010000141.1 GCA_025354525.1 Acidobacteriota bacterium
GGGTACATGCTGCGCTTTGAAACCGCCGGCGAGTCCCACGGCGAATGCCTTGTGGCTACTCTAACCGGTTTACCCTCCGGAGTTCCGATCTCCCTCGAACGCGTCAACCGCGAACTCTGGCGTCGCCAACAAGGCTTCGGCCGAGGCGGGCGCATGAAGATCGAAACCGATACCGCCCACGTCGTCTCTGGGGTCCGCCACTCGAAGACCATCGGCGCTCCCATCGCCATCATCATCGAGAATCGCGACTGGAAGAACTGGACCGATTCCCTCCCCGTCGAAGACTTCGACGGCAGCGAAGACAAGAAGAAAAAGGTACTTCGCCCTCGCCCCGGCCACGCCGATCTCGCCGGTGCCATCAAGTACGATTTCCCCGACGCCCGGTACATCCTCGAACGAGCCAGCGCCCGCGAAACCACCGCCCGTGTGGCCGTCGGCGCGTTTTGTAAGGAGCTACTCCGCGAGTTCGGCATCGAAGTTTTATCGCATGTGATTCAAGTCGGCACCGCAAAGTTGCAGCGCCCCGCCGACTGGGCCGAACTCCAAGCCCTCGCCGCCCGCGACGAAGTCCTCCTCGGCTGCGTCGATCCAGCCGCCGAAGCCCAAATGAAAGAGGTCGTCGACGAAGCCTATCGCACCGGCGATACCGTCGGCGGCATTTTCGAAGTCGTCGCCCGCGGCGTCCCCGTTGGCCTCGGTTCCCACATCACGTGGGATACCCGCCTTGATGGCAAACTCGCCCAAGCCATCGTCTCCATGCAAGCCGTCAAAGGCGTCGAAATCGGATTCGCCTCTGAAGGCGCACAGTACTTCGGCTCGAAGGTCCAGGATTCGATCCACTACAACAAGGCTGACCGCGAGTTCTTCCGCGGAGCGAACCGCGCCGGCGGCCTCGAAGGCGGCATAACCAACGGCCAGGACATTCTCGTCCGCGGCCTGCTCAAGCCCATCTCCACTCTGCGCCGTCCGCTCGAATCCGTTGACCTTATCACCCGCGACACCGAGAAAGCCGCCTACGAACGCTCCGATATCGCCGTCGTCCCCGCCGCAGGTGTCATTGGGGAGGCCATGGTTTCGATCGTCCTCGCCCAAGCCCTCCTCGAGAAATTCGGCGGCGACTCCCTCCGCGAATCCCGCCGCAACTACGACAACTACCTTGATCAGGTCAGGAACTACTAACCATGGCCGCCCTCTCCATCGTCAAATACGGCAACTCCGTCCTCGAAACCAAGTGCGCCCCCGTCACTAACTTCGGCTCCCCCGAACTCCGCAAGCTCGTCGTCGACATGTTTGAAACCATGTACGTCGCCCGCGGCGTCGGGCTCGCCGCTCCCCAAGTCGGCGTCGGCCGCCAACTCACCGTCATCGATACTTCTTCCGGCGAAGATCCCTCCAAGCAACTCGTCCTCATCAACCCGACCATCGTCAAACGCGAAGGCTCCCAAATCGGCGAGGAAGGCTGCCTGTCCATCCCCGGTTTCCGCGAAGACGTCCGCCGCGCCGCCCACGTTGTCGTCCAAGCAAAAGACATTGACGGGAACGACATCCAAGTCGAAGGCGAAGAGCTCCTCGCCCGCGCCCTTCAACACGAAATCGATCACCTCCACGGCATCCTCTTCCTCAATCACCTCTCCCCGTTGAAGCGAGATCTCATCCGCCGCAAGATCAAGAAGCTGCAGAAGGCCGGCGATTGGTAGTCGTCTTCATGGGCACGCCGCAATTCGCGGTGCCGACATTGGCCGCCCTCGTCGCGGCGGGCCACGAGGTACGCGCGGTCTACACCCAACCGGATCGCCCTTCTGGACGCGGCCAACAACTCGCCTTCTCTCCCGTTAAGCAAGCCGCGCAGGCGTTGAAACTTCCCGTTTATCAACCCGAACGCATCCGCCGTCCGGAGATCGTCGAACAGCTTTGCGCCTTCCAGGCCGACGTCATGGTAGTCGTCGGTTACGGCCAAATCATTCCGCAAGCCATCATCGATCTGCCGCCGCTCGGCATCATCAACGTCCATGCCTCGCTGCTGCCCCGATATCGCGGCGCTGCGCCCATTCAATGGGCCCTCGCCAACGGCGAGACGATCACCGGCGTTACGACGATGCTCATCAACGCCGGCCTCGATACCGGCGACATCCTGCTCCAGGCTGAACTTGCGATCAACCCTCTCGAATCCGCCCACGAGCTATCCGCCCGCCTCGCCCCGCTCGGGGCCGAACTCTGCGTCCAAACACTAGCCAACCCCATTTCCCCAGTGCCGCAGAACAACGCCGAGGCGACCCTTGCTCGCATTCTCACTAAGGACGATGCCCGCATCGATTGGTCCCGCTCCGCCGCTCAAATCCATAATCGCCTCCGAGGGTTCACCCCCTGGCCCGGCGCGGTCTGCACCTTCCGCGAAGCGCCTCTGAAAATCCACGTGGCCCTTCCCCTCCCTGAACTTACTAACCTTCCTCCGGGCTCGCTGCTCCCCGGTGCTCCGATACGCGTCGCCTGCGGAGACGGTACTGTACTTGCTATCTACGAACTCCAACAAGAGGGCCGAAAGAGAGTACTCGAAGCGAGCTTCCGCAATGGGCAGCACTTAGCCGACAATGAAAGCCTGATATGACACTTCCCCTTGGTTATCGCTACGCCACCCTATACGCTGGCATCCGGAAAGTCGCCAAAGACGATCTGTCCCTCATCGTCTCCGATTCCCCCGCCTCGGCCGCCGCCGTCTTTACCCAAAACAAGGCCGCCGCCGCCCCAGTGAAACTAGGGCGGAAAAATTTGGCCGCCTCCAAAGGCATCGCCCGCGCCATCATCACGAACGCTGGGAACGCCAACTGCGCCACCCGCACCGGTGACAAAGTAGCCAATGAAACGGTCCGCGCGCTGGCGAAAGCTCTCAAAATCCCTGCCAATCAAGTCCTCCCCGCCTCCACTGGGGTCATCGGCGTAGAACTCGACGTCACTAAAATTACGACTAACCTCCCAGCCCTCGTCGAGGCTCTCTCTCCCGATAAGTTCGACCAAGCGGCCGACGCAATTCTGACGACGGACCTGACCCGCAAGGTGGCCACCGCCTCGCTCTCCGTAAAGGGCGGCGTCATCCACATCGCTGGGATGACCAAAGGCTCGGGCATGATCCAACCCTTGATGGCGACCACTCTAGCCTACATCGTCACCGACGCCGTCATCTCCCCAGCCGACCTGCGGAAGATGCTGGTCAAGGCTACCGACCGCAGCTACAACTGCATGTCCGTCGACGGCGATACCTCAACAAACGACACCGTCTACCTCCTCGCCAATGGGGCCTCCGGCATCAAACTCGCCGGACAGGACAAAGCCCTCTTCGCTCAAGCGCTGACGCTTCTGATGGAAGATCTCGCTCGCCAGATCGCCCGCGACGGAGAAGGCGCTAAGAAGCTCATCACCATCGAAGTGGCCGGCACCAAGTCCGACAAAGACGCCCTCCGCATCGCCCGCCAAATCGCAAACTCCCCGCTCGTCAAAACCGCCATCGCCGGCTCCGACCCCAACTGGGGCCGTATCCTGATGGCCGCCGGAAACGCCGGGGTGAACTTCGAAGTGCCGCAGGTCGACATCAATTTCCAGGGGATGGCCGTCTGCCGCAAGGGAGTCGCGGTCGACTTCTCGGAAGCCGAATTGACGAAGTTACTGGACGAGCCGGACGTCCTCGTCCAGTTCCAGTTACGCGGCCCCGGCACCGGACAAGCTCGGTTCTTCACCTGCGATTTCACCGAAGGCTATATCAAAATCAACGGTAGCTACCGGACGTGATCGCGGCGCTGTTCCTGCTCGCGGCCCTCTCTTTCCGCGACGCCGGAACTCTGCCTACCCGCCTGAATCACGCCCCCTCGTCGCAAAAGCTGCTCCCCGAAACGATGGCCGGGGGCCTCGCCGCGTTCGACTACGACAGCGACGGCCTCCTCGATATTTTCGTCACCGGAGCCGCGGATCGGCAGGACCGGCTCTTCCGCAACAAAGGTAACTTCCAGTTCGAGGATGTTACGTCATCCTCTGGCTTGAACACCAAGCTCCACTCCATCGGCGTCGCCGTCGGTGACTACAACAACGACGGACACCCAGACCTCCTCATCGTCGGCGTGAACGGCTTGGCGCTCTATCGCAACGACGGCAAGCGGTTCACTGATGTCACGACCGCCGCCGGCGTTGCAGATTCCGGCTGGTCGGTCGCCGCAGGCTGGTTCGACGCCGACAACGACGGACTCCTCGACCTCTTCCTGGTCCATTACGTCGTATGGCCTCCGGCACAGCCTAAAGCCTGCCTCGCCCCCGACGGCCAGCGACAAGTCTACTGCCATCCCAAGTATTTCGCGCCGACGGCGAACCGCCTCTTCCGCAATAAGGGCGACGGGACCTTTGTCGATATCTCCCAGTCCAGCGGCATCGCTCGCTCACTAGGCAAAGGCATGTCCGTCACCTTCGCGGACTTCGACGCCGACGGTCGAACCGACATCTTCGTCCCCAATGACGCTCTCCCCAATTTCCTCTTTCGTAACCTCGGCCAAAACCGATTTGAAGAGGTGGCGCTGACCGCCGGCACCTCGCTTCCCGACAGCGGCCGCGCGGTCTCCGGCATGGGCTCCGCATTCACCGACGTCAACAACGACGGCCGTCCCGACATTCTATTCACGGCACTTGCGGGCGAAAGCTTCCCTTATTTCCAGAACACCGGCCGAGGGTTTGAAGACCGTACCGCCCGCTCCCACCTCGCCGCCGCCGTCGGTCGCCGCAGCGGTTGGGGCATTGCCGTAGCCGACTTCGACAACGACGGCGCCAAGGACATCCTAACGGCTAACTCGCACGTCATGGACAACATTGATCAGCACTCCGGCGACCGGTATCGCTTGCCGCTTTCGCTGTTCCGGAACAAGAACGACGGGACGTTCGAGGACGCCGGGCCGCTCTTCCCCGGCGACGCGGCGCATCGAGGGCTCATCGTCGCCGACCTCGACAACGATGGCCGCCTGGACGTGGTGGTCACACGCCTCGGTGAAGCACCCCGCCTTTGGCGCAATGAAAGCCCGGCGCGGAACTGGATCGGCGTCGACGTCCCAGTGGGCACAACGGTTCAGATCGGCAACCAAACCGGCGTCCAGACCACGGCCATGGGCTACGCCAGCTCCGTATTATCGCCCCTCCATTTTGGCTTGGGTTCTGTAGGCAAAGTCCCGAGGGTCCAGATCGTCTACCCCAGCGGCAAAGTCAAGATGCTCCTGGACGTTCCGGTCAACCAGGTCCTGAAACCTTAGTCGCCGCCGCGCTGTCCAAGACCGTATGCTCAATCGTACTTGATTAGCGGGTTTCGGGACC
>JANXMS010000187.1 GCA_025354525.1 Acidobacteriota bacterium
GGCCCTCGCCAATCCCTAAACGCGTCGCCCTCCGGGCGCCGCAGGGCTTGGCGAGGGCCGACCCACGGAGCATTATTTACCCCCAGGGGGGGCCAAATCAAAGCATCAAAGTGGGCCAAATGGAGTTGACAGAAGCACGGCAGGCCGGATCGAAGCTGCTGGCACCAAACTTCGATACCTCCCGCCCTATTCCCCGGACTTCAACCCGATCAAGCCCTGCTGGTCGGTCGTCAAACAACGATTGTGCCAGCGCAAGGCCCGGTCAGTGGCGGCCCTCGAAGTTGCTCTCCCCGAGGCTCTCGCCCCCATCTCACCTGATATTGCTCAAAACCTCTTCCGACATTGCGGATATGCCCTCTGTTAAGTCAAGACATACTCTAGGGACGGACGCGCTGTCGGCGGACATTCTGGCGGGGTGGACCGAGGATTTGGTGAAGTTCATGGTTCCCGGGCCATGGTGGTTGAGTTTTTTACTGTTCTTTGCGGTGACTTGGGCAGTTCTTCGGGTCTTTGAATGGGGGGGGGGGGTATTTGCGCCTATAATAGTAGGAATCGCATGACAAGAACGAGTGACCTCAGCGAGTTGCAATCGATAGCCCGGACAGTGCGCCGGGATATTATCGAGATGATCGGCACCGCCAAAAGCGGCCACCCCGGTGGATCGCTTTCCGCCGTAGAGATTTTAGTGACGTTGTATTTCGACGTCATGAAACACGACCCGGCTAACCCGACTTGGGCGCTGCGCGATCGGTTCATCCTGTCGAAGGGCCACGCGGCGCCAGTGCTCTATAGCGTTTTAGCCGAGACGGGCTATACGCCGAAGGATCAACTGAACACGCTGCGGCGGATCGGCTCGATCTACCAAGGCCATCCGGACCGACGGTTTATTCCGGCGCTCGAAGCATCGACCGGCTCATTGGGAGTTGGTTTATCGCTGGGCCTGGGCATGGCCGAGGCGGCGAGGCTGGATAAGAGCCCGTCGCGGACGTACGTGGTCCTGGGCGATGGAGAGATTCAGGAAGGCCAGATATGGGAAGCCGCGATGTATGGCGGGTTCCACAAGGTCGACAACATCGTCGCGATTCTGGACAACAATCGACTCCAGCTTGATGGCTGGGTAAAAGACATCATGGGCATTGAGCCGCTGGCTGAAAAGTGGACGGCGTTTGGGTGGCACGTGATCGAAGTGGACGGGCATGACATTGTGGCGCTGCAGGCGGCGTTTGCTGAGGCCGAGGCGACCAAGGGCAAACCGTCGATCCTGATCGCACACACGGTGAAGGGCAAGGGCGTTAGCTTCATGGAAAACAATCCCAAGTATCACGGCGTGGCCCCGACGAAAGAAGAGGTTGAATTGGCGCTGAAGGAGATCGGCTAATGGCTGCCAAGTACGAATTGAAATTGGGCGCGGCGACGCGCGAGGCGTTCGGTAAGGCGCTTGTGGAGCTCGGCAAAGAGAACGAGAACGTGGTGGTGTGCGACGCGGACCTCTCGAAGTCAACGTTCACGCATTTGTTCGGGAAGGAGTTTCCGGAACGGTTTTTTTCTTGCGGCATTGCGGAAGCGAACATGGTGTCGATTGGCGCGGGGCTGGCTTCGTCCGGCAAAATCGCGTTTGTGGCTTCGTTTTCGGCCTTTGTGTTGAACAAGGGGTTTGAACAACTGCGGGTGAACGTTGCTTATAGCGGGATTCCGCTGAAGGTAGTCGGGACGCACTCGGGCATTTCGATTGGCGAGGATGGCCCGTCGCAGATGTCGGTGGAAGATCTTTCGCTAGCGTGTTCGCTAGCGGGTTTTACGGTGATCAGCCCGGCGGATGAGCCATCCATGTTTGCGCTGGTCAAGCAGGCGGCGTATCATCCGGGGCCTGTGTTCATTCGGGCCGGCCGCGTGAAAGTGCCGGTAATTTATGGGCCGGATCAGAAGTTTGTGATTGGCAAGGGAATCCAGTTGACCGAGGGCACCGACATCACTTTAATCAGCACAGGGCTGATGGTGGCCGAGTGTTTACGGGCGGCCGAGATGCTGGAGGCCGAAGGGCTTTCGGTGCGGGTGATTGACCTGCATACGGTGAAGCCGTTGGACCGCGAACTGATCGGCAAGGCGGCGGCGGAGACGGGTTGTATCGTTGTCGCCGAGGAGCACTTGGTGGATTCCGGGTTGGGTGTTCGCGTGGCGCAAGTGGTGGCGGAGACGTCGCCTTGCGTGATGGAGTTCCACGGGGTGAACGACACTTACGCCGAGAGCGGATTGCCGGAAGAGGTGCTGGTGAAGTACAAGATGACTGGTGCTGATGTGGCCGTTACGGCACGCCGAGCGTACGGTCGGAAGAAGTAACGTTGGAGCCTCCAGTCATTGAACGAATGTTAGCGCTGCTCGCTGAGCGAGAAGCCGAACAGGCGAAAGTGGCTCGGATGCTCCATGATGATGCGGGCCAGGTGTTGAGCGCGATTGGCTTACACCTGGATGTGTTGCGAGGCGACCTGACGGCGGAACAGAGCGGTCAAGTGGTTGAGATACAGACGTTGCTGGAACATGTGATTAGCCGGATTCGGGCGGCTAGCCAGGCGCTTCATGCGAGTGTGGTGGAGCGTGCGGGGTTGGGTTTTGCGTTGGAACAGTTGGTAGGCCGGGCGCGGGACAAGGCGGTGGGGGTAACGATTCGGTTGCTGGTTACTCCTGGGGAGCGGTGGCCGAATGAACCGGCGCACGCGGCGTATCGGATCGTGGAAGCGTTGCTAGACAATGCTTTGAGCCACGCGATGGCGCCTCGGATCGAGGTTCGGATGCAGGCTGGGGTGGTGGAAGTCCGGGACGACGGCCGGGGGTTTGACGTGGAGCGGAAGACGAACGGATTGGGGCTTTTGCAGTGTCGTCATTTGGCCAAGAGCGCGAAGTTGGGGATGTCGATCCAGAGTGCGGCGGGACAAGGTACAATCGTGAAACTAATACTCCATGGCGTTTAGCGTACTCCTGGTCGATGACCATAAAATCATGCGCGACGGTATCAAGGCGATACTGCGCCATAATGCTGATTTTACGGTGGTGGGAGAGACCGACAACGGGACGGACGCCGTGCAGTTGGCCAAGCAGTTGCGGCCGAATATCGTGCTGATGGAAATTGGCTTGCAGGGGTTGAACGGGATTGAAGCGACGACCGAAATTCTGCGGCATTGCCCGGAAATTCGAGTGATTATTCTTTCGATGTACGACGATGAACATTCGGTGGTGAGCGCAATTCGGAGTGGGGCGCGGGCGTTTGTGCTGAAGACGGCATCGGATAGCGATTTGGTGGACGCGTTGCGGACCGTGGGCAAGGGTGGTTCATATTTGAGCCCGCAGGTTTCCGATCGGCTATTGAACCGGATCCAGCGGGGGGATTTGGAATCGAAGCCAATGCCGACTGTGCTGGTAGGTCTGTCGCCGCGGGAGTTACAAGTTCTGCGCATGGTGGCCGAAGGGAAGACGAGCAAAGATATTGCCGTGATCCTGGATTTGGGCTTGCAGACGGTGCGGAGTTATCGGAAGACGATGATGAAGAAGTTGAACGTCAACAACGTCGCGAGTTTGACGCAATTGGCACTGTCGGCCGGGATTACGCAACTCAGCGGATCGGACGGAACGTCAAACCATGATTGAGACTTCTTGGGGTCCGTTAGCGGTTCGTGACGCGCACGTTCATTTCTTTTCGCATCGATTTTTCGCCTTATTGACGGGCGCGGAGCCGGCGGTGGCGACGACGAAATTGGGATGGGAGTTGCCGCCGGAAGAGCCGGAGAAACTGGCCGAGCGTTGGGCCGAGGAGATGGAGCGGCACGGGGTGGACACGGCGGCGTTGATTGCGAGTCTGCCGGGGGATGAAGAGTCGGTGGCGCGGGCGTTACGGCATCGGCCGGGCAAGTTTTATGGATATTTCCTGGTGAATCCGTTGGCGGCGGACACGCTGGAGCGGACGGCGAGAGCGTTGGAAATGGGATTGCGAACGGTGTGTTTATTTCCGGCGATGCACCGGTATTCGGTGGCTGATGAGCGGCTGGCGGCTTTCTGGGAGATGTTGGCGGCCCGACCGGGGACGAATGTATTTATACATTGCGGGGTGTTGAGCGTCGGGGTGCGGAAGAAGCTGGGGTTGCCTTCCTTGTTTGACATGCGATTTTCAAACCCGATTGAGGTTCATGGGGTTGCGTCTCGCTACCCGGGTCTGCGGTTTGTGATTCCGCATTTTGGCGCGGGTTTTTTCAGGGAAGCGCTGATGGTGGTGGACCATTGCCCGAACGTGTATTTGGATACTTCGAGTTCGAACAATTGGACGAAGTATGACGAGGGCGAGTTGGACCTGGAGAAGGTATTTCGACGCGCGCTGGACGTAGCCGGAGCTAAGCGTTTGTTGTTTGGGACGGATTCGTCATTTTTTCCGCGGGGCTGGGTGCAGAGTGTTTTCGCTCAGCAGAGCGCGGCGCTTGATCGCCTTGGGGTTTCGCGTGCGGACGCGGCGGCTATTTTTGGCGACAACTTGGCCGGTCTGAACGACTGAACGCCGTTCGGCTTGGGAAGGGGAAGACACATTCGGCGAACTGTTCACCGATGCCTTGGCCGAGCCGACATTGGTTGCCGTGTATCGGATTGGATGGAACCGGCGGGGTACTGGGTCGAGGTCTGGCCGGTTTTGAGGGTGACTGGCCCAATCAATTCTTCGCATCAGCAGTCTTGCAACCAAGCCGAGTGGCGATCAGGTCGATAGACCCCAATGCCTCTAAAATCTCCGCCGAGCGAGCGGAACAATTACGTTGCAACCAATGGCTACGTTGAGCCAACAACGCACCGCGCCTAGCGGGCGGCAGAGTGATTGGGATGCATTTTGTGTTCGCATGTTTCCGGGTAGTGGTTAAAGGCGGAGGCGAAGAGGAGTGGCGGCGCGTTGGGAGCAGAGCACGGATGACTGCACTTGAAGGCCCGTGTTTATTGGGTGAATCTGCTTCGATGGGTTGGGAACGCCGCGTGTTGCTGGGCTAGAGATCGAGTTGGGTGCCGAGTTCGACGACTTGGCGAGGGGGGAGGCCGAAGAAGCGGTCGGCGGCGACGGCGTTCTTCTGGAGGAACGAGAAGATCGACTCGGCGAAGGCACCCATATGACCTTTGGAGGAGGCGATGAGGTTGTCGCGGCCGAGGTAGTAAGTGACCTGATCTTCGGGGAACGGGATGTTGGCTTCGGCGACGGCGACGCGGAGGATGGGGAGGACCTCGGGATCTTCCATGAACCCAAAGGCGACGGTGACGCGATAGAAGCCTTTGTCGAGCTTGCGGGTTGAGTAGCGGTCGGCTTCGGAGACGGTGGGTTGGCCGGCGGTGCGGATGGTGAGCAGGATGACGGTTTCGTGGAGAGAATGGCTTCGTTCGACGTGGCGAATGAGGGGTAGGGGGAGGCCTTCTGAACCCGAGGAGAGGAAGACGGCGGTTCCGGGGACGCGGGCGGCAAGGTTCGAATCGACGCAGGCCTGGGCGGCGTCGGCGGAGCGGAAGCGGCGGGTGTTACGGAACCAGAGGAGGGTTCGTCCGCGGTTCCAGATGACCATGATGGTGAGGACGATAGCGCCGAGGAGAACGGGGATGTAGCCGCCGTCCGTGAACTTGCCAAGGTTAGCGGCAAAGAAGGGGATATCGAAAGACAGGAATAGGACGAGGACAGCGACGGCTTTACTGGTGGGCCAAGCCCAGGTTTGGCGAACGACGAGGAAAAACAAGACGGAGGTAAGCAACATCGTTCCGGCGACGGCGATGCCGTAGGCGGCGGCGAGGCGGGAGGATTCGCGAAAGAATAAGACGAGGAGCACGGAGCCGAGGCCGATGCAGAAGTTGATGACGGGGATGTAGATTTGGCCTTCGACTTCGTGGGCGGTGTGGAGGACGCGGACGCGGGGGAAGAAGCCGAGTTGCATGGCCGAGCGGGTGAGGGAGAAAGCACCCGAGATGAGGGCCTGGGAGGCAATTACGGCGGCGAGGCTGGAGAGGATGACGAGAGCAAGGGTGGCAGGACCGGCCGGGACGAGAGAGAAGAAGGGACTGGCGATGGCGCGGGGATCGCGCAGGACATGCGCACCCTGGCCGAAGTAGCAGAGCACGAGAGCAGGCAGGACGAGGGTAAGCCAAGCGAGGCGAATGGGTTTGATTCCGAAGTGACCCATGTCGGCGTAGAGTGCCTCTCCGCCGGTGACGGCGAGGACTACGGAAGCAAGGATGTGGAAGCCGGGCCAGCCGTGGTGGGCGAAGTAATCCCAAGCGTAGTAGGGGGAAAGGGCGGCGAGGATTTCGGGATTGAAGCTGAGGTGATAGGCTCCGAGGGTGCCGATCGTCAGGAACCAAACGACCATAATAGGACCGAAAAGTTTTCCGACGGTGCCGGTGCCTTGACTTTGGATCGCAAAAAGAGCGATGAGAATTACGCAACTGAGAGGCACAACAATGGGGGCGGATTCGGGGAAGGCGATGGCGAGGCCCTCGGTGGCGCTGAGGACGGAGATGGCTGGGGTGATGACGCCATCGCCGTAGAGGAGGGCGGCACCCATGATGGCGATGAGGGCGACGACGGAGACGTGGCCGGGTTTAGCGGTGCGGAGGGATTCGGGGACGAGGGCGAGGAGAGCGAAGATGCCGCCTTCCCCTTTATTGTCGGCCTTCATGATGAAGGCGAGATACTTCACGCTGACAACGAGGACGAGGGCCCAGAAGATGAGGGAAAGGACTCCGTAGAGATCAGACCGGGAGGGGTGGGTTCCCCCGGCAGATTGGAGACACTCTTTAAGAGTGTATAGGGGGCTGGTGCCAATGTCGCCGAAGACGACGCCGAGGGTTCCGAGCGAGAGTGCGGCAAGGCTGGCTTTAGAGGGAGAGTGAGCGGACACGTAACTAGGTTATCCGGTCTGGAGGAAGATAGGGTATGGATTCGAAAAAACTGATTGCCCAGATCGAGAGTTTGGACGACCGGGAGCGGGCGGTGGTGGCGGCGCTGCTGAGCCAGAACACAATTGCGCGAGACGTGCATCAAGAGTATGCCGGACAACTGACCTTTGGGGAGCGAGTGGCGGATCAGGTAGCTACGTTTGGAGGTAGTTGGAAGTTTTTGGGACTGTTTTTAGGCTCCATGGGGTTATGGATTGGGATGAATCTTTTGGAAGCGAGCCCGTTTGATCCGTATCCCTTCATTTTACTGAATTTGGTTTTGAGTTGCGTGGCGGCGATGCAGGCTCCGGTGATCATGATGAGCCAGAACCGGCAATCGTCGCGGGACCGGTTGGACGCGCGGCATGACTATGAGATCAACTTGAAGGCGGAGATGGAAGTGATGGGGTTGCATGCGAAGGTGGATGAATTGCGGGACCGGCAGTGGGCAGAGTTAGTGATGTTACAAGAGCGGCAATTGACGTTGCTGGCGAACATCGAGGCGAAGTTGCGGACGGAGCGGAGTTAGTTAGATTGTGATAGTCCCTTCGCCATATACTACATGGTGAGCAATCGCGAACTTGTAAAGAGGACGTTGACGTCGAAGATCGGGGACGATTGAGGTGGACCCCATTGGCTAGACACGATAGTAAGTGACTGTTGCCCATCTGAGTGGAGGATAGGGCGAACGCTGGGAAGCGACCCGAGCGCCACCTCATTGCCGGGATGAGGCGGAGACCTGATTTCCGGGTTTCCGCAGCCCTGAACATCCTGGCCCAAAGGCGCTAAATCCCGGGGGCCCGGGGGCAGCGCCCCCCTCAACTCCGAGCGCCGCGGCCAAACGTAGCCGAGCGCCGGGCCTCGCGTCCGGGCTTGGCCGCGGTGGCAGGTCGCACATCCGCATGAAGAGTGATGGGCTTTTCCCTTCTCGTTAATGGCCAGGACATCTTCCCTGTTGGCGATGTAGCGTTGTTTCAGTTGCGGAACACACCACATTTTTTGGCTCTTCGCTGTTTGACGTGGGTAGAAGCGTTAGTGGAAATTCGTCGGCGGGAGGCGAGCAAGCGGACTTGGTCCCCGAAATCGGCCGTGGAAATGGCGGACCGTGGAAAGCGAGGAAAACCAAAAGCAGGTTTTCACCCTCCTCCCACCGCCCTTGGAAATCGCTACAAGGCCCGAT
>JANXMS010000449.1 GCA_025354525.1 Acidobacteriota bacterium
TATGGCGGGGCCACCGACACGATCGGCAAGAACCGAAAGCCCGCTCGCAAATCGCCCACGCCGCTCGGAGAGAGCCGAAACGCACTCCGGAAATTCGTCGCGTTCCCCACAATCGCCACCGCCGTCCCGTCCTCCAAACGGTTCATCGAGTTCAGCCCCTGAATTACAAATTGGCTCACCGTCTGGGTAGCCCGCGTCCACACCGAAAGTTCCACCGTCAATACTCCACCAGTTGGCGTCGATGCCGCTGAATTCCAATAAATGTTCCCTAACTCATCCGTTGTGATCCGCTGCAGAGTATTGAACGAACCCAGCGGCGCGTAGATCACCGGCTGCCCGTCCGCGGACTTCAACTCCGCCACCTTCCCGTCCGTCCCCACCACCAAAAGGCGTCGCCGATTCACGTCCACCACCACAATCCGCCCCGCCGAATCGATTGAGAATGTCACCAGTCCGAAGATACTCAAACTCGTCGCCGCCTTCCCGTCCGCGTCGCCGATGTCCGTCCCCCCGCCCACGATAAACTTCGCCGCCTGCCCCGCCCGCGCTTCCAAAATCCCGCTCTTGCCGTCAATCGATGCCGAGTATAGCAACGAGCTATTCCGCGCTAAGTACTGTCCAAAAGGCGGTGCCTGACCATCCACGGTCGCCGCCACTGGAGCCCCCGCCAACACCGTCTGCACCCGGTTAGCCAGCCTCACGAGCGGATTCCGCTGGTCCGGCCGAGCCGAACCTTCAAAGTACAAATCCCCGTTCGAACCCACCGCCCGCGGCGTCCCGGTGAACGGCGGATACGGAGCGGTACCCGTCTCGAAATTCCCATCCGGACGAAGTGGAAACACCCGATTTGCTGTAGCCGCCGCCGGGGTCCCATCGGCCAAAAGCAGAATATTGATCGTCGTGTCAAAATTCATGTTCACCGTCCGAATGATGCCGTCCGGCGTGAGTCTTCGGATGTGCCGACCCCCCAAATCCCTCAGCCACAAACTCCCGTCCCGCAACGGAATCACCTGTCGCGGATTCGATAGCGCCGCCTCCGTCGCCGGACCGCTATCCCCCGTCAAGCCCGCCGCCGCCGCAATCCGCGCGGACCCCGCAATCGTCCGCACCGTCCCGTCGCCAAACGACCGCCGCAAACGATTGAACCCATCCACCATCACGAGCGTCCCGTCCCCCGTGAAAGCGATGTTCACGATCCCGCCCAGGTTAACTTCCGTCGCCGGCCCCGCCTCGCCGTTGAACCCCGGCCGCCCCGATCCAGCCACCGCTTCGATCCGTCCCCCCACGATCCGAAAAACCCGGCCCACTGCCACAAAATGCACCACGCCGTCCGGCGAAACCGCTAATTGCGTCACGTTGGTCAACGCCGTCTCCAACGCTGTCCCTGGCCCCATCGTCTCGGCCCGCAACCCCGTCCCAGCCAACGTTCTCATCCGTCCATTGGCGTCGATTCGCCGAATCCGGCTCGCCGTGTCGAACAAATGGGGCGTGCCGTCGGCCGAAACCGCAAACACTGCCGTTTGAAACGTCTGCGACTCCGTCGCTCGTTCGCCCTCTTCAATTTTGAACGGAGGCTGCGCCGGCGTCCAGGGAACGAACCGACACTCTTGCGCGAAACCCGCGCTAACAACGAAAAAGAAGACTATCGGGCGCATGCAGACTGTTGATTATGATAACCCCTACGGCAGTCGACCGTAAACGACGATCTCGCTTGAATGCGTCGAAACGTAGACCGTACCGTTCGCCACCACCGGCGGTGCAAACTTGGTGAAGAACCCGAGCCGGTCCCGCGCCCGATTGCTGTCCGAGTTGTACAATTCACGAGTAATGTCGTCCGCCGCATACGCTCGCAATGTCGCTTCGGTCAACGTCCCAACGGCGTCGGTGGGCACCGTAACGGCCCACACGATCCCCGTCGCCGCACAAGCAGCGTCGAAAGCAGGACCCCAGCCCCGCATAATCTATTTGTCCGTTAGAGCAACCACTCCGGGCAGTTTCACGCCGCCGAGGAACTCGAGCGAAGCGCCGCCCCCGGTCGAAACGTGAGAGATCTTATCGCTCAGCCCCGCCGTCTTGATCGCCTTCTCCGAATCACCGCCGCCGACAATCGAGATCGCCTCGGAATCAGCCACCGCGTGCGCCAACGACATCGTGCCCACGTCAAACGGCTTCAATTCAAACACGCCCATCGGACCGTTCCAGATGATCGTCTTCGCCGTCTTCACTACGGCAACATAATCGGCGATCGTGGCCGGGCCTATGTCCAGGGCCATCTTCCCGTCCGGGATCACGGTCACTACCTCGTTCTCAGCACCCGCTTTGAACTCCGCCGAAACCACGTGATCGGTCGGCAGCATCAGCTTATTGCCCGCCGTCGCCATCAAGTCCCTCGCCAGGTCCAGCTTGTCGTCTTCCACCAGCGACTTGCCGATCGGCTCGCCCGCGGCCTTCAAAAACGTATAAGCCATCGCCCCGCCGATCATCAACCGATCAACCACCTTCAGCAAGTTCATGATCACTTCGATCTTGTCCGAAACTTTGGCTCCGCCGATGATCGCCACGCAGGGCCGCTCCGGGTCCGTCGTCGCTTTGCCCAGGTAGGCAAGTTCCGTATCCATCAACAAGCCCGCCGCGGCCTGCGGCACAAACTCGATCATCCCGACCGTTGAGGCGTGCGCGCGATGGGCCGTTCCAAAAGCGTCGTTCACATAAACATCGCAAAGGCTCGCGAGTTGCTTGGCGAAAGTGGGGTCGTTCGCTTCTTCCTCCGCGTGATAACGAAGGTTCTCCAGCAGCAACACTTCGCCCGGGCCCGGCTTCAACGCTTCCACTTCTGGCCCCACGCAATCTGGAGCCATGACCACCGGTACACCCAGCATTTCCGCTAAGCATACGGCCACCGGCCGCAAGCTCATTTCCGGATTCTTTATGCCCTTCGGACGGCCCAAGTGGCTCGCCAGAATCAGTCCGCAGCCTTGCGAAAGCGCGTATTGAATCGAGGGCAGGGACGCCTTGATGCGCTTATCGGAGGTAATCTCCTGACCTCCGTTCGTCAGTGGGACGTTAAAGTCCACCCGCATGAAAACGGTCTTACCCTTCAAATCGAGGTCGCGAATAGACAATTTAGCCATATAAATCGGTTAGAACTCCGAGCGTAGCACGTCGAACATCATGCGGACTCCGGTATAAAACTGGTCAAGCGGAATGCGTTCGGAATCGGAGTGCATCGTGGCCAGAATGTTGGCCGGCAGCACCAGCGGCGTGAAGCCGTAAGCCGGCAGCCCCTTGGTCCGAAACTTCGTCGAATCGGTCGAGTACGGCACCAGCATCGGTGTCACCTCGGCATCCGGATGATACTTCAAAATCACCTGTTTCAGCGCCCGAAACAGGCCCGTTTCGAAGTTCGAGGTGCCCGGATCGCCCGGCGGCGTGTTCGTAACTTCGAGGGTAATCCGCGGATCGTTCATCCGCGCCTTAATGTCGCTGATGAACTCATCGGCGTTCACCCCGGGCAGCAGCCGACAGTCGATCGTGGCCTCCGCGGCCGATGGAATCACGTTGATCTTCGGCGGATCGCCCACCCCGCTCCGCAGCGTTGTTAGTGTCATCGTGTTCCGCTGAATTGCCGCGGTGAACTTCCCCTCGGCGAACGCCCCGCCGCTGGCCGTCCGCATCGCTTCCACCACGGCATTGGGCTTTGCACCCTCGGGCAGCGCCATCGCCTTCGCCACGGCCGCCAGCAGAATCATATTCGCGTTATCAGCGTTCGGCTGCGAACCATGCGCCGCCGTGCCCGTGGCTCGCAGACGGATCCACAACGGTTGCTTCTCCGCGACCGAAATTCCATACACCAACTTCCCCTGCCGAAACACGTCCCGCGTGCCCAGCCCCCCTTCGTCCAATACGTACTCGGCTTCCAAGTCCGCCCCGTGGTTGGCCAGCATCCACCGTACGCCCAGGTCGCCGCCCGTCTCCTCATCGCACGTAGCCAGCATCACGATCTCCCGATCAGGTACCAGCCCCATCTTCTTCATCGTGATCATCGCGATCATGTGCATCACCCCGATGCCCTTCATGTCCAGCGTGCCCCGGCCCCAAATGAAGCCGTCTTTCACCGCGCCCCCAAACGGGTCCACCCCTTTCCACGCCGCCCGATCCACCGGCACGACGTCGAAGTGATTCAGCAGCAGCAACGGCTTCTTCGCCTTGCTCTTTCCTGGCAGCCGAGCCACCAGATTCATCTGATTTCCCGTCCCGGCTTGATACGTCTTGACGCTGATCCCCACGGCCTCAAACTCACGCTTCATGAACTCCGCCGCGGCGCGGGTATCCGCAGGTGGGTTGATGCTTGGAATCTGAATGTAGCGCTGGAGCAAGCTCAGCGCGTACGGCTCCACGACGGTCCAGTCAGGTTCAGCCGCCAGCATCGGCAGCGCCAGCGCAAAAAGGAAAAAAGCTTTCATTTATGAGACTCCGGGACGTTCGAAAGTTGAGGGGTAAGGCCGACGAGCTTGTAGGCTTCCAACAGAGCGCCCACCGACGGCGCATAACGCGGCGGAACAATCAGGTTGCCTTCGACGACGGTCAGAAACTTCGTAAAGTGATCCAACAAAATCTGGCTCTGCCACACGCCGCCGATGGGAGAAACAGGCACTTCGTCGCCTTCCTTGAAAAGCTGATTCCGCACCGCCATCGCCAGCAGCGTGAACTGTCGCGCCATGCGAGAAAGAATATCACCCGCAATCCGGTCGCCGTCCTTGGCCGCCTGGTCCACCATCGGAGCGAACGTCGCAATGCGCGACCGCGGATACTCCTCGGTGTACCAAAGGTGCATCAATTCGTTCATATCGTGCGCCCCCGTCGCGGCCAACAAGCGATCATGCAGAACCGTCTTCGCCCCCCAGCCTTCGTGGTGCCGAAGCGCCGCCCGCAATGCTTGTCGAGCAATGTCGAACGCCCCACCTTCATCGCCGAAGAGGTACCCCCATCCGCCCGCCCGAGCGATCCGCCCCACTACGTCCCGCCCAAACGAAATTGACCCGGTTCCCCCAATCACAATGATCCCCGGTCCCCCGCCCGTCGCGCCGGTCAGCGCAATCAGCGCGTCCGTTGTCACGTGCATTGAGTCCGTCGCCAGAATCTGACGCAAAATGTCGTCCTTGTCCGCCGGACCGCCGCTAAAGCCGAGGCACGCGGAAGCGAAACGAACTGTCGCCGGGTCCAGCCCAGCCTGTTGGCACGCCAGCGCCACGCAGCCGCCAATCACCCGAACAAACTTCTCGCGGCCTTCCGCGGCTGACTTCACATGGTTGCAGGGCCCGTCGGTTCCCCGGCCCAGAATTTCGCCTTCGGCGTTGCCAATCACGGCGATGGTGCTGGATTGGCCCCCGTCGACGCCGAGATAGATAGCTGTGGAATCGTTCACCATTACTTCCTTATCTTTTGTAGTTCATCGTTGGCCAAAATGCGATAGAGCCGCATGAAGCCGCGCGTTCCGACTTCTTCAATGCCCCACGAGTCGCTCCGATTCTGCAGGTCGGCAAACCAGTATTCACCAGCCTCCGCGGCGATGTAGTGCACGTCCCGGGCCAGCAACTCCTCCATCGCCGCCCGCCTTAGACCCAACGGCGGAGCCACCACCCGGCGCTCAATGTTTGCCTCGGCGATCCCCTCAATCACAATCCCTTCCCAAGGCTGATCCGGACTCATTTCCAACACAACTTCGTCTATTGTGTCCGGCCTTCCCAAGTCCACTGCTACGCCGTGCCCCTTGCGCCACGGCACGTCGGCGTGCCACCGCGTTGCCAGCGAATTGTCAAAAGCCAACGGCGCTTGCTCGCCAGCCGAATCGGCGTGAACCCGCCAATGAGCCGAACGCCGCAACTCCGCTCCCTTATGGAAAAGCCGCATCTCATGGATGCTCCAACGAGCGTCGGCCCAATCACGGTTCACCATCACGCGAACCCGCGAAAGTGGCCGTGCAGGAAACGTGTAGTGCACGTGAACCGTCGGCTTCCGGTCCTCCCGCAAAGCATTGTGGATCGAATGCGACAAAACCTCGCCTTGTGCCGATTGGAACGCCACGACGATTTCCGGGCTGCAGTATGCCTCGGCGAGTTGTTGGAAGGAGAAAACGCGTCGACCCACCGGCACTTGCGCATCCACCAATCGCGTGATCGGGTACGTCGGAACGAGTCCCGATAAGTACTCCTCCTCCGACTTCAAACGAAGCGCTTCCCGCCACACGACCTTGTCAAGCCGCCATCCGTACTTATCGCCATAGAGTTTGATCGAGTCCGGCCACGACAGCACCGCATGGACCGCCACCGCAGCCAGCACCAGCCGAGGCCAAGGCAGCATCGCGAGCGCTAAGGCCAGGAATGGAAGTCCTGGCAGCAGAAACCGCGTACCGATATTCGAAAAGTAAGTAGCGGTGAAGACAACCCAAGTCAATAACAATCGCCGGCCCACGGCGTTCCGCAGCGAAAGCAAAGCCAGCGGCGCCAGCAGAAACACCGGTCCCAGCCGACCAGCCAGCTTCCCGCCGCGGTAGGTGACCTCCAACGGAATCGCCCAAAGCGAAGGCAACCCATATGTCGCCATGCCGAGCTTGTACTCCTTTTCGAACCATTGATGCACGTAAGGATTCGGAAACCACGCGTTGAACAGCGGAGCCACCGGATTGTTCCACCAGATCGCATTCCGAATCATCCACGGGGCAATAAACACCGCCGCACAGGCCGCCACCACCAACACCGGCCGCACCCTGCGCTCCCGCCAGAACACCCAGACAAGCGCAAACGGCACGCTCACCGCCAACGTATACTTCACTCCATAACTGAATCCAGCCAGCGCCCCAATCGCAAATAACAGATTGCCCTCGCGCGTCTCGTCCCACCGGTCGAGTAGAGCAAAAACACCAAAAACAACCGATGCCGCCGCCAAATCGATGTAGGCGCTAACCCCGTCGATCCCCGCGACCGGAGCCAGGAACACAAGCAAGGCCGCCGCCACTCCCGGGATCGGCATGCCCCGCCGCCGAGCCCAGTTGACCATCATCCAAGGCAGCAGAAAAAGAAACGTGCAATGTACCAGAGCGGCCGCCGAATGACGCCCAACCGAGAATGCCGAAACGAACAGCATCTCGATCCCTTGACTTAGAGCAGCGTACAGATTCGTCGGAACGGGAACCATCCCGCGCTCCCGATAGTAGCGGGCCACTAAGCCGAGATGGTAGGTGCTCCCGTCGGGGCTAACCTCCGGTGCCAGTGCGTTCGAAAGATAGAGCAAACCAAACAGGCCGCCAATCACCCAGGCACCGCGGACAAGCCAGCGAGGCAGCGGAACGAAGCGCTCCTCCGATAAAGCTAGCGCCCCAAAACGCCAAGCCACCAATAACAGCAGGGCGGGCAAACCGAGAAAAACTCCGCGGTGGAAAAGGTGTAGGATGCCAAGGAAGAATATGACCAGAGAGTATGCCGCGGCCCCCAGCAGAAACGAAAACGGGATCTCCTCTTCGCGCGTCATTCGAATGCTTAGACGCTTCCAAAGTATCCGGCCCAGCGCATAAGCTCCGACGACCGTAACCAACCAACCAAGCAATATGTAGAAAACTTGGCCCATTACTTAACGAACCCCGCGTTTTCCAGAATCATGCCGAGGCGGGCCTGATCCGCCTCGGCGATAAAAACTTTGTCGACCTCAAGCCGAACGATCGTTTCAACATTGGCCTTCAAAAGCCCGGCCGGGACCGGCCAACGAAGCTCATGCCGACCTGCCGGAAGGTTCGCCGCCGTTGCGATCAGTTGCTCATTCACGAACACGCGCAGAGTCACCGGACCCGTCTGCTTCCAGGTCGCCTCGGGCAATGCAAACGTGACTTGGAACGCCCATCGAGCCGTCTCCATGACGACGAACTTTAGCGTCGGCTTCTGATTCGTCCACCGCCACACTTCCTTCCCCGATCCCGCCAAAATGTCGGCCACTACATACTCGGACGCGGTTCGATCCCCAAACGCCATGAAACTGCCGACACCGACCGGTTCCGTCTCGGGCCGCCCCGTCCGCTGGTTTGGCATCGAGTACCACTGCGGAACCGGAGTGCAGCTACTCAATAGCAGGACTGCGAAAAGCCCAGCTCTCATGCCACCTTATCCTGCGAGGAGCAAACGTCAGCCAGCCGACACTCTCCGCAACGCGGCTTCCGCGCCACACAAGTCTGCCGACCAAAGTGGATCAACTGATGAGAAAACTGGATCCATCGGCTCTGTGGAAGCAGCCTGATCAGGTCCTTTTCGATCTTCTCCGGCGTCACTTCCCGCGTCAAATCCAGCCGCTGCGAAATCCGCGAAACGTGCGTATCCACTACCACCCCGCTCGCGATGCCAAAGCAGGTGCCCAGCACCACGTTCGCCGTCTTCCGTGCCGCCCCCGGGACCGTCAACAGGTCTTCTATCTTCTGCGGCACCTCCCCGCCATAAGCGGTCAAAATCCGCTGCGCCGCTCCGATAATGTTCTTCGCCTTGTTATTGAAAAATCCCGTCGAATGCACGAGCGTCGCCACCTCCGCCACCGGTGCATGGGCCAAGTCGGTCATCGTCGGGTACTTGGCGAAAAGCCCGGGCGTCACCATGTTCACCCGTTCATCGGTGCACTGCGCCGACAGGATCGTCGCAACCAACAACTCCCATGGGCTGCTGTGGTGCAACGCACACGTAACGTTTGGATACAGCTCGTCCAAGATGGCCAGAATGGCCGCCTGCCGCGCCTTTGTCTTCGTCAATCCACCACCTCTTCCAACACCGAGCCTCCCGCCGAGCGCTCGCCGCAGGTCCACCGCCACGTCTCCTCCACCCGATACCGCCTATCCGGCAGCCGAGTCGGAATCGACCGGATAACCCCAGTCATCAGGGCCCCAGCGAGATTTACAGGGTCGTAGCGCATGTCCAACTCTCCATTCTCGCCCATCAGCGCGAGCAACTGACTTCCGACGGGATGGTGCTCGAACAATGTAGCCCCAAACATCTCACCGGTGGCCGAGTTTTCAATCGCCCCGAAACAGCGTCCGTCGAAGTCGAAGTCCATCACGTTATCCTAATCTAGGCTTGCTACCCCGATGGTCTCTATTTCTCCTCGCCCTCCTGCCACACGCCTTGGCGCTGCCGGGTGTCTTCGTCTTTGACGACTACTCCCTCCTCGCCAATTCGCCCGAGTGGGCTGACCTGTGGCGTCTCGAACAGACCCGTCCGTTAACTTATCTCACCTTCCTGCTCAACCAGTGGGCCGGCGGCTGGCACCTGCTCAATCTCGCCGCTCACCTCACCTGCGTCTGGTTTCTCGATCGCATCGCCCGCCTGGCCCTCCCGGCCAATATCGCCTGGGTCGCGCCCTTCCTCTTCGCCGTCCACCCTCTCCTCAGCGAGCCCATCCAATACGTCTTCGCCCGCAGCTCCCTCCTCGCCACTCTCTTCTGCCTCGCCGCACTCTACGCCTGGACCCGCGATCGACCCTGGCAAGCCGTCGCCTGGTTTATTCCCGCTCTCCTTGCGAAAGAAGAATGCGTCGCCTTCCCCTTGGCCCTCGTCCTCTTCCGACCCGCCTGGGGCCCCATCGCCGCCATGCTGACTCTCAGTCTCGCCGCCGGCCTGCGAGTCCTCTACGCCACCAAGGTCGTCGCCGGTGCCGGCTCCGGATTCGCTGCCGGAGTCTCTCCGGGCGAGTACTTCCTCGCCCAAGGCACCGTCATCTGGTCCTATCTCCTCCGCTGCCTCCTCCCGTTCGGCCTAACGCTGGACCCCGCCGCCCCAGCCCTCGGCTTCGAAGCCGGCGTCCTCGGCTGGGTCCTGCTCGTCGTCTGCGCCGGCATCGCCTTATGGCGCGGCCATCCCGCCGGCCGCTGGTTCGTCTTCGGCCTAATCCTACTCCTCCCCAGCTCCTCCGTCCTCCCCGCCGCTGACCTTATCGCTTGGCGCCGCATGTACCTGCCCATGACGGCCTTCTCCCTCGCCGCCGCCTACCTCCTACCCCCACGCGCCGTCCCCGTCGTCGTTTTGCTCCTCGCCTTTCTCTCCGGTGCCCGCGCCCTCGTCTGGCGCAGCGAAGCCGACCTCTGGCGGGAAGCCTCCGTCGCCGCCCCGGAAAAGCTCCGCCCTCGCCTCCAACTCGCCCGCCTCGCCCCCCCCCCCGAGTCACTAATCATCCTCGCCGCCGCCGAACAAATAGCGCCGGGCGATCCCGCCATTGCATCTCTCAAAGGGAAAGCCTACTTGCAACAAGGGGATGCTCCCCGAGCCCTAGCGGAGTTTGGCAAGGCCCTGGCGCAGCAGCCCAACGATCCCAAAGCGATCTTAAACCGCGGCGTCGCCCTCGAAGCCCTCGGCCAATCCGAGGCCGCCAAAGCCGACTTTCTCCGAGCCCTCGAACGCGACCCCTGCCAACTGCAGGCCCGCGAAAACTTGTTGCGATTAGGCGGCACCCCACCGCCATGCGTACCTACCAATTAACCTGTCAAATGCTCGTCCCCAAGCCCCTGGCCGAAGTCTACGAAGTCTTCGAAAACCCTTACAACCTCAAGAAAATCACCCCGCCGTGGCTCAGCTTCTCCGTCGCGTCGAAAGACAAAGTCGTCATGCGCCAAGGAGTCGAAATCGACTATCTTTTTCGTTGGTTCATCATCCCCATGCGCTGGCGTACGCTCATCTCCCGCTACAACCCTCCCCACGATTTCGTCGATGAGCAGATCCGCGGGCCCTACGTCCTGTGGCGCCATCGCCATACCTTCGAACCGACCCCCGACGGCACCCTCGTTAAGGACACCGTCGACTACGTTCTCCCCTTCGGCCTGCTCGGGTCTTTCGCCCACTGGCTCATGGTTAAGGCTCAGCTCGTGATGATCTTCCGCTTCCGCCAAAAAGCCCTCAACGAACTCTGGGGCGGCCAGGCGATAATCTCAGCTCCTACGGTGCGGTGACCACGAACTTAGGGGTCAAAAACTGCCAATCCGGAATCTCGTAAGCCCGCAGTTTGGTCGTCGCAGTTCCGGTCCCTTGGGCTACCTCGTAAGGTCCCAAGGACTTCACTTTTACAGGGAATTCCACCACCAGATGACCTTTCGCATAGAGACCAACCTGCATCTCCAATCCCGCAATATCGGCACCCCCATGGTTGACGATCACCATCTGAACAGTCACCTTCTGGTTTTTGTCTTCGCGCATCCGGAACCCGGTCACTTCGATGTACTTCGACAACGGATTCGTCTTTTCGCCATTCGCATCGAGCAAAGTCGATTTCGCCGCAGCCGCGGGCGACTCCTGCGACGCTCGAGAGGACGGCAGCAAATAAGTGTAGGCTGCGTAGCCCAGCCCCAGCAGCCCAACCGCCACAATGGCGATTACCAGAATCGGGTTCATGCCCGCCTTTACGTCAGGTTCTGGCGCCGCGTATGCGCTGTAAATCGGTTGAGGAGCCACCGGCGGCGTCTGATACTGTATAGGCTGGGGTGCTGGTTGCTGATACACCGGTGTCGGCGCGGCCACCGGAGCCGATACGACAACCGGGGCCGGAGCAAGCGCGACCGCAGCCACCGGAGCCGGAGCCGCAGCCGGTTCCACCGCCGGGGCAGCCGAACGCGGCGCACAACGCGGACACACACTCATTGATGGCGACACTTCAGCGCCACATTGCGGGCAGATCCAAGTAAACATATCTCTACATCAGAGTACGACATGCAAGCCATTCAAGTTACAGAGAACATTCACAGCGTCGCTTTGCTGCCCGGCAGCTTCCATCCCATCACCACCGCCCACCTCGAACTCGCCCGCACCGCCTTGCAGTGGGCCGACCGCGTCCTGTTCGTCCTCCCCCGGTCATTTCCCCATAAATCCTACGACCAGGTCACTCTCCAGGACCGTCTCGATCTCATCCGGATGGCGATTGACGATCCTCGGATGGAAGCCGCTGTCACCGAAGGCGGCCTCTTCATCGAAATGGTCCGCGAATGCCGCCGCCGCATCCCGGGACTCGACAAAGTCTACGTCGTCTGCGGCCGCGACGCCGCCGAAAGAATCGTCTCCTGGGAATATGATGGCGTCGAACCAATCGACCAGCAACTGCGAGAATATGAATTGTTGGTCGCCGCCCGGAATGGCGAATATCGACCGCCCGCCCATCTCGCCGCGCACATCCACACCATGCCCCTCGGCCCCGGCCTCGACGAGGTCTCCGCCACCGCCCTCCGAGAAAAAATTCGAAATGGGGGTGACTGGGAACAGTACACCCCGCCCGCCATCCGCGAAAGAGTCCGCGAACTTTACGCCCGCTCGTAACCTTTCTCGCTCCCCGCGCGAACCCCCAGCAGGATACCCCTTGTCGTCTCCATCCTCGTGGAACTCTTCACCTCCCAAGGTTGCTCCAGTTGCCCCCGTTCGACCGCGTACCTGCCCAACTCGATCAGCAACCCGTCCGCGGCATCGAATTCGTTGTCCTCGGTCAACACGTCGACTCTTGGAATCGCCTCGGCTGAAACGACCCCTACTCCTCCACCGCCCTCACCGCCCGCCAACAGCGCTACGGCAAACGCTTCTCCCTCGACGGCTTCTATACCCCCAAGCCGTCATTCATGGTCAAACTCAACTCGTTGCCGCCGCCCGCCAAACCGCCACCAAGCCCCAAATTGCTCTCACGATTATTGATCTGGAACGAACCAACGGCCGCCTCAAAGGCCGCGTCGCCGGAGCCATCCCTCCGAAGGCAACCCTTATCGCCGCCCTCGCCTCCGACCCCGCTTGCACCGCCGTACCCCGCGGTGAAAACTCCGGCCGCCGCCTCGTCAACCTCGACGCCTCCGCCAACTTCAACCTCCCCGGCGCGACGCGCCTCGTAGTCTTCCTCCAGTCGTCCCAGCAAGGCGAAGTCCTCGGCGCCGTCCAACGCCGCCTAATCTCAATACTCGTCACTTAACAATCCGAATAGCGGCGCAAAAGTCGATCAGAGGCGACCGTTTGTAGCCGCGGCGTACCGAGAAGTTACTCATTTTTCGCTTGACCCCGCGCTGATTGCGCCGGTTGCGAGTGGAGGCGGCGCGCTCATCCAGGATTTCCGCCAGCACGGTTTTATGGAACTGCTTCCAGTTCCGAGGGGGGAATCGCGCCGATGGTGGCCATCTTGCGGCGGACAACACGCACGGTGGGGAGGAACGAAAGCCGATCCGGATCTTTCCTGCATCAGTCCGCGTATGGCGAAGTGCGCCATCAGCAGGCCATAGAATTCCTGCCGCACCAAATCCGGCGTCTTACCGCGGAGCACGATGCGCGCGCCCCGCAGGTGAGTCTTGAGTTCGTCGAATGCGGTTT
>JANXMS010000284.1 GCA_025354525.1 Acidobacteriota bacterium
ACGAGGTCGCCGGAGGGGAGGGTGATGGGGGGGAGGGTCTCTTCGAGGGGCGGGCTTTCGAAGCGGACGGGGGAGGGGAGGGTGGGCGGCGGGAGTTCGAGGAGGGCGAGGTCGATCTCGGTACCAACGTCGTAAAAATACTGGAGGTGGAGGATGCCGTGGACGTGGTTCATAGGCGCGATAGACTACTACGGAGATTATGATACGACGCGAATTTTTGCAGACGGCAGTGGCGATGTCGGCGGCGGCGCAGGTGCCGGCGCGACCGAATGTGATTTTGATATTAGCGGATGACTTGGGGTGGAAGGACCTGGGTTTTATGGGGGCGGCTACGCGGACGCCGAACCTGGACCGGTTGGCAGCGGAGGGGGTGAAGTTTGGGCAGATGCATGCGTGTCCGCTGTGTTCTCCGACGCGGGCGGCGTTGCTGACGGGGCGGCATCCGATTCGGTTTGGGCTGGGGTATACGGTGGTTCGGCCGTGGTCGACGTATGGGCTGCCGGTGGGGGAGCGGACGATGGCGAATGCGTTCGCTGAGGCGGGGTATGAGACGGCGATTATTGGCAAGTGGCATTTGGGGCATTCCAACGTGAGGCAGTTGCCGCGGAGCCGGGGATTTGGGCATTTTTATGGGCATTTGAACGGGGCGATCGATTACTTTACGCATTTGCGGGATGGTGGTTTGGACTGGCAGCGGAACGGAGTGGGGGTGCGGGAGGAGGGGTACACGACGGAGCTGTTGGCGGCGGAGGCGGAGAGATGGCTGCGGGCGCGGAACCGGGCGAAGCCTTTCTTTTTGTACCTTCCGTTTAATGCTCCGCATGCTCCTTTGCAGGCACCAGCACAGTATTTGGAACGGTATGCTTCGATTGCGGACGAGAAGCGGCGGGCTTACTGCGCGATGGTGGACTGCTTGGATGTGGCGGTGGGGAAAGTGCTGGAGGCGGCGCGGGGGGCGGGCCCGACGATTGTGGTGTTTGTGAGTGACAACGGGGGGCCGCGGGGATCGGGGGCGGACAATGGGCCGTTGCGGGCGGGGAAGGCGACGGTGTTTGAAGGGGGGATAAAAGTGCCGGCGATTTTGCATGCGCCGCATTTGTTGAAGGCGGGGGACTATAAGCCGATGGCTAGCGTGATGGACTTGCTGCCGACGTTAGCCGAAGCGGCGGGAATTCCGGTGGGGACGGGGAAGGCGTTGGACGGGGTGAGCCATTGGGGGGCGCTGACGGCGGGGGGCGGAGTGGGTCCGCGGAAGAGTTTGTTTTCGAGCGTGCAGGATGCGCGGGGGCCGCGGCAGCATGCGTTTCGGGAGGGGCCGTGGAAGCTGGTGAGCATTGAGTCCGTTCCGGCGCAGGAGATGTTGTTTCACTTGGAAGAGGACCCGTATGAAAAGACGGACCGGTTGGCGGCGGCACCGACGGTGGCGGAGCGGTTGCGGAAGCAGATGAAGGAGTGGGTGGCGTTGCAGCCGCCGGGGGAGGCGAATTTTGCGGGGGTGGCGCATCCGGGGTATGTGGTGCCGAAGGATTATGCGAAGGTGGCGGTGGAGTAGGGATCGGGCTCAGCGTCGAGAATGATATTGGAGCGGTAGTAGTTGTTCCGGCCCTGGTCGCTGTTTATGCGGAACACAGGGGAATTGGCCGCTCGGTTTTTTGATATCAAGTACCCCGTGGCGCGAACGCGGGACTTGATTCGGCAGATTCAAGAAGTGGGGGATGTGATTTTAGTGCGGGGCGGCGGGGGGGGGGCGGCTAAAACGTAATTGATTAGCGGCCTCCGGTTCAATAAAATCAATCGTTTCCGTAGCGTCGCGCGACGCCTGTGGCATGATTGTGAGGGGCTCTCTGCGGCACAAACTCCCAAAATGCTAGGAAACAATTGATTCTATTGAACCGGAGGCCGCTAATCAATTACGAAAAACCGCACGAAAAACGCTTGGATACGAATGGAACCCATTCAAGCGGTCTCAGCACTAGGTGGAAGGCCAGATACATCGGCTAAAACTCGTGAAGCGGCAGATGTATGGCCCCGCACAATTCAACCTTTTGCGCTGCCGCGTCCTGCCTATGTCCCAGCTGTGGTCAATCGCTCACCCTCACTTGCACGGAAAGTGCGGAAGAGCCCAATGTAGAGTAGTGGAATCACAAGGAGACGGCTGGTCCAGCATTTTGAGGCGGTCGTCTTGCGACGCGATGTGTTCGGGCAGAACTTGCTGTCGCCAGTGGCGGTCGAGCCGGGTGTTGCGGGCCTCGTAACGCTTCGCCGATGGCGGACGTGATTCTGTAGGAACCAGGACCAAGCCGTGCCGAAAGTGGCCATGGATAAGGCTGCTCCAGTATTCTGAGTTAGAACTCGACCTTCAGTGCGATTTGCATGACCCGGGGGCCTCCCCTCCCGCGGTCGACTACGTTGGTGATGATGCCTCCGCCGAGGAGGTTGAATTGGCGCTCGGGGAGTTGGAAATTGGGGTGGTTGAGAATGTTGAAGAGCTCGTAGCGCAGTTGGAAATTGCGTCGCTCCTTTAAGCGGAAGTTCTTGAGCATGGCCATGTTGATGAACTGCTGGCCGGGACCATCCAATATATTGCGGCCGGAGTTTCCAAAGGCGAAGGGCCGGAAGCCGTTGGGGCTGACCTCGCAAGACGTTCGGGAGGCGCAGCGGGGGACGGGTTCAAAATCCGATAGTTGGAACCAGGGGTAGTCGACGCCTCGGCGGCCTGGTGGGGCGGCGGTGAGTTGGCCGGAGCCGAGGCGGTTGGGTCGGAGGGATTCGCCGAGGTTGGTATCGATGTTGGCGGAGGTGACGGTGAAGGCTTGGCCGGTGTAGAACGCCGCGGTGCCGGTGAGTTGCCAGCCGCCGACGAGGCCGTGACGCCAGCCGCGGGCGGTGGGGAGGAACCTGCGGCCTCGGCCAAAGGGCAGGGGGGTGGAGAAGACGGCGGTGACGACGTGGCGGCGGTCGAAGTCGGAGCGGCCGCGTTCGGATTTGAGATCGCGGGAGTTTTGGGCTCCGGCGACCCCGCCGGTGGAGTTGCCGGAGATTTGGGAGGCATCGTCGATGGACTTGCTGAGGGAATAGTTGAAGCGGACGAATGCTCCGCGCATTTGGCGGCGGAGCGAGACTTGGCCGGCGTGGTAGACGGAGTTGGCGCCGAAGGAGTAGTAATTGACGGTGTTGATGCCGACGATGGGGCGGGGGAAGCCGAAGTTGGCTTGATAGGCTTCGAGGGAGCGGAGGGGTTGGTTGATGTCGTACTGACGGCCGAGGTGGGAGCCTTTGGAGCCGACGAAGCCGAGTTCGAGGGCCCAGCCGGGGGCGAGTTCGCGTTCGAGGGTAAAGTTATAACTTTGTAAGTCGCCGAGCTTCGGGCGGGGGTCGTAGCCGTTGGAGTTTGTGGAGTTGCCTTCGGTAGCCCGGGTGTCGGGGAAGGGGTTGGAGAGAGTAACGAGAGTCGTATCTGTGGTGAGGCGGGAGAAAGTTTGGTTGACGGAGAAAGGGAATCCGGTCATGAGGGAGACGCGGATGGGGTTGAGTAAGTGGCCGGTGAAGAAGATGCCGTAGCCGCCGCGGAGGACGGTCAAGCGGCGTTGGGAGGGTACGCGCCAAGCGAAGCCGAAACGGGGGGCGAAGTTGATTTTGTCGGGGAAGACGAGGGAGCGGGGGCGACCGACGTCGGCGGCGAGGGCGAGGCGATCCTGGAGGTTGAAGCGGGCGAGGCGTTCGGCGAGTTGGGGGAGGTTTTTATCGTTGGCGATGATGATTTTGCCGAGTCCGGCGTCGAAGTTGGAGGCGCGGTCGTAGCGGTCGACGGGGGGCATGTCGAGTTCGTAGCGCAAGCCGAGATTGAGGGTGAGGGAGCGGGTGACTTTGAAGTCGTCGGCGAAGTAGCTGCCGAGGCTGAAGGAGCGGAGGTAGTTGCGGGTGGTATCGGCGGTGCGGGTGGTGGACTGGAGCATGCCGAGGAGGGTGTCGGCGACGGAGTGGTTGGTCCAATTGCGTTGGAAGGTGAAAGTGCCGCGGGCGTTATCGTTGAAGGGTTGGTTGAAGCGGGTGCGTTCGATGTCCCAGCCCCATTTTAGGGTGTGTTTGGATTGGATCCAGGTGAATTTGTTGCTGGCGAGGAAGGTGGTGACGGTGTAGTGCTGGGGTTGGCCGCTGGCTGCGCCGAGGGGGAGATAGTCCTGGACGAGGAAGCGGGGGAAGCCGGTGAGGGCTGGGTCTTTGGTGGTGCCGGTGATGCCGAGTTCGGCGGCGATGTCGTGGCCTTGGAATTTTTCGCTTTCGCGGGTGGCGTTGCGATTGAAGCCGGCGCGGGCTTCCATGATGAGGCTGGGGGAGAAGATGTGGGTCCAATCGAGCCCGGCGAGGTGGCGGGGGTCGTTGCTATAAGTGGGCCAGAGGCCGAGGCCGCTGCCGGCGAAGGGGTTGGTGTTATTGGCGAGGCGGAACTGTTGGCGAAAGGCGACGACGTTTTGGCCGGAGAAGCGGTGGTCGAGTTTGACCATGTAACTGTCGGCGCGGTCGTAATCCTTGGCGGTGCTGATGAAGTTATTGGTGGTGGAGGGGCGGTTGGGGAGGGGGTAATAGGCGAGGAGGCGGAGGGCGATGGGATCGAAGCGGGAGGGGGGCACGCGGTTGCCGGGGAAGCAGGCGGTGGCGACGGTGGCGGTGCAGGATCCGGAGGCAAGGGGATCGCGGAGGAAGAGTTTGGCGCCGGTGATGGGGACGGTGGATTGGGAGAAGTCGCCGGAGCGTTGGAGGGCGGTGGGGACGTTGCCGATGCTGCTTTGGGTGAGGACTTCGCGTTGGCCTTCCCAACTGAACATGAAAAAGGTTTTGTCTCGTTGGAGGGGACCGTGGAAGGTGATGCCGTATTGGTTGCGGCGGAGAGGGAGTTTTTTTTCGTCGAAGAAGGCGCGGGCGTCGAAGATATTGTTACGGATGAAGGAGAAGAGTTCGCCGTGGAACTGGTTCGTTCCGGAGCGGATGACCATATTCATGACGCCGCCGGCCATGCGTCCGTTTTCGGCGGAGAAGCCGGAGACCTCCATTTTGAATTCCTGCATTGCGCCCATATTGGGGCGGACTTGGGAGGCGGCTCCGCGGGGGTTGCGGCTGTTGAAGCCGTCGACGGAGTAGTTGGTGGAATCGGCGCGGGCACCGTTGACGTTGAGGCCGGAACCTTGGCCACCCTGGGCCATGGGAATGACGCCGGGGACCATGAGGGCGAGGTCGGTGAAGTCGCGGCCGTCGAGGGGGATTTCGTTGATTTGTTGGTTGTTGATGACGTCGCCTTTGACGGCGCCGGCGTCGGTATTGATAAGAGGGGGGTCGGAGACGACGGTGATGGAGTCGGTGACGGCGCCGACTTGGAGTCGGATGTCATGGTGTTGGGTTTGGGCGAGTTCGAGGGTGATGGCGGTTTCGCGATGGGTGCGGAAGCCTTCTTTTTCGATGGTTAGGTCGTAGAGGCCGGGGGTGAGGTTGGTGATGGTGTAGTTGCCATCGGAGTCGGTGGTGGTTTGGCGGGTGGCGTTCGTATCGACGTGGCGGATGCGGAGGCGGGCTTGGGCGATGAGGGAGCCGGTGGGGTCGGAGATGGTGCCGGTGATGGTGGCAGTGCTTTGGGCGGGGGAGGTAACGCAGAGGAGGGCCCAGAGGATGATGCTGCGTTGCATTTGACTGTTGAGAGTATATGCCAGGGAAGACTATGGATTTCTTACGGAAAGTTTACTTAGCGGTCGACGGGTGAGAGGGCGCGGCGGATGGCGGCGGTCTCGCGGTCCAGAGAGCGACGGAGTGCTGGGGGAAGGCCGGAGCGCTTTTGCGCGATTTCCGCGAGGTGAAGGGCGGCGCGGAGGGTTTTGATTGAAGTGCTGGCCCACGGTTGCGGGGCGGAGGGCGCAGCGCCCGGCCGGAACCATTCTGGGTGATAGTCAAAGACGGACTCTATGACGCCGTTGGCGAGGCGGAGTTCCTTCGTTTGGGTTAGGATGACTTCGGCGGCAAGGAGGATAGAGAGAATGGTACGGCGGGGGACGATGGCGAGGCGGAGGCACTCTACGCGGTCCTCTACTGGATCGTTTTTGGAGAGCATCAGGGACGCGAAGAGAGTTAGGGCGGCGGGGCTTCCATTGGCGGCCAGAAGCCTGGCGTTGCTGGCAAAGTAGCCTTCCAGGGCGGTGCGCCGAAAGAGGTCGGCCGTTTGGCCGGTCATGGGCTTGACGGCGGCGAGAACTTCAAGGAGGAAGCTCATGCGGTCTGGGTCGGCGAGAAAGACGGGATCAGAGGCGAGTTCGTGGCAGAGGGTTGCGGTTTCGTGGTTGGCGTTTACCTTAAGCGCGATTAGGATGTGGCCTAGTCGGTGCGTCTTGCCGGGGACTCCATCGGGCAGACCGGCAAGAAATTGGGGGTCGTGGAGGAGTTTGGAGAGGCGGGAGAAATCCCGGGACCGGACAAGGGCGATGGCGGATTGCTCGATGGCGTCTGCATCGTTGCCGACCTGAGAGGTGGCGGAGAGTCCGGCGAGAAGGAGCAAACTGAGGATTCGGATGCGCACAACGGTATTTTATTTTAGGGGTTGCGTCGAGCTAGGATTTCGCTGGCGATTTCGGTCGTGTGCGCCATCGCGGTTTGGAGAGTTTCGGGGAGGAGAAGGTGCTTTTTGAGGTGCGGAGCTAACGCCAGGAGGGCTTTAAGGGAATCGGTGGAGGCGGTGCGCCAAGGGGGAGGCGGGGCTGGATGGCCTTTTCGCCAAGTGACCTGGAAGTCATAGATCGACTCGATGGCGGCGTTGACAAGTTCCTCGCCGGGATTTTTCGCGGCGAGACGGCCGACCATTTCGATGATGGGAATGCGATTGCGAACGGGGACGAGCGAGGAGTGAAGGAGTTCGACTCGGGTCTCAATGTCTTCGTTGTCGTCGAGCATCATGGTGAGGAAGAGTCCGAGGGCGGCGGGGCTTGTGTTTTCCGCCAGGAGCCGGGCATTGGAGGCAAAGTATCCTTCCGAATTGGCGCTGCTGAAAACGGCGACCGATTCGGGGGACATGGGAACGACGCCGGCGAGGGCTTCGAGCAGGAAGCTTTTCCGATCGGGGTCGGAGAGGAAGGCGCCGTCGTTAGCGAGGCTGAGGCAGAGGGGGACGATTTCTGGGCTGGCGCGTTGGATGAGGGCCGTCAACACGGGACGGAGATGTTCTGTAATGGCCGCGGTGGGATCTTCGCCATCGTCGAGGCGGGCGAGGAAGGCGGGGTCGCGTAGGAACGGGTCGAGGGCATCGAGTGCCGCGGGATGGTCTGCGGCGGCGAGTTCTGTGGCGACCGCGGAGAGGTCGACTGGTTCAGCGGAGGACTGGAGTATCTCGATGCGTTCTTGAATCCATTGTGATGGGCTGATGGCGGACATGTTTGGCCTCGATTCAGGGATTACGGAAAAGAACTTCGCTAAACCGGACGGCTTTCGATTGGATGATATCGAAGTTTTCGGCTGTCGGGAAATTCAGAGACGGGAACATGACGTTTTTGCTAGCGGGTGTGGTGAGTCCATCGGCGAAGGGGTCGCCGCTACCGGTTCCGATGCGGTGTTTCAATCCGAGGACATGTCCGACTTCATGGGCGAGGGTGGTGGCGTAGAAGGCATCGCGGTTGGCGGGAGTACTGGAGTTGTCGACGGAGAAAGTGGGAACACTGATGCCCCACAAGAGGTCGACGTGCCGGGCGGTTTGGGTGCTCTTGAACTTAGCGAAGGTGGCTGCCAGGATGCGCAGGTTGACGGCCCCGACGGGGGTGCTGCCCGGGATACCGGACCTGGAAATGAGGGAAGTGGACGGTACACCGGAATCCCTGAGTATGAGCGAGGTGGCGCTGGGGGGATCCTTTCTCGCCTTGGGCGCGTGGTTGTGGGGCCAAACCTGGGCTTGGGCAAGGACATTGTTCCCGGAAGCGAGGGAGTGAATGTAGGCGAAAACGATGACCTCATTGCGGGCGTTGAGACGGACGGAATCATCTCCCTGGGTATCGGTTGCGCGGAACGTGAACTTCTGTGCGTTCACCTTTACGTCGAAGTGCCCGGCTTCGATCCGCGTCGCGGAAACGATGTTGGCATCCAGCTTCGCCAGGCCGATGAGCGGGTTGCCGGCAGAGGTGGCGACTTCGGCGGAATCATCGGGAATCAGCTCGAGACCCATCTGCCGAAGATAGATATTCATGAGTTTGATATGGTTCTTGGCATCGTTGTGGGAGCGGGTGGGCACGCGGGCGACGATCTGGGGCTTGGTCGGTGTTGCCGGGACGAGGTCGGTGAAAATCCGATTCACACGGTATTTGACTTTTTTAAGGGGGGCGACGTTTGTGCGGAACATCCCATATCCGAAGCCGCCGGAATAGGGTTGCACGAGGATGTCGCCGGGGAAATTGTCCGTTCCGGCGATTTGAATCCTGGTTCCTCGCTTGGCGGCTTCGGTATTGAGGAAATCCGCTTTTCCGAGATATTTCGCTTTTCCGGCCTCATCGGGTTGTGCACCGACGATCCACCAGGCGATGCGGGGGTCATCGGCGGTAAAAGTCAAGTTAGGGGCAATTTGAGTTATGTCGATGAGCGAGGCTTTCAGGGGGTCGGCGGCGTCAGCACCTTGCAGCATCGGCGTCACGGCCGCATTGCGAATGAAGTTGATGTCACTCGTGAGGAGGGGCGTTTCTCCGGATATCACCGGGTCAATCACGACGGTCACCGCGGTGAGTTTGTGAGTCTTCCTGAATTTGCCGATTTCCGAATCGATGATGAGTTCGATGGTGACGTCGTTCAAAAAGCCGCTATTCTTTAAGGCCTTTAGTTTGACCACTCCTTTGGTGGTGTCTTTGAGATTGATCGTGGAGGAGGGGGAGGCGGTGAACCAAAGGTGTTTCAGGGGATCGAAGACACCGTCGGGTGCGGGCATTTCAGTGTGCGGACGGAGTCGCACGTCGTAGTTGACGCCGACAATGATTGGTGCGGGAAAGAACTTCGATTTTGTTTTGCGTTCGGGGCTTTCGGGAACGCGGGCCACGAGATTGAGATCCTTGGGTTCGACATCGCTGACGATTTCGACATGAACGACGGTGATGGCCACTCGATCGGCATCTTCCTGCATGCCTTCGATCCCGAGTTGGAAGCCGGTATCGCGGCCTGTGGTGCTGACGGTGACGCCTTCGGCGAAGAATCTGGCATCGGCGGCTTGAACGAGGGTGGAGGGGAAGACGTGACGTTTGGGGAGGGCGACCTCGGCGGCTTCCGGAAACTCTTTCAGGAAGGCTTGGACTTGATTGGTGAGCGCGGTCAAAACCAAATTGCCGACGAAAGTTGCTGGCTTGATCTTCCGTACAAAAAGGATGGCGCGTTCATTCGCCTTGGGGTCTTCCTGCACGGGAAGGCCGCGGCCACCGAACACCTTGTCCCTGGGTTGGGGTTTAGCTGGCGGGGTGGCGGTTGGGGGTTGGGAAAGGACCGGCGGATCATTGAAAAAAGAGGTCCGGGGCTCGCAAATATCCAGCGTTACTTCGACGGCGGTCATCTTCACGCTGGCCGGGGCGGCCTTCGGTTTGGTGCCACCGGAGAGCGTGAGGGTGAGAGTGATGTCGTTCATCGTGGCGCTGGGGGCGGCACCTTCGGCGAAGAGGGTGACGCCAATGCGAAGTTCGTCTCCGGTGAAGACATTGTCCGTGCCGTTGAACGTGATTTGTTTTGCGCCGAGGAAGAAGCGGATGCGGTCGGCCGGAGAAACGGTAAAAGTGCCGACGCCATCGAAGGGGACGTCGGTCGTCAGATCTACATCGGCGCGTGCCACCGTGGTGTGGGGCTTTTTGACGACCACGGTGCGAGTGGCTGGACCGATGGTCGCGGCCCGCACCGTTGGCGGGGCGTCGACGAGCGCCGAGGTGGTGGTGGCCGCGGATTGAATTAGCTCGGGTTCGGGGAAGAAGATCAGCGGCGCAACGCCGTTGAGCACGGGGGGAGGCGGCTCGACCCCTTCGCAGGGTGAGGCGACTACCAGCCGGTGATAGAAGCGGCAAGCGAAGGTGTCTTTTGTGTCCTTAAATTCCCGGCGGAGAGCCTGGGGAGTCCGCCTCGCCTCTCCGTTAGAGAAGAATCGCTTGCGGCAATCGGCAACGCCTTCGCTGGTCCTTGGGCAGGGCCATTTGGCGAACTGCACCGAGGTGCCGGGCCGAAATAGCAGTACCATGACGCGTCGGTTGAGGCCATTCTCTTCATCTCGGGCGGTCTTGTTGGCCGCTTTGGTGAACTCTTTCTCCTCGGAGACGGAGAAGCGCATGGTCGGGTTGAACTCGCCGCATCCCTGATAGTCGCCCTTTCCTTTGGGGTCGGCGCCACGGGCCAAAAACTCGGATTTATTGAGCTTGTCCGGGCAAAGCAAGGTCATATAGGCCAGAAACAGCGCCGCTCTTGTTTGGGGCCCGGCATTGCCGTCGATGGCTAATCCGTGCTTCGTCTGAAAGTCGCGGACGGAAGCTGTGGTTTGCGCGTTGCTCGACCCGGTGGGAGGGCCGGGGTCAAAGTCGAGAGCGGCAAGCATCCGTTGCGTGGCACCCAACCCCCAGCCTTCGGCGCTTCCCCCAGTATTGTAGAGCTTTTCCCACATGGCGGTGTCGCGGACCAGAACGGCATAGACGGATTCCGCGCGGTGGCCGCTGAGTTGTTTGTTGAAGGTGTCGTCGCTGACTGGATCCGCGTGGCCGAATACAGAAAGCGGAGCGCCGGGATGTGCTTTGCGGAGTTGGAGCAGCTCAATGAACTCTCCGCGCGTTTGGGGAAGCAGAAACGAAGATCCGAATAGGAACCTGACGTCGTTGAGCTTCCAGCAGGCGACCGGGATCAACTCCATGCGGATTTTGTTGGCTTCCTTCCCGGTGACCGAAGTCGCGGCGAGGATGGGGAAACTCTCGGCGGCGGGATGAACGCCAGAAACCGCGCCGGAAGTCAAAGCGGGATTCGATGGCTGGCTGGGATTTCCTTCAGGTAAGGGTATCGTAATTACTTCCTGCGACCGATGCGAAGTTCGAACCAATCAATCGTCTGATGGTAACGCGGGAACGGGGCCGTTTACCCTTCAACTAATGTTTTCGAGGCCTTCGCCGTAAATCGTGCCGGATTCCGCTGCGCGTGGGGTGTAGGAGTGGAGCGATCTGCTTTTTCGCCGTTTGAAGTGTGAAAGGAGGGGAAGGCGGGACAACTGCGATCCCTTCTTGGCAGTCCTGGTTTGGACTCGAACTGGAATTGATCATCGGTCGGCGAAGTGGGCTGGCCATGGGGGAGCAATTCCTTGATTGCTTGCCGCCGATGGGCTTCAATGACACCGGCAACCGCGAAGAAGCGGGCATCAGCAGATGCGTGGAGGCAGCGCGATTAATGCGGCGGCGGGTGGCCAAGGGCCAATGCGCCCGAGCCCAAAAGGGCGAAGGTGGAGGGCTCGGGAACGGCGGCTTGGGCCGAGGTCGCTGTACCGCCGAGGAACGTGGCGGCGCCGGTATTGAGATTGATCGTATCAAGGCCGGAGAGGGGACTGAACTGGCCTGCGAACCAGGCGCACGCTACGCTGTTCGAATCGATGTTGAAGCCTCCGCCGATTAGGCGCAGAACATTTGGCACAGAGAGTCCAAGGCGGCCGACGGTGGAAAGTGCAGCGCAGGAAGGGGAGGGCGAACCGTCGACTCCGCCGAAGCGGACGAGGGTTCCGAGAGAGGTATCGATGCCGTGCAGAGTTGTGGATACGGCACCGGGAGCGCTGTTCGAGTGAGCGATGTTGCTTAGGTCGGGAGACTGGCCGAAACTTGGATCGCCGCTGACGTAGGCCAGTGCGCCGTCGCTGCTGAGGAGGGAACCATCGGTGGAACTGAAATGCCGATTGCTGCCGAGGTGGTGAACGACGCGGATGCCGTTCGTGACGGGGTCGATGTCGATGTCGAAGCCGGTTAAACCGGTAAATGTGGCGAACGTATGGTCGCCGCCGGAGGTGGTGATTCCGGTGACGGGATCGATCCGGACGGTATGACTTGTAGTGGTGGCGGCGGGTTGGGCCGATTGGAATATGACGAGGGTGCTGAGACGTGGCTTCATGGTTAGGGTGGGCAAGACATAGGCCGCCGCCGGCGCACATCAGCAAATTGAGAGTACTGTCATCAACCGGGGGGACTAGCGGCCGGCGGCGAGGAAGCCGCCCCAGTAGAAGGGGTGGGTGGAGCGGTTGGATTGGCGGCGGGCGCGGAGTTCGGCGAGGGAGGCGGAGCGGACGGCTTGGGGGATGGTGGTGCCGTAGGAGAGTTTGGCTTGGTAGAAGTTAGTCATCCAGGTTTGGGTGGCTTGGTCTTCGACGGGCCAGAGGCTGCTGACGATTTGGCGCGCTCCGGCGGCTTGGAAGGCGCGGCGGAGACCGAGGAGGCCTTCGCCAGCTTCGGGCGTTCCGCGGGCGGTGTCGCAGCCGGAGAGGACGACTAGTTCGGTGCCTGCGAGGCGGAGGGCGGAGACTTCCTCGGCGGTCAAGAAGGCGTCGGCGAGGACGAGGCCGGAGCGGAGGAGGGGGTTGCCGGTTAAGAGAGCTTCGCGGGCGGGTTGGCACTTATCGGCGAGGAAGAAGCCGTGGGTGGCGAGGTGGAGAACGCGGTGGCCGGGGGCGCGGGATCTGAGGGCGGAAGCGGAGGCGGCAGGGCCGGTCAAGAGTTGGCTGGAGCCTCCACGGGAGTTCCAGAGATTGGCGATGGCTTGGGCTTCGGCGGCGGCTCCGGGGAGG
>JANXMS010000304.1 GCA_025354525.1 Acidobacteriota bacterium
GGCTTCCACCGCCACCTTAGCTTTCAAAGCCGGCGAGTGAGTCTTGCGTGTTCGAGGCATTGATTCTCCTTCATTTTCAATGCCCTCCTACACTTAAGCAATAACCATTTTTGTGTCTAGTTTTTGGGGTCCACCACACCGATCCACTCCCGGCGCTCCCGAGTTCGCTTTCGCCAACGCATAGCCGTGCCGTAGAATGTCTTCCCGCTGAATCTTGTCGTAGGGCAGGTAGAACCGGTAGTCGGGTTCTCCCTTCGCCTTTCGATACAGCTTCCTCTGCAACTCCCGGATCTTATTCGGTGTTTCCAGACTCATGGTCAATCACCTGTCCTTCGTTCCTTTGAAAAGCACGCCAACAAGTCAGGGTCCTTCCCTCCCCCGGCATTACCCGGCTTCGTCAGTACTATGACCCTGTCCGAGGCCCACGCCGGCCACCGCCCCTACAGAGCCGTGTTGAAGGCACTACCCTTCACCCGCGCCGGGCTTCCCCCAATTACACAAATCACCTTCCCTGCATGCCGTCCTTACTACCCCGGTGGATCGAACCAGTGCTGATCGGTTTCTTCCTGGTTCACGCGGCCTTCCCCGAATCTCAGACGGGTCGGCATCCACAACTTCACTTTCGAGGCCTGCTCAAGGTTCACTCGCGTTACGGCCTGCAAGATCGCTCACCCGCCTATCGCGGGCTTTGTCACGGGGCTCCCCTCCGGCCCGTTACCGGTGCCGAACGGCCCGTCAGCTACCATGTCTTACCGATATCTACATGGGTGGAATCCTCCTCCACTGGTAATTTGCGCCGTTGGGGCGCACTGAGAAATGGCGGCTAAGTGCCCGAACCAATCGATCAAGTGCGCAATCACGTCCGGATCCGCATTCTCCTGCACCGTCAGCGAGGCCGAAGTGTGACGAATGAACAGGGTCAACAGCCCCGTAATCACCCCCCGGCCGACTCAGCCAGCTTTTCACCTCGCCGGTGATCTCAAACAGCCCTTTGCCCCGAGTCGTTACCCGAATCGCCGTCACCGCCTGCTGCATTACTCGACACTCACCGACTTAGCCACTTTTCGCGGCTGATCCACGTCGTATCCTCGCCGCACGGCAATATGATATGCCAGTAACTGCAAGGGCACCATCTCCAGAATCCGCAGTAAGATATCGTAAGACAAAGGCACCTCAATCGCGTAAGTCGATATCTTACGGACATCCTTCTCGTCGTCGCCCACGGCGGCACCGTCGAAGCCGCCAATCAACCCCCGGCAAAGCTCTCATTCGACTCTGGCGGCCTCTCGGTGGCCATCCCCCAAAAGTACCCCCCGGTGCGTAACTCCCCCGAAACCCTAATCGCGGAAGACGACGAGCAGATTCGGCGTTTCCTCCGCGCAACCTTAGCCGCCGAGCAGTAACGTTTCCACGAAGCCCTCGATTTAGGTGCCGATGACTTCCCTTCGCCGTCGGCGAGTTACTCGCCCGCATCCGCGCCGCCACCATCTCGACCGACCAGGAATGACCTCGCCAAGCGCGTCGTCACCGTCGCCAACGAGGAAGTCCACCTGACGCCCATCGAATACCGACTCTTGCAAACCCTGATCCGCCACGTCGGCAAAGTCATCACCCAAAGGCAACTACTCGTCGAAGTCTGGGACCCCCAGGACAGCGAACAAGCCCAGTATCTTCCCGTCTACAGGGCCCAACTCCGGCGTAAACTCGAAGCCGATGCCGCCCGCCCCCGCCATCTCCTCACCGAGCCCGGCGTTGGATACCGGCTGGTCGAAGAGTAAAGACCCACCGGGCGGATCTGGGAACCGGCACCTGTTCATTATTACTCCTTCATGTTTACCCACAATCGTTACGATCGCGTTACCTCGGCGCAACCTTGAGCGCCCCATCCTTGCCCTCGCACTCCCGTCGGGCAACGATATTTCCAGCTCGAGGTTGCTCCTATGCGTAATTTGTTCACCGGCCTGCTTTTGCTCGCCTCCGTCGTCTCCGCACAGGAGTTCCGCGCCACCATCAGCGGTCGTGTCACCGACTCGCAGGACGCCGGCATTGGCAGCGTGAAAGTCCTCGCCACCCAGATCGCCACCCAGGCCAAATACGAAACCGTCTCCGCCGCCGACGGTCTCTTCACCCTCCCCTTCCTCGCCCCCGGCGCCTACCGCCTCACCGCCGAAGCCACAGGCTTCAAACGCTATGTACGAGACAATTTCGCCGTTGGTGCCAACGAACGCATCGCCGTCGATATCCCCCTCGAAATCGGCGCCGTTACCGACACGATCAATGTCTCGAGCGAAGCCCCCGTCCTCCAAACCGCCTCCGCCTCCACCGGCCAAGTCATCGGGTCCGCCCAAATCGAAAACATGCCAGTCAGTGGCCGTACCCCCCTCGCCCTCGCCCAACTCGCCTTCGGCGTCGTCCCCAACACCGACCCCCGCTTCACCCGACCCTTCGATAACGCCGGCCCCTCCGGCTTCTCCATGGGCGGCGCGCCCTCTCAGGTCAATGAACTCCTCCTTGATGGCGGCCCGGACAACACCGGCAACCTCCGCGTCGCCTACAATCCCCCCATGGACGCCGTCGCCGAGGTAAGAGCCGAAAGCTTCCAGGCCGACGCCGCCTATGGCCATTCCGGCGGCGGCACCGTCAACGTCATCACCCGCTCCGGAGCCAACCAGTTCCACGGCACCCTTTACGAGTTCAACCAAAACTCCGCCTTCAACGCCACCCCCTTCTTCACCAATAAAGCCGGCGCCAAAAAGCCCGTCTCCCGCTTCAATCAATACGGCGGCTCCTTCTCGGGCCCTATCCGCATCCCCAAGCTGGTCGATGCCCGCAACCGGGTCTTCTTCCTGTTCGCCTATGAAGGCATTAAGGACGCGCTCCCCGCCCCCTCGATCTCCACGATGCCCACCGACGCGCAACGAGGCGGTGACTTCTCCGCCCTTCTCCGCGTCGGTGCCGTCTACCAGATCTACGACCCCCTCTCGGGCGTCGTCCAGCCTGGCGGTCGCATCAGCCGCCAGCCCTTCCCTAATAACGCCATCCCCTCCAACCGCATCTCTTCCATCGCCAAAAACTACCTCCAGTACTACGCCCAACCCAACCAACCCGGCCAGCTCAACGGCCAAGCCAACTTCCTCTCCAACACCGACGGAGAACGCAACCGCTTCTACAACTCTATCGGCCGCCTCGACGTCAATCTCTCCGACCGTCACAAATTCTTCTTCTCCGCCCGCAACAATCTCCGCGTCGGCTCCGGCGGCAACGCCTTCGGCAAAACCGTCTTCGACAACCCCACCTCCGGCAACTACCTCCAACGCCTCAACTGGGGTGCCACCTTCGACGACGTCTACACCATCAGCCCCACTTTTCTCGTGAACACGCGGTTCAACTGGACCCGTTTCGTCGAACCCCTCACCAACTTCTCCCTCGGCACCGATTCCTCAACCCTCGGCTTCCCCGCCTACCTTTCCGCCAGCGCCCCCTTCAAAGTGGTCCCCCGCATCACCTTCTCCACCTACACCGGCTTCGGCGATACCGGCGGCACCCAGTTCCCCTTCGATAGCTATCAGCTCTTCCAAAGCTTCACCAAAATCCAAGGCAAGCACTCCCTCAAATTCGGCGTTGATGCCCGCCAGTACCGCGAATCCCAGCTAGGCGCCGGCTACTCCAACGGAACCTTCACCTTCGGCAACAACTGGACCAACGGTCCTCTCGATAACTCCCCCACCTCGCCCATCGGCCAGGATTTCGCCGCCTTCCTCCTCGGCATGCCGACCAGCGGCCAATACGACATCAACGCGTGGCGTCAAAACAAAAACAACTACTACGCCCTCTTCCTCCAGGACGACTTCCGCCTCCGCTCCAACCTCACCCTCAATATCGGTCTCCGCCTGGAAGGCGAAACCCCCACCACCGAACGCTACAACCGTACCATCAACGGCTTCGATAGCGGAACCGCCAGCCCTATCGCCGCCCGCGCCATCGCCGCCTACACCGCCAACCCCCAGGCCGAAATCCCCGCCGCCCAGTTCAAAGTCAACGGCGGACCACTCTTCGCCTCCGGTGCCAACAACGGCATTTACTCCACCAAAAAGGCGAACTTCTCCCCCCGCATCGGCTTCGCCTAGACCCCCGGCTTCATCCCGAAAACGGTCCTCCGCGGCGGTGTCGGCATCTTCTATTTCCCCTACGGCGTCGCCGGCAACCAAGCCCCCGGCTTCAGCCAGACTACGCCCCTCGTCGCCACCAATGACGGCTACCTCACGGCTGCCGCAACTCTCGCCAACCCCTTCCCCCAAGGCATCCAACAGCCCACTGGGTCGGCACTCGGCCTCGCCACCTTTGCCGGAAAGAACGTCACGTTCTACGATCCCACCCCCGGCTACGCCTACTCCACCCGCTGGCAGATGTCCGTCCAGCGCGAACTCTTCCCCGGAGTCCTCCTCGAAGTTGGCTACATGGGCAACAAAGCCGTCAAAATGCCCGTCGATCGCAACTTCAACGGCACGCCCCTACAGTATTTGTCCACGTCCCCCTCCCGCGACCAAGCCACCATCGACCGGCTCTCCGCCAACGTTGCCAACCCCTTCGCAGGCCTCCTTCCCGGAACCAACCTAAACGGCAGCACCGTCCCCCGCAGCCAGTTGCTCGCCCCCTTCCCCCACTTCGCCGGTGCCAATGGAGTCGCCGGTCAGGCCTTCACCGACGGCAGTTCCCACTTCCACGCCCTTGAAGCCCGTATCGAAAAGCGTTTCTCCAAAGGCTTCCTCACCATGGTCAACTTCCAGAAGTCCAAGCTCCTCGAAAAACGCAGCCGCTTGAACGACTGGGAGCCCCTTCTCGAAAAGCGCATCGCCGCCGAAGACCGCCCCTACCGCCTGGTCTGGAGCGGTACTTATGACCTCCCCTTCGGCACCGGCAAAGCTTTCCTGAAGTCCGCCAACCGCCTCGTCAACCTCGCCGTCGGCGACTGGAACATCAACCTCATAACCACCCTCACGACCGGCGCTCCGCTCAACTGGGGCAACGTCATCTATCTCGGCGGGCCCTTGAATCTCACCACCCACAACGTCGATGGCGCGCTGGACACAACCCAGTTCAACCGCATCCCGGCCCAGCAACTCGCCTCGAACCGCCGGACATTTCCCACGCGTTTCGCCAACCTCCGGCAGGACTCGGTGAAGCAGGTGGACTTCTCCGTCATCAAGGGTTTCCGCATTACGGAAAACGTGAAGATGACCTATCGCTGCGAGTTCTTCAACTCCACCAACCGCGCCATCTTTAACGCCCCGGACCTCGGCCCCACATCGTCCACTTTCGGCCGAATCCTCGGCCAGGCCAACACCCCACGCCGCATCCAGATGGCCCTACGGCTCGTCTTCTAGCAACGCGAATCACCAAGACGATCCGACGAAGACCGCCGCCGCTTTCACGAAGGCCAGAACCTTTTCGCCAGCGGCGAGAGCATTCCCATGCAAGCGGTGCTGGCCGAGTTCGACCTGGAGCCCGAAGACTTCCACTGAACAAGGAATGCCCCCGGCTGCATCCCAGGGGCGCTCCGTCGTTACCATAAAGGGAGCAATGTCCACAGCACGACAGCGCCCCAATAGGAGAGCGTCATGCTTGCCAGCACTCTCAAATCGGCCAGCTCGGCCACCACAAACTCGCCGCCGTAGGTCAGTTGATGGAAGTCATGATCCACACCGACATTGAAGAGAGCGACACCCTCAGCGCCGCCGAAGCCAGTGCCCTTGCCGAGGCCGACGAATGGTCTAAGAACAATGTGCCCATTCCCCACGAACAAGTTCTCGCCGACTTTGGGCTCTCCATGGCCGACTGGGAGAAAATGAGCCTGGAGCGCTAATTCGATGGCCAAGCGCATCGTCTGGACCGACCCAGCCAAGGACAATGTTCGCGGTATCGAGCAGCCCATCGCCATCCAGATCTTTAAAACCCTGGGCCCCTACGTTCTTACTGGCGAAGGGGCAAACAAGTTGAGACTGAAAGTCGCATCAGCCCCGGCACCCTCCCACACCACCGGACATGCGGTTTTCCGCATCCGGCGGTTGAACCCCGCCGCCTGTTATTGCGCGGCGAGATCGGATGGCATTAGGAACTGGTATCGGCGCAGCCTGGCGTTGGTCAGTCCGGATTG
>JANXMS010000338.1 GCA_025354525.1 Acidobacteriota bacterium
CACCTACAAGCGGAATGGGACGCTGAACTTGTTTGCCGCGCTTGAGATTGCCACTGGGCAGGTTCACGCGCAGACCACGGAACACAAGAAGCGCGAAGATTTCCGCCGGTTTCTTGAGGGTGTGGTCGCTGAATTGCCGGCTGACAAAGAGGTCCATGTGATCCTGGACAACTACTGCACTCACAAGCGGAATGAGGACTGGCTGGCCAAATTCGAAGGACGGGTGCAGTTTCACTTCACGCCGACGTCCGCCAGTTGGCTCAATCAGGTTGAGATTTGGTTCGGCTTGCTTACCCGCAAATCACTCCGTGGAGCCAGTTTCGCCAGCAAGGACCAGCTCCGCGACGCCATTCAAGCGTTTGTCGCTCTTACCAATGAGCATCCTAAGCCGTTCCGCTGGCGGAAGCGAGAGGTCAAAGGAAGTCAGTTGCGCAACACAATTGTGAACTTACGCAACTAAACACTAGCTCCTGGCAACGCAACGAGTAGGGGTCGGCATCCTCCGAATCCGGCCCCTGCTGCGCTCTCCTCCGCCAATCAACGAACCGATACTGGTCCGCCGATCACCTTTCCAATCACCTCGCCAGAGATCACCAGTTCTACCCGACGATTCTGCTGGCGACCCTGGGCGGTGTCATTCGACGCTACCGGCATCGATTCCCCAAAACCCTTGGAGCTCACCGAAGCAGCAGCCATGCCGGCCTGCGTGAGGTAGTCCCGCACCGCCTCACCGCGCCGTTCCGACAGCTTTTGGTTATATTCATCCGTTCCTACGCTATCGGTAAATCCCTCGACATCGAGCCGAAGACTCGGATGCCCCGAGACGATCCCGGCCACCTTTGCCAACTTCTCTCGCGCCAGAGGCCGCAGCGTGAACTTGTCGGTGTCAAAGAGCACATCCGACATGTTTACAATCAACCCCCGAGCCGTATCCCGGGTTTGCAGAATCGCGTTGAATTGCTGCAACAACTTATTGCGCAACTCGGCTTTCTCGGCCTCCAACTTCGCATTCTGCTGCGCCGTTCGGTCGAGTTCCGCCTGTGCGGCCGCCCGCTGCGCCTCGTTCTCTCGCTTTAAGCGTTCCGCCTCCGCCGCGGATGCCGCCGTACGCGCATCCGCTTCCAGCTTCATCCGATCCGCCTCGTTCTTGGCGGCGGCTGCCCGGGCCTCATTGTCCAGTTTCGCCCGGTCCGCAGCCACAGAGGCAGCGGCAGCCTGCGTCTCGTTTTCGCGCCTTAAGCGGTCCGCTTCGGCCTTCGAAGCCGCCGATTGCGCCTCATTCTCGCGCTTCAAACGGTCAGCTTCGACCGCTGCGGCCGCCGCCAAGTTATTCTTCTCCTGCGTCAAGCGAGCCGAATCGGCTTGCGCCTGCAAACGCGCCGCTTCAGCAGCCTTGTTCACCCGCTCTGTCTCCGCCAACGCCGCCGCCCGGCCACTCTCGGCAGTCGCTTCCCGCTCCACTGACTGACGGCGTTCCGTCGCCAGCGCTTCTTCTTCCTGCCGCTTGACCGCGATGGCGCGAGAATCCTCCGCGGTTTGCACCGCTTCCCGCGCCGTCATGGTCACCGGCTTCCGCCCAGCCTTACGAGCCTGATAGGCCTCGGCGGCCGCCAACGTCTTTTCGGCCTTCTGGAAGGTTTCCGTGGCGAACCGATCCGCTCCCATCGACCGAGCTATTTGGACCGCGTTGCGAGCCTCATAAAGCTCCAGCGGTATCTTCGGATCAGCCTTCAACATCAAAGGATTCGTCAAGCGGGCGTATTGCCCTCGTTGCAAAAGTTCGTACTTGGCGTCAATTTCCTCGATCTTCCCCAAGGTATCCGGACGAACCACGTTCTCCATTACAATCAAATCGCTCGGCCGGGTGACAGAAAAATAAGGCTCGGCAGTCACGACCAGCCCAAACACCTGAAGATCCGAGGTGACGTTCAGCTTACTTTTGGTGCCGTTAAGCAACACTTCGCCCAGATTCACCGCTCGGCCTTCCGGACTGATCGCCCACATCACATAGGTCAGATACTCAGGCCCGAATTTCGTAGCGGGCTGCAGGTCGTCAAACTCGACCTCGATTTCGATATATCCCTGCTTACTTTCTACTTTCGCCTCCCCTCGAGCTTTGGACAGTAGTTCGGTGCCGCGAAAATTAATTTTGGTGGCACCACTCCGGTGACGGTAGTTGATAGCTTTGGCCGTCCGTGCGGTGACGGACGTGCGAAATATCGGGTTAGTGCCCGCAGCCATCCGCGCGGCATTTTCCGACTGTTGCGCCGACAGCAGGCCGCAAGCCAAGAGAAATCCAGTAAGTCGTTTCATAGAGCTTATCCTTGAAATTTGTGCTACTTGGTCGAACTTTTGACGGGTTCGCCCTTCTCGCGCCGCGAATACTTATTCAGCAGAGTCAGCAGCGGGAGGGCGGCTTTCGGTGCCCTCATGCCAGAGGTGACAATCTGGCGATTTTCGATCTTTTTGCCGTAAAGGGCTAAGTTGTCGTCAAGATCCTGGCGAAGCGTAGCGCCAGACAGCGCCAGCCCGGCAAAGAGACCCTGCGTACGCGACCAGGAAAGGATTTCCGCGTGCATCTGTGCGTCAGTCTGCGCCGTCGCTGTACGGCCCACGGGTCCAGCTGCGACGGATCCTTCCGCCCCCAACGTAAATTTGCTCGAAAGCAGCTTACCGACGCCCCGCTCGTTCATCACGAGCATGATCAGGTCCGTCTCCGAACCGCCGATCTGAAATCCCACACTGCCGCCTTCAATCCGAACCGTGCCCGGCGCCGACCAGCCCACCCCACTCTTATTCCGACAGGATAGGTAGCCCTTGCCATACTTGCCACCCACTATAAACGCCGCCGACTTCATCGCCGGAACGATCACGATGCAGTGAGCGTTGGAGAGCATGTCTTCCGGGATGCCCTTGTCCGGCGCGCTCATCACTTCCGTGAGCACGGCGGTCGCTTCCTGCAGCCGTTTGTATGGTTCGTTGTCTTTCGCCAGAGCAGGAATCAGCATGGCGGACATCAGGGGAAGTACAGCTACTACGGACGAAAGTCTAGTCATTTTGGGCCTCGAATTTGTATCACTTTATCTCACCCGATTACGGGTTGGTTAGCGACACAATTGAGAATGCAACCGAAGCACCAATCAGCCCTGGTGTTGCGTCTAAATGGGGTTAGCGCAATGGTCAGGACGACCGAGCACCCAATTCCCCGACGGCCCGTGGTCGCGCGGCCGGGGAACGTCACCCCTCACGCTCCATTCCTGCTACCGATACTTTTCGACGATCACAAACGTCACGTCGTCGGCCTGCGGACTGCCTTGGGTAAACTCGTCAATCGCCCTGGTCAAGCTCTTCTTCACTGCCTGGCTCCCCGCCGGGGCGTCGCGCCGAATGATTTCAATCAGTTGATCGTCCCCGAACAGCTCGCGCTGGGGGTTCTCCGCTTTCGTCAACCCGTCGGAATAGATCACCATAATGTCGCCGCGTTCCATCCGAAAACGGCGGGGGCGATAGGTCGCAAACTCAAACATACCCAGCATGTATGCGTCCGAGACCAAGGATTCGAGCCTGCCCGTCGCCGCGCGGAATAAGTACACTGGCGTATGGCCTGCGCTGATGAACCGTCCTACTCCTTCCGGGCTGAGCACGAAAAGGAAGAGCGTTACGAACTGCGCCGGCAGGCTCCGCTCGCAAAACAGCTTATTCGCCCGGTTCAAAACTTCGTGGGGCTCGGTTCCCAACCGCAGCTCCATGTTTAACGCCCCCAACACCATCGAACTGAACAACGCCGCAGGCAGGCCCTTGCCGGAAACGTCGGCCAACACCCCCAGCCATTCGCGAGAACTCAATTCCAGAAAATCATAAAAATCACCGCCCAAGTTACGGGTCGGCTGGTTAAACGCATGGACGTGGAAATTCTCGATCAGCGGCACCGTTCGGGGCAGCAGGCTCTGCTGCGTTTGGAGCGCAAGGGCCATCTCGCGCTCCGTCTGCCTGCGTTCCTCGATCGCCTTCAGCCGAAGCTCCTCCCGGCTCTCTTCCAGTTGCCGAACGGTCGCTTCGAGCATCCTGCCGTGGTGTTTAGCCGCCAAGTGCAACAGCCGAACTTCAAGGATGTTATGAACGCGAACCCGCAGCTCCGCGATATCGAACGGCTTGCTGATAAAGTCCTTAGCACCCGCTGCCAATGCCCGCAGCTTATGGTCTGGCTGGGCGGTGATCACCAATACGGGAAGATAGCCATCCGCCTCCATCGCTCGCAGCCCGTCCATCACCTCGAAACCATTCAGCCCCGGCATATGCAGGTCCAGCAGAATTAGGCTGAAGTGGTTCTTACTGTGCAGTAAGCAGACCTCGCTCGAATCCGTCGTCGAATGAACGTCCGAATAGCCAGCCACCCGCAAAACGCCCTCGACCAGCGCCACGTTCGCTTCCTTATCATCTACAATCAGGATTTTAGCGTTTAGGATATCCGCTGAAGTAATCAAGTTAGCCCATCCAAGCCGACGGATGCCGGGGGGCAATCGCCAGCGCCAACTCAAGCGTCTCCATGAGCTGGTTGATTTGAATCGGTTTGGTCAGATAGCGGAAGAAGCCGACGGCAAGGCCCTTTTCAATGTCGAGCGGCATAGCGTTCGCGCTCAGGGCCACCACGGGAATACGCGCCGTGATCGGGTCTTCCCGCAGGATTCTCAGCGCTTCAATCCCACTGATGCCCGGAAGGTTAATGTCCATCAGAATCACATCCGGATGGTGAGTCCGCGCGAGTTGCACTCCCACGCTGCCGTCCATCGCGCTGAGCAATCGGATAGAGGGGTGCCGCTGAATGAGCAGTTCCACCAGATTGAGATTCGCCGGATTGTCTTCGACATAAAGCACGGTCCGCGAGTTGGCGGCTGGCGGCGGCGAAGCGGTCGGGACAGCGCTCGGAGCCAATTGGGCCACACCACGCTGCGGATCCTCCGCTGCGTTCAAATCGAACCAGAACACGCTGCCCTTGCCGATCAAACTCTCCATCCCAATCACGCCTCCCATCAGTTCAACCAACCGCTTGCTCATCACCAAACCGATTCCGGTTCCCTGGACCAAACTCAGCTCCTGACCCAAGCGATTGAACGGTTGAAAAAGCTGTGCCTGCTTCTCCGGCGAAAGCCCGATGCCGTTGTCCCGAACACTAATGCGAACACAATCCGGCGTCCGCGCCAGGCAATCAACCACCACCGTCCCCCCAGCCCGACCGTACTTAATGGCATTCGAAAGTAGATTAATCAGCACCTGCTTCAAACGGGTCTGATCGGCCTCCACAAAAAACGGTGACTCGAATTGCGGAAACGTCATCGTCACGCTTCGCTTCTGCGCTTGGGGCTCAATCATCGCCTGGCATTCGTTCATGATCTCCTGCAACGAAACCGGTTCTAGCGAAAGTGGCAGCTTTCCGGATTCCACCTGAGCAAGGTCGAGGACTTCGTTGATCAGATCCAGTAAATACCAGCCCGCATGAAGGATCTGGTCGATGCTCGCTTGCTGCGGCGCTGTCGGCGGAGGGCTATCGGTGCTGATCAGTTGGGCAAAACCCAAAATGGCATTCAGCGGAGAACGAAGCTCGTGGCTCATGCTCGACAGGAAGTCGGACTTCGCCCGGTTCGCTTTTTCCGCGGCCGCAGTTGCTTTTTCGAAGCCTAGATTACTTTCCTGCATCGTCGCTTCGATCCGCCGCCGATCGGTCACGTCGCGGGCTGAAGCAAAAACACCCTGAACTTTACGATCCCGATCGTGATACGTGGCGGCGTTATAGGAAACCCCCGTCTCCTTGCCATCTCTCGCCCGGGCCGTGAGTTCATAGTCGGTCACCCGGCCTGTGGCCATTGCGCGCTTACTGCCGGCTTCGGCTCGCTCCGGATCGGTGAAGTAGTTCTTGAACGGTGCCCCGATTAATTCATCGCGCGTGCACCCGGTCAACGCTTCCATCTGTTTGTTGACGTCGGTGATGATGCCGGCCGGGTCGGTCGCCATCAGCGCGTCAATGCTCGATTCAATCAACGACCGCGTATAAAACTGCTGATCGCGCAACCGCTGATCGAGCACTTTCTGGTCGGCCTCCACCTGTTTTCGCGCCGTGTTGTCCGTACCGATCAAAAGATACCCGATGATGGCTTCCCCGTCATCCCGCAGCGCTGTGACCGAGACGACAGCGGGCAGCCGACTCCCATCTTTTCGAATGTAGGTGAGCTCGTAAATGTCTTCTATACCCCGCGCAGCCTTGAAGACCAGGGCCTCAAAGCCCGGGTTGATAGGAGTGTCCAGTTCCTTGCTAAGGGCCTTGGCCCGTTCGATCAGCTCCCGCGGATCAGATATGTCGGCCGGTGTGATCTTGTTCATCACATCAGCCACCGCGTAGCCCAGCATGCGCTCGGCACCGACGTTAAAAATCTGGATCACGCCCCTGGCATCGGTGGCGATGGATGAGAAATTGGCGCTGTTAAAAATCGCGTTCTGCAGGGCGCCAGCCTTCAAGAGTGCGTCTTCGGCTTGCTTGCGGGC
>JANXMS010000339.1 GCA_025354525.1 Acidobacteriota bacterium
CACCTACAAGCGGAATGGGACGCTGAACTTGTTTGCCGCGCTTGAGATTGCCACTGGGCAGGTTCACGCGCAGACCACGGAACACAAGAAGCGCGAAGATTTCCGCCGGTTTCTTGAGGGTGTGGTCGCTGAATTGCCGGCCGACAAAGAGGTCCATGTGATCCTGGACAACTACTGCACTCACAAGCGGAATGAGGACTGGCTGGCCAAATTTGAAGGACGGGTGCAGTTTCACTTCACGCCGACGTCCGCCAGTTGGCTCAATCAGGTTGAGATTTGGTTCGGCTTGCTTACCCGCAAGTCACTCCGTGGAGCCTGTTTCGCCAGCAAGGACCAGCTCCGCGACGCCATTCAAGGGTTTGTCGCTCTTACCAATGAGCATCCTAAGCCGTTCCGCTGGCGGAAGCGAGAGGTCACAGGAAGTCAGTTGCGCAACACAATTGTGAACTTACGCAACTAAACACTAGTTTCGGGGTGGGCGGCGGGGAGACGGAAAGCTCTTTGGGCGCTTCGCGTATGGGTTCGCTTGTTTTGGGGGCGGCGCGGTAGACGTTACCGATGTGGCCGCCAACTGCCTGGGGCGTACATCAGTTTGTCGCGGGAGACCCCCTCGGGCATTTCGGCGGGCACCTCAATATACTGGGCGGCTCCGGGTTCGCTTTGAGTTAATTCGTCGACGGCGACGAACGACGTATGCTCCGTGAGGAGTTTGTATTGGAGGCCGAGAACGGTAATGGCCTCGGCGTCGGTGAGCGTTGCCACTTTTGTGCGGGCCCAGAGGGTGGGGACGGCGGAGTTCGTGGCTTGGTTGGCGGGGAGATCGACCACATCTCGGGCCGTGGACTGCCGAGTACGACACGACGCTCAACGGACTTTTGGCGAAAGGAGTCCTCGAGCAGAGAACTGGAAACGGCGAGTATGCGGCTCAGCTATTTAAAAGCGCGCAGCGAGTAACGACCCGAGAAATCTTTGCCGACGTTCGCGATGAAGGTATTTTGTTGAATGTTTTACGAAAATTCGGGGATAGCACCACCGGCGACATCCTTGATCATGTTTATTTTCGAACGGAGCCGATGGAATCGGCAGGCCGGAACCAACTACTCGATTTTAGCCTTATATCCACCGAGCGCACCTTCCCTTTTACTCGCTCAAATTCGGGGAAAACTGATCGCGAGATCCAGAAAGCAAAGGCCCGTTTCGCCGGCGAACAGCTAGCAAAGCGGGAGGGATCGCGTGCTGAGTTTACATTCACGCCACCCGATTATGATTCCGAGTACGCAGTTGAGATCGTCAAGCTTGAATCCGCTTAAAGCTAATGTTTATAGATGAATGGGTCGGGAAAAATTTCTATTAGGAATTGCCGCTTGGCTTCCATAACGAGGCGAACTTCCGTTTTGGTCAAATCTTCTGGACGCATGCGTATTACCCGCACGAACATTTAGAGCTTTGGCGACCCGTCTTGGACCCCACAGAGCCAACCAAGACGACGGCTTCGCAGTTCAGAATTACGACTGATGGACAGGATGCCTTCCGCAGGAACATTCCGCTTCATTCCCCCAAACTTGAAACGAACGAGGAGTTCATCGTCATTCGCGCCAAGGTTCGCCCGGTAATATTGATTCAGAGCGAACTCCCGATTGCGGGCGTAAACAACAGAGGGTTTCGAGGAAAAATTCAACGGCGACGAACCCTGGTAGCGCAGGTCTTCGGGCTTGCCGACGCGATCACTCAGGAATCGCAATTCTCGCCGCACTTTGTGGATCGACTTAGGAAGTTAGAATTCCCGCATTTGTTTTTTCTGCCTCAGGAAGCGGGAATCTTTTCGGTTGATAGCATGCTTCGCTTTGATGAGGCCCAATCTGTGTTCGTTCCTCAGTTGGATCCGAGGCGCACTTGTTGGGGCGAAGAGGTCGTAACTCTTCTTAGAGACCAAATTGCTTTTTTACAATCTGGCGTAGGCCCTAATAGCTATCACTGTTGTCCAAATTAGCCAAAAACCGTGATTAGCGGCGTTGAAAGCAAAGCATTTGCTTCGGTGCGATTCTCTATTTGCGGTTGAGGTTGGTTATCGGAGCCGATTATTGGGTTGTTATGCTGTCCAACTTCGCA
>JANXMS010000346.1 GCA_025354525.1 Acidobacteriota bacterium
TTCTGCTGCTCCACTCGAACAAACTCTTTGGCGTCGTAGCTCTTTCCCCGGTCACTGATCATCACCCCGCCATAGTCGCCCGGAATCACTTCCCTCACTTCCTCGTTCCGATGGCGCATCCGAATCTGATAAAAGCACACATCCGCCGTCTCAAATCCCATCAAATACGCGACCTTGCCTTCTACCCGCCACCCCGTATCATCGGTATGCACAAACGCTGAATCCTTCACCGAAGCCCGCAAGCCTTGATACTCGACCCCCGCGTTACCTTTGGCTCGTCTCAATCCATCCTGCGCCAATGCCGATTGGGTGATCCGTACCCCGGTCAGTTCCCTCAGCACGGTTGGAACCTTCCGCTGGGGAATCCCCATTCCATAGTGCAGGCTATACGCCGCCGCCATTACCGTCGGACCAACCCGATGGGGGGTCGCTCCAAACTGATTGGCAGCTAAGCCCGGCGCGGTGCCCCGCACTTTCTTACCAGAGTCGCGACAGCGAAAAACAGCGACTTCATACGCCGTGATCCGCGGCGTAGGCAGCTTGGGCAACTCAACCGTGGTCGCCTGCTCCACGCCGGTCTGTTCGAGGGAACCGCCACAGTCGGGGCAACACGATGGCGCCTTCGCCTCCACGGTCACATCGGGTTTACCGGGCGGAGCTTGCCGTCGATTGAAATTACCTTCTCCCTTCTTGCGGCCAGGTCGTTTGGGATTTGGGACGGGCTTCTCTTTTGAAAACGGCGAAGCTTGGCGGCTCTTCTTACACCGCAACTGTTCGATCAGCTTGCCAAGAGCCGCAATTCGCCCTTGCAGTTCGCGCACGACCACGATCAACTCTTCCCGACTCAATTGTTCAATAGAGGGACTGTTCGCCATGAAACGCTCGCAACTGCTATCGGCGGACTACCAGAGTTCCTGGAACATGTTTATATCTTTTTGTTGTGGCTGCCTCCGGCGGCTACCGTCGAGTGAGCCCGGAGCGACCGATCACCGCTAATCAATTACGGATATTTCTATGGGGAAGCGCTTCCGAAAGGACCATTTGAATCAGAGCCTGCTGATGCCTCCTTCGCTGCAGGACTGGCTGCCGCAGTCACACTTGGCGCGGTTCATGGCTGATGTGACCGAAGAACTCGATCTCGGCACGATTTACCGGTCCTATGAAAAAGATGGTCGGGGAAAGGCAGCCTATCAGCCTTTGATGATGTTGCGTATCCTCTTGTTCGGCTACTGTCGGGGAGTCGCAAGATCGAGCAAGCCACCTACGAAGACGTGGCGTTCCGGTTTCTGTCAGCGGGTCAGCATTTGGATCATGACACGATCGCGGCGTTTCGGAAACGCCACTTCGAAGCGTTGGCCGGGCTGTTTGTTCAAATATTGCAGTTCTGTCAGAAAGCGGGGCTGGTCAAACTCAGACACGTGGCCATCGACGGAACGAAGATCAAAGCCAACGCCAGCAAGCATAAAGCGATGAGCTACGAGCGAATGAACGAGACCGAAGAGCGTCTGCGGAAAGAAGTGGAAGCGTAGCTGGCCAAGGCAGCAGAGACCGACGAGGAGTTGCCGACGGAATTGGCACGGCGGGAGAGTCGGCTGAAGAAGATCCGGGAGGCCAAGGCGGATTTGGAGCGGCCGGAGGCGGAGGCCAAGATTGCCGAGCGACGCCAGAAATAGGCGCAAACGGGGAAGAAGGCTGGTGGGCATGACCCGAAGGTGGCGGATCCGGACCAGTCCAAACCGGAGCCGAAGGCGCAACGCAACTTCACCGATCCGGACAGCCGGATCATGCCGGATGGGGCGAACAAGGGTAGTTTTGTGCAAGGCTATAACGCGCAGGCGGCGGTGGATAGCCAGACGCAGGTGATCGTGGCGGCGGAGCTAACCCAGCAAGCCAACGACAGCCAGCAACTGATTCCGATGATTCAGCAGGTTGTCGCCAACGTCGGTTCGACACCGATTGCAGTGAGTGCTGATGCTGGCTATTGGAGCGCGGCGAACGTGACCGAGGAGAGAGTGGCCAAGGTTGATCCGCACATTGCGACGGGACGGCAAAGGCATGGCGAGCCGGAGGAGACGGCTTCTGGGCCGCCGCCGGAAGGTGCCTCGCCCCGGGAGGCGATGGCGCACAAGCTAGGGACTGAGGCGGAGCGGCGGAAGGGCCTATTTCCAACAGACTCCTAGTGCGGGTTCATCGAGCGGTCGACACCGATTTCACCAAGTCCCCCGATTTCGGACGCTCCGACCCAACAAACGAGGCAAACGAAGCGTCCTCCTGCACTTGCGTCACCGTCAACTCCCCCAGCAGCATATCGTCCCGCAACAGAAGCTTCCCACTCGCCGGATCCCGAATCTCGTTCCCCTTCCGCCACGCCTGCAACCGATCCCCCACCACTAATCCCGTCTGCGAACCCAAGTTCAAAACTACCCTTCCCGCCTCATTGACGGCGGCGACCAAACCCTCAAAAACTTGTGCCCGCGCTGGAATCTTCGCCAGAGCCGCTTCCAGAGAAACCATCAGCGAGCCTAGCGCCTTTTCCATCGCTTCTCCCCGAATCGGTCCATCCGGCACGGCGTTCCCACCGCTTAACACCAGCCCCGGGTTCGAACGCATGTCGACTTTCACTCCCTTTTTGAAAACCTCCCCAAAACTTTCAGATACCGACAACACCTCCGCCGTATCCGTGCTCACCACCCTTGAATTGATCTTCACTTTCACTCTGATGTCATGCTTAGTCGACATCCCCCCACCGCCAACCCCAAATCGAGCCCCCACTCCGCCCCCGCCCCCGGTCACTTTGTCGTCATAATCGTTCTGAGTAATCGCCCCCACAACGATCGCGTCCACCCCTAAAATCCGACCCAGTTTCGCCGCCGTCAGTGGATCCGTCCGGTCGCTATTCCCCCAGTTCTGCTCCGCCATCAGCTTATCAATCGCAGCCCGCTCAATCACGGTCACCAAGCCTTTCTGCCCGAGTCGCGTGATCAGAAGATTCGCCTCCGTTTTGCCAGAATCCGGCGTCGCCGCCGAAAAGAAAACCGACGACACCGCTCCGCTGCCCGCCGGGTTTTCAAAATCGAAAACAGCGATTCGCCGCTTCGGACTTTGCCCGAATAAAGACAAACACGCTAGGATCAAACACAAACGGAGCGGCATAACTTTTAGAGTATAGCCCCATTTGCGCGGATCATCGCTCCCCGCCCGCCGCCCCGTCAACGCCGTCTCAGAACCCGACACCCAATCCTCTCCAGCTAGTTCCGATACTTCCGCATCACCGCAATTAACCGTCCTTGCACTTCCACGTCCGTCGCCGGAACCAGAATCGGCTCCATCGTCGTATTCGCCGGTTGCAGCCTTATCATCCCATCTGCCTCGCGATACAACCGCTTCAGCGTAGACTCCACGCCCGCCACCAGAGCCACAACAATCTCCCCATTCCGCGCCGACTCGCCCTTTTCGATCAACACAAAATCGCCGTCGCAAATATGGTCATCAATCATCGATTCCCCCCGCACTTGCAGCGCGAAGGTCGACGCATTGCCCGCAAAATCACTAAACTGCAACGCATCGCCCTGCGGCACCTGTTCGATCGGCCGACCCGCCGCAATCCGTCCCAAAAACGGGATCGACACCTCCACCACCCGCTTCCGGCCGCGCTCCGCCAAGTAAGACTCGCTAATCTCGACCGACCGGCTCTGATTGAACCCGCGTTTCAAGTACCCTTTCGCCTCCAGCGCCGCGATGTGCTTGTGCACCGTCGCCAGCGAATTCAGGTCGATTCCGTCTGCAATCTCTTCGTAACTGGGCGAATAACCCTTCCGCTCGATAAAATCGGCGAGAAAGTCAACAACCTCTTTTTGTCTGCGGGTGAGTGCCATTGGATTCGCTTTATTTTCGGCGAAGCTAGGGCGAAAGTCAAGGCAAACTTTTTGCCCTGTCAAGGCAAAGTAGAAATGTCCCCTTTTGCCCGGGGTGTTAAAAAGTGGATGTTAGTCTGGGCCTGCCGGTGAAGCGGAGACGGGCAATGCTGGCGAGCACCCCGGTCAAGGAATAGCCGGTCGGAACTCATCGCGAACGATGGGCGGGACATGTTCCTCCCGGCGTGTTCTCCTACCTGGCCCGGCCCCGACCAACGGGAGGCGGGATCCCGGCCCAGGGTGAATGCCACATCGGACCGATAGATTCCGCAATGCCTAAAAAACGCAGGGAGTAGTCCGCCGTGAAGTGGCGGGTAGGGAATCGTCGCAAACCCTCTCTCAACGATGGAAAAGCAACACCGGCTTACCG
>JANXMS010000361.1 GCA_025354525.1 Acidobacteriota bacterium
TTGGTCAACAAGTCCAACACGCGAAAAGCCTTGACGGATGTCGATCACTAATTCACACTGAGAAAGCCCTGCGTTGCTTGCCTCCGAACTGATCGGCATCAGATCGGATTGACTGATCGGCATCATCGGAATGCGCAGGTAGAGGAAGACGCCGGTCTCGAGCACATTCATAGCCATAGTCAGCTCTTAATCACAATAGATATTTCCCAATGCAGACGCCAGCCCCCAAGAACAGACTGGCAACGAGCATTCCGAACGTCATCGAGCGAATCTGGCCTTTTCTGGAGTGAGCCTGGTTTAGATTAGACACCAAGGTCGCCGCGGAGGCCCCCGCTCGATCCAGATCAAGTTGCACCGCCTCACGAATCCGCGCCGCAATAGCAGTTCCCTCGGCTTCGATTGATTTCAAGGACTGCATCTGCACATCCAATATAAAGGCGCGCATCGCATCCTTACGCGCCTGTTCATCGCTGGTCAGATCCCGAACCGCCCGCTCGATCCCGATTTTGATGAGGGTTGGAATCATCACAACGGGGTCGTCCCGGTCCACCAAAATATTGTGTTTGGCCGCGACTGCTCCGATCACCGCATCGAGATCATCATCCATTCCGTTACGCCCCTAATTCGACACCATCCAACTGCTCATACAACCCGCGCCTCACCACGGCGAGACGCTGCCGCTCCATCACGTTGTACTCGGGCCGCGCAATCGCTTCGGTAAAGGTCAACCGGTCGGAGATCATCCTACGCAAGTCAGAACCGAACGTCTGTTGGTTTCGCCGTTCCACCAAAATGTTTCCCAACACCTTGGATTCGCTGGCTCGATAGGCAGCCATTTCGCCGAGCTTCTTGCCATCCATTTCAGCCCGCGCCTCATGCTCGTTCACCCACACCACCAAGTTGCGATCGGGTGTCGTTTTGGCAAGCTCCTTCAGATTTGAGATCGTCTCAAGCAGCGCACCCCCGCCGGCAACAATAGTATGGATGTAGACCCGGCGCCCGTTGGCAGTCAAAAGCGCCAACACTTCGTTTTGAAGGATGTAGTTCCAAAGCGAAATGAAGCTGCTCGCTCCGCTGTCGATAACGAAGTCCTTGTTCTCGCTCAGCACTTTCACTATGACTTGGTCGAACCGCTTCGAGTTCACCTCTCCTTCATCCATCAGTTCAACGATTTCAACAGGAAGGCCTTCATAACCAGCCAGCGTGTGGTTCACCGGATCAGTGTCCAGGCACGCCACTTCCCTTCCCTTCTCTTGCAAATACTGCGCCAGGAAAGCGCTGCATGTGCTTTTTCCAACGCCGCCCTTACCTTGCAACATCAGGTGTACCGCTCCGGCTCCATTGCCGTTGCCATTGCTCTTCGCCATCGTCGGCTCCTTTGCTGTTTGTTTCGCCATTAAATCAAATCCTCTTTTCTTGGGCGCGGGTTCGGCTTGAACTCGACGCGACTCTGATCCTTTCGTTTCAAATCCTCACTCGGGCTTGAAGGTTCGCCGGACGGTGGCGCATCGCCATCCTCCGTTTTCCCCGCCGTCTTCGGCGCCTTTGTTACGAGTGGGGCCGGCCGGGAGCTCCTCAGTTTTGTCGGAATGCTCACCACCAGCCGAGGACTGCCGACCGATGCCCGGACACCTTCATCAACCTGGTTCCCATTCGAGACAGAGATCGCCATCGATTTCCGAATGCTGCTCTCTGATATTCCGAATCGTGCCAGGATCTGGCTAATGTTGACCCGGTGAAGCGTGATTCCATCGGCTCTCAGCTTTGCGACCACTTCATTCGTTTTGAAGCCGGCGCGGAACCATTGCTCAATCTCATCCAGGCGAGCAATCACTCGCCCCGCCATCGTTCCAGGTAAATCGTTGGGTTTCACTTTGCCCATTTCCCCCTGAGCATAGCCTGGGTGCGGTTCCAAGTCAATAGCGTATTCACAGCTGGTACGAAAGTGTTTTGTAGTTGTATCGAATCTGCTTGTCAAGCTTTACAGAAGATGTTCACAGCTTTATCACAATGTATAACTATCTATAGTTAGTGTGTTTATAGTTGTTTTATAGTCTATTTAGAAGTCGCTGCGATGAGAGGGGACGTTTTAGCCCCTGGAGGATCGCGACGGCTCGGGGGAGTGGGCAGTAGGACGATTGGAGGGGAAAGTAGCATAGTGGAACATAAAGGAATGTGCGACACGCTGGTTGGTGTACGCTACTTTCCCCAGTGTTATCAGCATGATCTGGCGTAGCACGGTCCTGCCATTTGTCGCACGGTTGTGCTACGGTCTTTTTCATGGCTCGATCTACCCCCAAAACTGGCGCTCAAATTCATTTCCGCGTTGACGGAGAACTTCTCAAGGCCGTCGACCAACGCATCAAAGAGAAGGGCGTGCGCACCATCAGCGCGTACCTGCGGAAGCTTGTGGAGAAGGACCTCTCGGCCGTCCCCGATGAGGACCGAATTGACGAACTGGTCACATTGATCGGCGCCAACCACAATCGGCTCACCGGCCTGCTGCGTAATTTGGCCATGGCCCAACGGGCACAGTTCGCGCTCCTGGAAGCGTCGGCCAAGGCGATGCTGTCCTACTTGCCTCCGCCAGGACCGGATAGCGCCGACCTCCTCCGCGCTCGCGGGAAGGAACGCTATGACCGCGTACTCAAATCCGCCGAAGAAGCTTCCCTCCAGTTTCTCGATCAGCTTCTGACCCAATTCGAAGGTCGAGAAACGGAGAAAGGCAAGCACGGTTCCAAGAAGTCGGTGTAGTATCAGGCCATGGCCGCCGACGGCAAGCAGCGGATTCCAGAGGAGCGGGAATCCTTCCGTATTCGCCCCAAGGGCAAAGTGCGGAAAGAGCGCCAGGCTCACGACTACACCGCCACCTTTGCGCGACTTGTTCGGGGCCTGATGACAGCATCCCGAACGCGGCGGGAATCGCCAGGCGCCCGTACAGCGGCGAAGCCTTACCAGCAGCGTTGCGCGATTCGGTTCAGCTACTCACCCAATCGAATACGCGGACACTTCACGGCCCATGCCCGGTATCTCATCCGCGACAGCGCCGCCGGCGGGGCAGCTCCGTATGGCAGTTTGGGAGAGGAGCCCATGACCGACGCGCTTGCCCGTTGGCAGAGCGCCGGGGACAAACGCCTCTATAAGGTCATCGTCTCGCCCGAGTTTGGCGAGCGCGTGAATCTCACCGAACTCGCATCGAAACTCATCGCGTCGATGGAACGTGACCTCCATCGCAAATTCGAGTGGGTTGCGGTCAGCCATCACAACACCGACCATCCGCATATTCACATTGCCATTCGCTCCGTCGATCGCGACGGCAACGAATTCCGATTCGACCGTGATTACATTAAGGCAAGCATCCGCCAGCATGCGGAGCAGCAATGTACACTTCAGCTTGGAAACCGCACGCAAGAGGACGTCCGTTTGGCGCTTGCTCGTGAAGTGACCCAATTCCGATTCACTTCCCTCGACCGCACGATTCTCAAAGCAATACAGCACGAGAACGGGACCGAGGACCATCGACTCTCCGTCTCCGATGAAGTGCTGAACGCGCGCTTGCAGTTTCTCTCGCGAGCCGGCCTCGTTCAAGAGAACGGCCCGCGTCAGTGGATCGTGCCCAGCAATCTGGACTGGACGCTAAAGCAAATGGCAGTGGCGGCCGACCGGCAACGCATGCTCGCCCAGGCCGGAGTCGCCATCTCTGACGACAAGATGCCGCATTGCCGGACCAGCCTCGACGAGACCGGGTCCCTTCGGGGCCGAGTGCTGGCCAACGTTGAGCAAGAACAAACCGGCCAAATGCACCTGATACTCGAAGGCACCGATGGCGTGGTTCATTTCATTCGCCACAACCGCGCCATCAGCGACCGCCGCGCCAAAGGCGAGCTCAAGCCCAACCACTTCGTTGTCTTTGAGCCAACACAAAAGGGGCATAGTGTCAACGATCTCGGTGACGCCGACGCCTACTTGACCGCTCCGCACTTCCGCTCAACACCCCTGCCAGCCGAAGCCGCCAGTGCGAGTCACAACTGGCGCGGTTGGCTCGGACGCTACCATCAGCGCCTCGCCCCCGCCGTCCATCAGCTACAGCCAGACCGCGTCCGCGAACGCGGCGATTTTGAGCGCTAACCTCGATCCGCCTTCCCTTCCCTGCTAGCCGTCGCTCGAATTGATGCGCTAAAATCCTTGACTCTGGTGTATTCTAACGTCATTATGTGGTCTTGACTGTATAATGTGAGGACGTAATGCAGCACGACGGACAAGCGAGACCACATAATCAACCAGACGATCCCAGCTCCGGCGAACCGCTAGAAGGTTCCGGCTTTGAGCACGAACTTCCAGAGGAAGAGTTCCGCGAAGACTCTGTCCCCGTGCCCTTGACCCCAAAGCAGGAGGCAGACCATGGCTGAGGAACGTGGTGAGCGGTCGGACTTTCGCAAAGACGTTACCGACAAGATCGTCGAGATGTTGGAAAAAGGCACCGCCCCATGGCAAAAGCCTTGGAACCCTGAAAAGGCAAACCTCGAAATGCCCTTCAACCCGACGACGGACAAGGCATATCGCGGCGGCAATGCCCTGCACCTCCTCGCCGCCGGAGTGGCTCGTGGTTACGAAGACCCCCGTTGGATGACCTACCGTCAAGCCCAGGAGAATGGATGGCAAGTCCGCAAGGGTGAGAAAGGCACGTCCATCGAGTTCTGGCAGTTCCCTTCCCCGAAGGACCGCGACTCCAAAGAAGCACCCAGCGCGGACGCAGAGGACAAAACCAATGGTAACGCTCCACTTCATCGCCTCTACACTGTGTTCAACGCAACGCAGATTGATGGCGTGGAGAAGTGGCAAGCGAAGGTGCGGCCGGAATGGGAAGTTGTTCAGAGCGGCGAGAACATTCTCGCCGGCGCGGGCGCGCGGATCGCGCACGATCAGCAAGACCGGGCTTTCTACAGCAAGGGTACCGACCAGATTCACTTGCCGAGCAAGACCGCCTTCCCTTCCCCAGCGGCCTACTACGGCACCGCACTTCATGAACTCGGCCATTGGACCGGCCACAGCGACCGGCTGAACCGGGACACCCTGATGAAGTCAGACGGTTTCGGCGGACCCGAGTACGCCAAGGAAGAGCTTCGCGCTGAACTCACCAGTTTGTTTCTCGCCGCCGAGCGCGGCATCCCTCACGATCCCGAGCAGCACGCCGCCTACGTTGGCTCCTGGGTACAGGTGCTGAAGGAGGACAAGAACGAAATCTTCCGCGCAGCCAAAGACGCTTCGAAGGCGACCGAGTATCTTCTCGAGCGGGAACGGAAGCTGGAGTTGGAACCCGACACAAAGGAGCAGCAGGCTGGGCAGCACAGGGGGCCCGATGGGCAGCCCTTGCCAGACGTCATCGAACGGGAGACATCGGAGCACGTCGCCGTGTTTGACACCAACAACGGGGCTGTGCAGATCGTTGAGAAGAACACAGCTACCGAGAAGCGCGAGCTTTTCGAGCCGGTTCAATCGACCGCGCCCGACGCAACGGCGTCGGGGAAAACAGCGCAAGAGCAAATCCTAGACGGGGTGGTCGATGGCCGCGCCGCACCGGCCGAGATGCCCAAGATGGAACGAACTGCGGCGTCGCTGTCGGCAGCTAAATCGCTGGTCGAAGAGAAGCTAGGTGGCGGTGCACGGGCCTTCAATGCTCAGCCGGAATCTGGGCGCTATGAAGGTCCGATCATCGGCGCCACCACCGACCATCTGGTGCAGCAAATCACGCCGCGAGGGGCCGTCATCCATGAGCGCGCCGGCCTAAACGGTCTGACGGTTGACCCGGAACGCTCGGTGCTTATCAACTACAGCCACCAGCTCGCAACGGTCACTGAGCTACAGCCGAAGAACCTGGTCCGTGAGTTGGCCGAACTGGAGCGGTGATGACACTGCCGGCAATCGAAGGCCCCAGGACAGTATTCGCGGCGTGCTGCACTGCGGTCGCCGGCGCGTTAGAGAGAGTTGGGTTGTCGCGTCCCGGGAAGACGTATAAACAACCCTCGAGTCTCTACAAAACGCCGCAGACACCGGGCTTCATTGGCGGCTACAACTGGCCATCGCTCGTTGTGGGCCTAGTCGTCCTGTTTGCGTCGAACGTCATCGCCACGCAGTTTGTTGCGTGGCTGTTCAGTTACCAGGGCGCCCTCGGGGAGCCGCTGTTCCGCGTCGGGGAGTTCGCGTTGTACCATCCTCTGATGTGGGCCGTGTGGATCTTGAAACACGGTTCCGCTTCGCATCCGAATACGCGCTTTGGGGTATTGCTGGGGCCTTTCATCATCTGCCTTGGAACAGTCCTGAGTCTGGGAGTCGTGTACTGGCAGAATGCCCGCCGCACGCGCAAGCTGTCGGAAGGGACGGCCGACCTCCATGGTTCGGCCCGGTGGGCCAGGCCCGAAGATATGAACGAAGCGGGCATCCTGGGCCAAACGGAGGGAGTGTACATCGGAGGCTGGTACGACTCAGCGGAGGAAGCGTTGCGCTACCTCCGCCACGACGGACCAGAACACGTCCTCGCCTTTGCGCCGACGCGTTCGGGCAAAGGCGTCAGTCTCGTGATCCCCACGCTGCTCGGTTGGAATGAATCGGCGGTGATCTACGACATCAAGGGTGAGAACTGGGAGAAGACGGCCGGTTACCGGTACACCATGGGGCATCTGTGTCTCCAGTTCGCCCCTTGTGATGAATCCGGGAAAACGACGAGGTTTAATCCGTTGCGCGAGATTCGCGTCGGCACGTTGCGCGACGTTTCAGACGCCCAAAATATGGCCGACATTCTCATCAAAACGATAGAGAACCGGCCCAACGATACGCACTGGATCGACACCGCCGCGATCATCGTTACCGGTGCGCTACTGCATCTCTGTTACAAGGCCCACGCCCAGGGCAGGGAAGCCAACCTTGGGGACTTGGCCAGCCTGTTCAGCGTGTATGGACAAACCTTCAAGGACACGCTCACGGAAATGGCCGCCGAGGAGCATGATCCGTCGGGCAAGTATGGCTGGACGTTACCGGACGGTCGCCCAACGCGGACCCATCCCATCGTGTTGGAGCACGTCCAAAAAATGCAAGACAAGGCGGATAAGGAATTCTCCTCCGTGGTCTCGACGGTCAACACGGCCTTCGCCATTTATTCCGATCCGTTGGTCCGAAGGAACACCGCCGCCAGCGATTTCACCGTGAACGACCTGGTGAACTTCGAGAAGCCTGTCAGCCTGTACATCGTTGTCCCCCCAAGTGACCGCCTCCGGCTTGCTCCACTGCTGCGCCTGACTTTTACGCTGATCGTGAATCGCCTGACACAGCGTATGGCTTTCGTGGCCGGAGACGACGCGGAGGCGCCGCTGCAGCAGGTCCACAATCGGCATCGCCTACTGATGCTGATCGACGAGTTTCCGACCCTAAAAAAAATGGAGCTGTTTGCGGACGCGCTGTCCTACATGGGGGGCTATGGCATTAAGGCCTACCTGATCGCCCAGGACGTTCAACAGATCATCGAGAACTATGGTGTACACGAAAGCATCGTGTCGAACTGCCATGTGCGCATTGCGTTCGCGCCGAACAAGCTGGAGACCGCCGAGCTGCTATCAAAGATGACCGGCACGGTCACCATCGAGAAAGCCAGCTTCAGCTTTTCCGGTAGCCGCGTCTCCCCGATTCTCGATCACATCACGTCGAGCGTGCAACAGATCGAACGTCCACTGATGACTCCGGATGAGGTCATGCGCATCCTACCGGCCAAGAAGACCGGCAACGGACGTACGGAGCGTATCGTCGCGCCGGGAGAAATGCTGATCTTCGTGTCGGGACACCCTCCCGTTCTCGGCACCCAAATCCTGTACTTTATGGACCCAGCCTTTTCGCAACATGTCACCTGCCGGCATCCCCTACGATTGCAAGCTATCGAGGACGGCAAAGCGGTTGACCAGCGCCCTTTGCATCTCGCACGGCATCGGACCAGCCGTCCGGAGAATGAACGCGAACAGGAGCGCGCCCCAGTGTCCGCATACGCGGCCCACCCCGAAACGGGCGTATTGTTCGCCCAGCCCGCGCCGCCAGCGGCGCGCTTCCACGCCGAGCGAGCGAGTGCCCTGGACCCTTATTACACCCCGCACGTTGGCCCACCTAAGGCCGAATCAGAAACGAAATGTGAAAAGGAGACCGAAACATGACCCTCAACGATTGCAAGCTAGCTGGATATATTGGCAGCGCCCCAGAGCTAAGGTTTCTTCCATCGGGAGTACCCGTCACTAACATGCGCGTGGGCCAAAGCTACATCTACACCGACGCAAAACAACAGCCGCACCGAAAGACGAACTGGTTCAGCGTGGTCAGCTATGGCCCCGTTGCAGAAATCGCGAAGACTTTCAAGAAGGGGGACAACATCATCCTCGATGGCCAGCTTGAAACCCGTGAATGGCAAGGGCAGGACGGGAGCAGACGGAAAGTAGTGGAAGTGATCGCCAGAAACATCGGCAAGCTCGAGCGGGCGGCCGACCGCAACGGCGCGCCAGAAGAAGCAGACCAGCAGGAGGAAGGGGAGTCCAGTGTCGATGCTTGGCCAATCGCCGAGAAGTAAGCGAGTCTTCGGCGCCCTCGCCGCCGCCTTCAGTCTGCTTGGCTCGCTGGTAGCGCTGTTCTATTTGTGCGGTCTGCGCATTAACGTGACGCCATCAATCCCACTTGGCCTTTACGTTCGGACTGAGGGAGCGCCGGCCCCTGGGCTCATCGCTGAGTTTTGCCCGTCCGGCATGTCCGCAGAAGAGAGTGAACGCTATCGCGGTTTCGGTCTCGCGTGTCCAGATCGAAACATCCCACTTCTTAAGCCGGTGGTGGCCGGGCCAGGCGACCAGGTGGAATTCTCAGTTGTGGGGATGCGCGTGAACGGGCAATTGCTGCCCAATACGGCACCCCGGCGGATAGACGGAAAGGGAAGACTCATTCGGGCCTGGCCTGCGGGCCAGTACACCGTTGAGACCGGCAAGATTGTTGTGGCATCCAGCTATCATTCCGGCAGCTACGACAGCCGGTATTTAGGTCCGATCTCCATGGGCGATGTCCGTTCAAATTTACGTCCGCTTTGGGTGATTCAAGGCCTCGACTTCACTAAAGTACCGACAACTTCTAACAATCTGCAAACCAACTACAAAACAGATGCAAACAGACTATCAACGGCATACTAATCAATATAGCGAGTTGCTTGACGGCACAATTCTTATTCTCAGCGTAGCCGTGGCGGCTGTTGCTGGCCGTCTAGTCGGGCTTGGGTATCTGGTGTTCGCGATCATGCTCCCGCTACTGGTGATGCCTCAACCGAGCCGGTTGCGCGCAAGCGTGATCGCCGTTTCATATTACCTCGCGGCGGGCGCCGATATTCTCCAAGTCGGTTCTTACCTCAAAGCAACCGAAACGGCGATTCCACCCGCTGTGTTCTTGGCGGCGGCCGCCTCCCTACAAAGCGTAGCGTGGGCAGTTTGCTGGAGCAGACGTCCGAGGCCGTTGTACACCAGCGCCGCTCTTCTCGTCTCTGCCTTGCCGCCGTTAGGTGTGCTCGGCTGGGCTCATCCTTTTCATGCGGCCGGTATCCTTTTCCCCACCCTTGGAATTGTCGGACTGTTACTTATGCTCGTCTTGCTTGAACTTGCCACGTTTGAACGCCTCACTGGGATGGCTCTGCCATTCGTTGCTCTTACTGCCAGCTTGATCCCGGCCGCAACCAGACCGGTGCCGCCGAGTTGGGCAGGTGTACAGACTCGATACGGAGATGTCTTCACCTACGACGATCCATTGAGCATGATGGAGGCCGTAGAACGAGAGGCGCGACTCAATCCAGCTTCCGTGCTTGTATGGCCCGAGAGCACGGTGGGCCACTGGAACCAAGCGACCGAATTGTTCTGGGCCCACGTCATCCACGACGCTCGCGTCCGCGGAAAAACCTTGATCTTCGGATCCACAGTTGCCATCCCAGATCCTTCTCGCACTCGCTATCGCAACGTGGTTCTGTTTAAGGGCAGGGAAGAACCCAGCCCGGTGGACCAGCGAACACCGGTTCCGGTCGCTATGTGGCAACCGGCGAGCGGTGGCGGCGTGCCGCTGAATCCTCTCAGCTCACCCATCCGCGAGATCGCTGGCCAACGCGCCGTTTTTCTCATCTGCTATGAACAGCTTCTCGCGTGGTCTTACTTCACCCTGCTTTTTGACCCGCCCAACCTGTTGGTTGGTGTGGCCAACGTCTATTGGGTCGAAGGCAGTTCGATCCCGGCTGTACAAACCGCGTGCCTCCGGTCGTGGGCGCGCCTGTTCGACATTCCCTTCATTCAGGCGGTGAATCAGTGATGTTACAAATCTTCACGTTGTTCGTTCTGGGAGCTCTCACCGGCAGAGCGCAGATCACTCTCAGTTCCGCCGCCTTCGCCGAACTCGCGCAGCGTTGCGCGCCGGGCGCTCCGCTCGCAACGCTCCGCTCGATTGCCAGCGTGGAATCGGCCTTCAATCCATTTGCGCTGTCCATCAACTATCCGGAAGCGGCAGGCGCGCAGCTCGGGATAGGGCAGGGAAGCGTCGTACTCGCCCGACAGCCATCCAGTGTCGACGAAGCCGTTCGCTGGTCGCGCTGGTTCATCGCCAACGGACAAACGGTCAGCGTCGGTTTGCTGCAACTCAACATCGAGCATCTAGCCGCCTTCAAGCTATCGCTAGAGAAAGCATTCGACCCTTGCACCAACCTTCAGATCGGCTGGGCCATCTTTAATGACAAGTACAGGCAGTCCTCTGCCGTCGTCGGCAAGGGCCAGGTGGCGATGCACGCGGCGCTGTCGGCTTATAACAGCGGCAGCTTGATCGGAGGCTTCGGCAACGGGTACGTTGCCGCTGTTCTCGAGGCCGCATCGAAAAATCAAGAAACTGAAATTGTCGATCCGCCGCCAGAGCCGGAGAAATTGCTCGCTCCCACCCACCAAATCCCCGATAGTATAAAACAGAAATCAGGTAAAATGTTTCAAACGGATCAGCCCGAACGCTCCCCGTCAAAGCCGACGGACGATTCGGATCCCCGAATGGTATCTTCTAAACTAGTCTGGGACATGAACCGGGCCACAGGCTCGTGGACGGCGGCGACCCGAAAGGACTAAGGCAACCATGAAGAAAAGAACAAAAGACGCCCTAGCCCGTATCGGCGATATCGTCCGCCTACAGCAACCTGAGCTGCTTGTCACCAAGCAACAGATAAAGAAGGTCGAGTGCATTGAGCTGGTCCGCAGCAACCGTGACTCGCGTAGCCAGAGCTTCGGCTACGCTCCGCGCCCATTCGTGATGTGTAACTTTCCGCACAAACGGCCGATCAACACCGCAGCGCTGTACGAGCGTTTTAACGGCGACTTCGTTTTGCGGATCCTACCCGATCCCGCTCTTGGGGTGCCCTACGGGAAAGATCGAATCTGGCCCATCTTTTTGTCAACGGTTGCGGTGCTCCAACAATCACCGGTGATCCGCTTCAAGACCGCATCCGAAATCCTCGACCTCTTTGGCATGCACAACAGCGGACACCAGTTTAATCGGCTGGTAGACGGTTTCAAGCGAATCTTCAGCGCCACGATCGTTTTCGGCCCCCGTGACGACATCAAGCAGCAAAATCTTTTCGCCGAACAGAACGACGTTGACGCTCCGAAACTAGCGTTCGCAAGGGAGCGCTTCCACTTCATCGACAAGGCAACTCTCTGGTACGACCGTCAAGACAGGGGTACAAAGCATTTCGAGAACGAAATTGTTTTGAATTCGACCTTTTTCAACGAGATCATGGCGCATCCGATTCCGACGGATCTCGATGCCGTCCGCGCGCTCGCCGATTCCCCGGGCGCCCTTGACCTCTACATGTGGCTTTCCTACCGATGCTTCGGGATGAAGCCCGGTCAAGAAACGCCTGTACCGTTGTTTGGTCCGCATGGCTTGGTCCATCAACTCGGCTCGGAGCAATATGCGCGCCCGCGCGATTTTCGCCGGCAACTGGACCTGTGGCTCCGATCCGTTCGACTGTTGTGGCCGAGTTGCCCGGCCAAGATTAACAACGACGGAAGCTACCTCATGCTTAAGCATGGCATCGCCATGCACCGTAAGGCTGTCGCGGCCGGTCTCTAACGGGGGATGGCCAGGACGTAGCAATAGAGTCATGACCGCACTCTCCTGATTTCCCCGGCTCCTGGCTAACTACGTTCACTTCGAAGCATCGCTACTTTACTCGCGCTTTCTTTAAAATCAATCACTTATAAATCCATCTGGCCCCTCGGAACCTTCGCTACCTTGCTCGCGTCTTCCACCAAATCAGTCACTTGCAACCATATTGCTGAGAAGACCGGGCGGATCGGGGGGCAGGAAACTGATTCAAACCTTCGCTATCTTGCTCGCTAACCTTGTATAATCAAACACTTAGCCGACGCTACCTTGCTCGCGCTGGCAAACTTGAAGAGGCAGAGGCAACCGCTACCGTATCCTCTCCATCGCTACCTAGCTCGCGATTACTGTAAAATCAATCACTTAGCGTTCATCAAGAGGCATACTCGCAGGTACCGGCCCTCCAAGTTTCGCTACCTTGCTCGCGTTTGCTGTAAAGTCGACGCTTTAGCGAAAAGCTCAGATGACGTCTCCGCCGACCGGGCCGCAGACCCTTCCCAAGCCGCTAAGATTTGTCCCGCAAGGAGCCGGAAACAGGCCTAGGAGCTCTCGCGCCGCCCCAGACTATAGTCAACCCAGGCACTTCCCCACCGATGCCTATAGCGGCATCCGGCGACTTTTTCCACTGGTCTTGTGCATAACCCTGTGCGGTTCAGAGGTTTCCCACGCTATGTTACTCGCGCCGAAAGGCGCAAATCGTCGCTACCTTGCTCGCATTCTTTCGTTACCTTACTCGCGCATATATATTCCTATAATTCATATAGCCAGAACCAGTAGTCGTCACTCCACTTCTGTGGAAAACCCCAGCAACAGCAGCTAAATAAACCGCCACACGCAGCGGGAAAAAGCTCACAACACACATCATCTCGCTATCCAGCTCGCGCTTGGCTGCGAAAAATCAAAAACGAAAGGGTAGGAGATAGCAGGGAACTGTCTCCGGGAACGTGCAGTCAAGATAACAGACGAATTTGTTTTGCAGTCAAGGTTAGAAGTCCAATTCGAAGGTAAAGGCACTTCAAAGCGAAGCAGCTATATCACGCGCCTTGTCGACCTGCAAATCCACACCTTCGGATAGGCTCTCGACAGTCAGAGGCATAAATACAGTCGGCTCGACTCCCTGGCCTTCGATCGTCTCTCCTCCCCAGGTACTCCATGTTGAGATCGGCATCCTGAGGCTGTAGCCGTGCGGCAGGGTGAAATTTACCGCCCCCAGCACCTGGCCGGGAGTCTTCGTTCCGACGATGGGAGCTAACCGATGTTCGGTCGCAAACGCCGCAACCATCTCCGCCGCGGATCGGGAATTCTCATCAAACACCAAAACCGAGCGCCCTTGCAAACGGTTGAGCCCGAGCCCTTCGGTCGCCAGAGCCACCGAACGATCCCGGTTCCACACTCTGTATTTAAACACCATGGATATCTGCTGCAACTTCGTCGCTGGCAACTTGTCGATACAGGGTAGATCAGCCTTCTTCCACCCCGCCCGAATCGCTTTGCGGGTCAAGCTGAAGCCGACTGGGATTCGTGCCGGCGTCAACCAACTCATCATTCGCAATGAAGCGAGTCCCCCGCCAGGGTTCGCGCGAAAGTCCAGGACGAACGCTTTCGCGCCGGCGCTTTTCAATGCCTCGACCGCGGCTTCAAAGCCCCGGATGAAGTCTTGGCCCAACACGCCTTGAAAGTACGAACCCCGGATATAGCCCACCTGACCATCGAGCATCCGGCTGGTAATCAACTTCGGGATCACCATTGGCGGGCGGCCTTTTTCCTTCGATGCTTGGGGAAGTTCGACCTTCACCCGCCGCCGTTCTTTGGTGCGCCAGTTTTCCAGCACAAGCTGATGCGGTTCCCCTAGGGCGAATAGAGGCGCCGTTTGCGGCTTAACGCCTTTGCCATCTATCTCCAGCAATATTTCGCCGGCACGAATACCGGCTCGCGCAGCCGGACCGTCGTCAATCACCTGCTGAAACATCCATTGTTGCGTGCCGTTAGATCCCACCAAGCCTAGGCTTGCATTCAGCGAGAATATTGCCGCCATGCCGGGGTTACTTGCACGCGTGAACCCCATGTGACTTGTTCCGAGCGCAGTCAGCAGTTCCTGAATACCCGCCTCGAATTCCTCATCGGCTCTGTTGATGAGCTGGCCACGCTGTGCGGCCACTTGGGCTTTCCAGGGCGCGTAGTCACGGTGTACGTCGCTTGGATCCACGTGTTTTGCCAGGACGAGTTCGACGATTTTGTCGGTGATCGCGGCTCGCTGATCGGAATTCATCAGTGACCTACTACTGTACCCTCAACCCGCCGAGCCCTTCAACGATGTAGGGAGCCCAGAAATACGGGGGCGCGCGAAACGTTTTGATGAGGTCACGCTTGGCGGCGGTCAGTGAGTGCGCAACATCCTTGCCTGATTCCAGTTCCGCGTAAAAGCGCTTAAGCAGGCTTGTCGCGGATATGTCGTTGGCCGCCCACAACGTTGAGATAACCGTTCGTGTCCCTCCGGCGAGAAACGCTCGGGAGAGGTTCGCCACGCCGTCTTGCCCGAGGAGCATTCCGACCGCAGTGTCGCAGGCTGAAAGGACAACCATATCCGCGGCAATCCGTAGTTGTACAATTTCGGACGCATCGAGCAGACCGTCCTCTTTCGCCACGGCATCGGGAAGCAATACAAGCGCCGCCCGATCCGGGTAAAGGGAATTAGCTCGGCCGTGAACCGCGAGGTGTATGATTCTGTAGCCTGGGGCAGTCCGTTTGAACGCTGATTCCGTACCATCGGCACCGAGCAAGAGTTTGGCGCGGCCAGGCGCAATGGACTCGGCCGCGTTCCGGACCTCTTGCGCCGACCCTGGCAGATTCTTCAACTTGGTCTCATAACCTCTTGTTGCGGCGATTTGAGGGCGGGAACTCGTGTCGTACTGAAGCCCGCCAACGCCTAAGAACGCGCTAGCGGATCGCTGCTTCGCGGGCAGCCCCTGCAGCAACCTGAGGGTACTTGCGGACGGAATGTAGCTGATGTCGTGGCTCATGATGGCATACTGTTTATCCGGCCCGGCCAGTGCTTCAAACGGAATCAAATGTAATGCGCCGTCTCGCGAAACGAGCAGTTCACGCTGCTTCGTGGTTTCCATAACCGGCGCCAGCAGAACCCGGTACAGTTCCTCCGCCACCCGGTTATCCGTCTTCTTTTGCTTCAGCGCGTCGCTGTATTGAGTCACCAGCGCCGTGAGGGCCTTTGCACCCATTGGCAACTGAACGATTCGCGCATTGGTTTTTGTGATCGCCACACAGTAAGACGATGGTTCGGCGAGTGCATATTCGAGCAAGACAGCCTTCGGGCTCAAGCCGCGCTGAATTTCGGCCAGGTCCACCGGCTGAACGATGCGCCGCTGAACATCGGTCCAACTCGACTGTTGGTCCGCAGCCACCGTCGCTTGTGCCCGCCGCAAATCCGCAATTTCGCCCGAACGCGCCAATGTGGATCGCAGCGAGCTTATCTTCTCCTCACTCAACATCTTGTCGGAAGCCAAGATCACTTCGCGCATCGTTCTGGCGCGGCTCGTTTCGAGCACGCGAAACGCATTCGAAACATCTCCAGTTCGCGCATAGAGCAAGAAATGCTCCCGGTACAGGGAGCTCATGGTGTTCACCAGCGAGACGCGCGTTTGCGCCGAGGTCGCCCAATCACGAACCAAAGTGGCTGCTTCCTCGGCCGCCTCAAACGTTCCTTTGGCTTCTTCAATTCTGCCAAGACCGACTTGCAATTGAGCCACAGTGAATAAGCGATCCGGGAGTAGGTACAAGTCGCCACTCGCCTGCGTTGTCCGGGCCGCTTTCATCGCCAGTTCAACCGCAGATGTCTTGTTGCCCTCTTCAAGGCGTGCCAACGCCAATGCGTTATAGGCGTTGGCCAGCAAACGAGTGAACTGACCCGCTTCCGCCAGGTCCCGCGCCTGCGTGAAGTAGAGCACAGCCTGTTGCTTGTTGCCTTCGTCGCGGAAGTGCTTTCCGAGAACCAGAAAAAGCTGGCACTCCTTCACACGCTTCCCGCGAGCTCTCGCTTGCTCCAGCAGCTCAGCCCCAAGTGCGTACGCCTCATCCTTCCGACCAAGGCCTAGCAAAGCCATCACCCTGCCTTCTCGAACAGGGAAGTTGTAACCGGCGAGCGGCTGGTTCGCCGCTTCCAGCGCAAGAGCCTGGTCAATGCGGTCGAGTCCGGCCTGATGATTTCTGATCATTGTTAAACCGGTGCCGATCCCGCTTAAGTAGCGAATCTGAGCGCCAATATCGTTGGCCTGCTTTGCCGCCACGAGGGCGCCAACGACACTTTTAGTGGATCGCGTAACGTCGCCCTCGACGAAGTAGATAAAGCCCAACTCCCCTTCCGATCGCCGCAACCATTTGGAATCTTTGCGCCGCTCCGCGATCGCTCGTGCCTCTTCCCAGTCCGTTCGCGCTGGTCGCACATCTATTTCAAAGTCGATGTCGGCCTTCACCATGAGCGCGAAGAGCCTCAATTCGTCGTCGCCCATGAGCAAGGGGTTCTGCCGCAGTTGTGTAGCCAGCCACTCTGACGTCTCCGGCAATACCCGGCGTTCCATTGTGGCCCGAACGAATCCCAGTTCTGCGTATAAAGCTTTGCGGCTATCATTTCCAGCTGAGGCTTTTGCCTTCTCAAACCAGGGCTCCGCTTCCGCCCAATTGTAAAAGTCAGCGAGTTCCAAAGCCTTCAAAAGGGGGTCCGGTGCCTGTTGCGCTGACAACACGGCACACAAAATCAGGGTACAGACTGCGAGTCGGGTCATTAGTCCTTTACATCCAAGGGGTAGAGACGCCAATCTTCGCCTTCGTGTTGCAGCGCGAGCTGATAAAGTCCGGGATTTACAGATGCATCTAGTGTGATCGGCAGCACCGTCCGCCCATCCCTCAGAATCGCTATTCCTGTAGTTTCCCTAGTCATCTTTAAGTTACGGTCCAGCAATCTGATGTTGTATTTGCCGACTTCGGAGGCCACCGGCAACAGCAGATTCATTCGTTGCTGGATTGGACGAATCCGCGGAATCGCCACACCTGAAGTTTCCGTTCCTCGAGCCACCGCAAATGCACTCAAGTCCACAATTGCGAGTGCGGCTACCTTGGGCGTTTCTTTCGCCTTCACTTCGGCACGTTCGGGCGGCAGGACTGGCATCGGGGGCGTGGATTTTAGCTGTTGGACCCCAGGTCCCCTTACTGGCCCAGCTTCGAGCTCCTTACCGGCCGCGGAGCGCCACCATACAAACACCGCCAACAATACGCTTGCCGCAATTGCGACCGCTACGGCCCAACGGACGTGCCGACGTCGCGCAGAATCACTACTTCTCTTCAGTTCTTCCGTTTGCAAAAAACAGGCAGCGCAATTGGTCAGGTGGTCATACCAAGGGCTCCCCGGCGCCAGGGAACCGGAAGCGATCTGTTCGAGTACCGACAGGTCTGGACACCCTACCCGTTCTTTATTTGGATTCTTGGCGCGAAAATATCGGGCGACGAGATCCCTATCCTGTGAATCCATAGCTAGAAGCCATCAATTATAAAACCATGGAACATCAGCAGCCTCAAGCGGTTACGTGCATTCTTCTCACTTCTTGGTGTTGTTCGCCCTAAAATGACTTCGAATTTTATCGAGTGCGCGTGAATACCTACTCCGAACTGCTGTGACATCCAGCCCGAGGGCGGCTCCAATCTCTTGATGGCGCTCTCCAAACCACAAATGCCGAATAAGAATCTGTTCTTCTTGACCGCTCAGAACTTCCGTGGCACGATCCCAAAGCACTGCGGCATCAGATCTTGCGCCTTTCCCGCCTGTAAGCTCTTGTGCGGCCGTAGGGAGGGGCACTTTATTGGAAAACGGGGCAGAGTGTTTGGCGGCGTCAACAGCAGCATTTGTGGAAGCAGCATCTATATATGCCTGAAGATTCTCTATTTCCACGCCGCTATTGATCTTTTCGATGACCCGCTGGCCAACTCCATCCAGAATGTTCTGAATCACCGCCAAGTCGCTTAACACCGGGAAGTTTCGCCCCAGCCTGGTTATCTGGCGACGAAGCGGCTTCTGTAGCCACTCCGGTAAAGGACTGCCCTGATCGTTCAGGAATAGAACACTCGACTGCGGTTCCTTGATCGCCATGGGTACATTCACTCTGGTCGCCCACTCGGTCCGATGCCCGAGTCCGGCCAAGCCAGTGTTCAATAATTATACCGAAAACTTCTTTTTTTCCTGTGCCACATTTTCTCCAAAAAGGCAGTCTCTGGTAATGAAAGGCCATCGCCAGTCATGCTCAAAATCTCGCATCTCGTCCACCGCGCTCAAGCTTTCCTGCCCAGTTTACGGTTACGATGTCGCACCTGTGACCATGGAACACCGGTTGATTCTCCCCTAGCCATCACCGAGATCTTGTGGATGCGTCCAGGCGAAATTGAAACTTACCATCTGCCGCTTACAGGGGGCACCGTTCTGGACGTTGAAGTTGACGCCGAGTCGCCGCTCGAGATTCGGCTCCTGGATGAGAAGAGTTGGCGAGCTGCAGGTACTCCCGAAGCTCGGCTGAGCTCCCGCTGCTGCCAGTTCGTAGCTTCTACGAAAATCGCTCAGTTGCGATTTGTCGCTCCTCATTCCTGCGCCTACATGCTGTTGATCTGTAATCCTGCTGTAACCAAAAACTACGCGCTCCTGACCTTGGGTTCGGAACTGCCACAACGACTTCGCACCGCCGGCGAGTCAAATAATCTCACAGGTTCTTCGATATTGACTGAAGCATCCCCTACATTCGCCGCTCTAGGCCGGCTGTTTTCCTTCCTTGACTAGCGACTGCGCCGAGATTCACAGACGGTCCGCGTCCACCTATAGCCGCCGTTGGACGCATCCCAAGCGCCTTCACCGTTCAATACTTTGGCCCGATTCTCGGCCTTCCCTATCCCGCCCCGTCACCCTCGGGCACGCGCTTCAGCCTTTTCCAGCGCCGCTGCGTGCTGCGGGCTCTGCTTCCTGCGGCCCCTCTGGGGTTTCGGCTCCCCCAGAAGTTCGTTTTACGAACCGCTGCGCTCTTCTGGTCCCCCCGAAAAAGACGCCCTGGCCCTTGGGAGCTGGGGCTTTCGCTCTGGGGTGCCCCGAGGGATTCGGGGCGAACAGAAAAGGAGCCTATCAGCAATGCCAAGAAAACCCGCAGTTGAGCACGAATTACCCGTTGACGAATTCCTTCGCCGGGACGGTCGCTCTCTCGAACAAATCGCCCGCGCAATCCTCTTCGGAGACGAAAACGCCCCGGCACTGTGCGACCACGGTTGCGAGGTTGAACCCGATGGTACCTGTCAACATGGTTGCCGGTCGATCCTGCTTGCAGCAGAAATGATCTGATCCAGACCGAAAAGCGCCGCCGCCTCGCCAAAGATCCTTGATGCGTCCGCTCCGACAGTCTTCAAGGCGCGCGTCTGGAAACCTACAAAGCGGGGAAGAGAATTGCAAAGTCCTTCAATGGTTTATGAGTTTACCCGTTTACTCATTCGCCCAGGCTGCGGCCCGCGCGTTCATTCGAGCGGACTGGATAGGTAAGCTGTCCCTTCGAGGGAGAGGCAAAGAGGGTGATTTATTGTCCTGAACCTTGCAACTTCACCGATATGGTGTAATGTGGTGAACCTAAGTTTATTCGATGAAACCCAGCAAGAAGCAAAAAGACAGCCAAGTGAGCGACGAGAATCTAGCATCTGTGCGGGCATCGATCAGCTTCCCGCCGGACATTTATCAAACCCTGGAACAGATCGCCTCGCAGAAGAAGGTCTCTCTGGCATGGGTGGTCCGCGATGCGGCGGAGCAGTACATCGCGGAGAAATGGCCGCTTCTGAGGAAATCAGCCACATGAGTATGGCGCGGGCTGCGAGCCTTGATCTGGGGGTCGTTGACCATGTGCGCATGGAGGCTGCCAGCCGGTTGAACCCAGCGCGAAAGATCGAGTTCGGGCAGTTTATGACGCCCGGAACCGTAGCACGGTTCATGGCTTCGCTGTTTTCAGAGCGTCACGGGGCTGTTCGTCTGCTTGATGCTGGCGCCGGCGTCGGTTCCCTGACGGCGGCGTTTATCAGCCGGTGGGCCAGCGACGCGATGGCTATTTCGGCTTATGAGATTGATCCGGCGCTAGCGGCTTACCTGCAGGAGACGCTCGCCCGTTATGGCGGCAATATCTCAGCCACCATCATCGAGCGCGACTTCATTCAGGACGCGGTGTTTCGTCTCAAGCTTGGCAAGCGTTCGCAGGGCTTCACCCATGCGATCCTGAATCCCCCTTACAAAAAGATCAGCAGTGATTCCGAGCATCGGGCTTTACTCCGCGCCGTCGGTCTTGAAACCGTGAACCTTTACACAGCGTTTCTGGGACTGGCTCTCGAACTGATGGCCGCGGGCGGTGAAATCGTGGCGATTATCCCGCGCAGTTTTTGCAACGGGCTTTACTACAAGCCATTCCGCGAATGGATGCTTGAACGATCGTCGGTCGAGCATATCCACCTGTTTCATAGCCGCACGAGCGCCTTCAACGATGATGAGGTCCTTCAGGAAAACGTCATCATCAAGCTTGCGCGCGGCAAGAAGCAGGGCAAGGTAGCTATCACGACTTCCAGTGATACGAGCTTCGCCGATCTTGTGGCGAACGAATATGCTTTCACGGAGATCGTTCACAGAGATGACGAACAGAAGTTCATTCACGTACCGACGGCCCCTTCGCATTCGGGTATTGGCGGCGTGCCCCTTGCCAAAAAATCTCTCGCTGAAATTGGGCTTCAGGTCTCGACTGGTCCGGTTGTCGATTTTAGGCTGAAGGAATTTTTGAGAGAGAATCCGGAGAGCGGCGCCGCGCCGCTTCTCTATCCGACACATTTTTCCAGTGGCACTCTGGAGTGGCCCCGGCAGTCAAAAAAACCGAACGCCATCGTCAACAACGCGGAGACGAAAAAATGGCTGTACCCGAACGGGTCTTATACGGTTGTCCGACGCTTTTCATCCAAGGAAGAACGTCGGCGCGTCGTGGCGCATGTGGTGGACCCCGGCGCATTCGAGACGACCGTTATTGGCTTTGAAAACCACCTCAATGTCTTCCATTCAGGGAAGAAAGGCATCGATCAGAATATCGCTCACGGCCTTTCCGTGTTTTTGAACTCCACGGCGGTGGATGACTACTTCCGTCGTTTTAGCGGCCATACCCAGGTCAACGCGACGGACCTTAGACTTCTGCTCTACCCGGAGATCAAGGAGCTAGAACAGCTCGGCCAGTGGAGCCAGGAGAAAGGTCATCTCACGCAGGAGCTCATAGATGAAAAGGTCGAGACGGTGAATGGCAGAAGAAAATAAGATCGCGGACGCGCTTCAGATTCTTGAAAATCTTGGGATGCCGCGGGCGCAGCAGAACGACCGCTCGGCATTGTGTTTGCTGGCGTTGCTGGATTTGAAAAAGGGGCAGTCCTGGGCTGATGCGAAGAGCCCGCTTGTCGGGATCACGCCCATGATGGAGTTCGCGCTCGATCACTACGACAAGAAATACGCCCCCAATTCGCGCGAGACCTTCCGCCGCCAGACCATTCATCAGTTGGTTGCGGCTGGAATCGCGCTCTACAATCCCGATGATCCGGCCAGGCCCGTGAACAGCCCCAAGGCGGTTTACCAGATAGAGGCGGATACCCTCACGCTCCTGCGTTCGTTTGGCACAGCCACATGGAACAAGAAACTTGAGAAATATCTAACGACAAGAAAAACGCTCACGGCCCGCTACGCCAAGGAGCGGGAGATGAAAAAGCTTCCAGTGACACTGGGCACGGGCGACACCATCCGCTTAAGCCCAGGCGCTCACAGTCAGCTCATCAAGGCGATTATTGAGGAATTCGCGCCTCGCTTCGTTCCCGGCGGGGTTTTGGTTTATGCCGGAGACACAGGGGAGAAGTGGGGATACTTCGATAAGGAACTGCTGACCAAGCTGGGCGTTGCCGTTGACGGACATGGAAAGATGCCGGACGTGGTGCTTTACTACCCGGACCGGGAATGGCTTTTGCTTGTTGAATTGTGGTGGACCCCAAAAACTAGACACAAAAATGGTTATTGCTTAAGTGTAGGAGGGCATTGAAAATGAAGGAGAATCAATGCCTCGAACACGCAAGACTCACTCGCCGGCTTTGAAAGCTAAGGTGGCGGTGGAAGCC
>JANXMS010000386.1 GCA_025354525.1 Acidobacteriota bacterium
GAAATCAAGGGACTCTCGCTGCAGATGGACCAACGCGCCCGCATCGATATCACGATGCGCATCGGCAGCGTCTCCGAACGTATCTCCGTCACTGAGTCGGCCCCCATCGTCAATACGGAAATCGGCTCCATCGGTCAGGTCATCGGCAATCAGAAAATTGTCGACCTGCCCCTCAACGGGCGCAATTTCGTGCAACTCGCCGCCCTGCTTCCCAATGCCGTCATCGGCACCGCCGGGATTACCGGTGCCACCGTCGTATCCGTCAGCGGGGGACGCCAAAGCAAAACCGAGTTCCTGCTCGATGGCATCAGCATCAACGAACAACTCTTCGACGGAGTGGCGCTGCGTCCCTCGGTCGACGCCATGCTCGAGTTTAAGGTGCAGGCCAACTCCTTCTCGGCCGAGTATGGCCGCGGCAACGCCGTCCTCAGCGCCACCATCAAGTCCGGCACTAATCAGTATCACGGCACACTCTTCGAATTCCTTCGCAACGACAAACTGGACGCCCGCAACTTCTTCATTCCCCGCAAAGCCAGCTACCGCCAAAACCAGTTCGGCTTCGCCTTCGGCGGACCCGTCGTGATCCCCAAACTTTTCAACGGCAAGGACAAAAGCTTCTTTTTCCTCAACTACGAAGGCACGCGCATCAGGCAAGGCCGCACCACCAACGTGGTCGTCCCCGCAGAACCCCTTCGCCGAGGCGACTTCTCCAGCATCGCCACCCCCATCCGCGACCCGCTCACCGGCATCGCCTTCCCCGGCAACATCATCCCCGCGAGCCGCTTCAACCCCGCCACTAGCTACTTCCTCCAGTTCATTCCCGCCGCCAACACGGCCCAAGGCACCTTCGTCTACGCCGCGCCCTTCCGCTCCGACGCCGACCAGGGCAACAGCCGCTACGACCATGTCCTGAGCGCCAAGGACTCTTTCGCCTTCCGCTACAGCATCAATCATCTGCAGGCCTTCACGCCCGGCGCGTTCATCCAGGTCGGCGGCACCAACCAGCGCCAACGCGTGCAGAACATGGTGATCTCAGAAACCCACATCTTCAGCCCCACCACCCTCAATGAACTCCGCCTCGGCTACACCCGCCTCCACAACGCCAATCTCAATCAGGGCCTCGGCACTAACCATACGCAACTCTCCGGAATTCGCGGCTTCGAAGAAACCAGTCAGAACTTCCCCGGCTTCCCTGGCCTCGGTATAACCGGTATCCAGGGGATCCCGGGCAACGCCTTCCAGCCCCTCGTCAATCCCACTAATTCGTATCAAATCGTCGATACCATGTCCTTTATCCGCAAGGCCCACACCATCAAAGCCGGCATAGATTTCCGCGACTATCGACTAACTTCCACCAACTCCGCCAACTCCCGCGGAGCCTTCAGCTTCAACGGAGGCTACACCGGCAACGGCTTCGCCGACTTTCTCACCGGCTACCCCGTCAACGGCTCCCGCAGCTTCCCCCGCAATTTATTCGGCCAGTACGAAACCCGCTGGCACTCCTTCGTTCAGGACGACTGGAAAATTGCCAAAAACTTAACCCTCAATTTAGGCCTGCGCTATGAGCTCAACCTCGCTCCGACGCCCATGTTCGGCCAAGCCGCGTCGTTCAACTTCGACACCGGCCGCTGGGCCGCGGCCACTTACAAGGGACAGATCAACATCATTTCCCAGCAGGTCGCCCGCTTCGCATTCCCACGCTTCCAAAGCCTAATCGACAAAGCCACTGATGTCGGCATCCCGAACAAACTCATTAACAATCGCTTCAACGATATCGCCCCCCGCATCGGCATGGCATGGCGTCCGTTTAGCAATAACAAGACCGTCCTCCGCGCCGGGGCCGGCATCTTCTACATGATGACCAGCGGCAACAACGCCGTCTCCACCCCGGTGATCAATGTCCCGTTCATCGTCGACGAGTCCAAGCAACAGCCCACCGTCAACGCGCTGCCTACGCTCGACGTTCGAAACTTCTTCGAACCGTTCAGCGCCAACGCTAACTTCACGACGCCGCTTACTTTCGGCGTCAACCCCAACCTCAAGACGCCGACCATGTATCAGTGGAACTTCGCCATCCAACGCGAGATCTTCCGGGATCTCTCCCTCGAAGTAGCGTATGTCGGCAACAAATCCACTTATCTCGAACGTTATCTGCCCACCAATCTACCGCGCATTAGCGCGACAGATACCCGGCCCTTTCAGCAGCGCCGCCCCTTGCCACAGTTTGGCACCGGAACTTACTACGACGCCCGCGATAATGCTAACTACAACGCCCTCGAAGTAAAAGCCGAGAAGCGGTTCTCGAAAGGGCTCAGCTTCTTGGCCGCCTACGCCTGGAGTAAGTCGATCGACGGCTCCACCCAGGATCAAGGCGGCGGCGAAGGTGCCGACAATCCGTTCAACCTCCGCTCCATGCGCGGTCGCTCCAACCTTGATGTGGGTCAGCGTTTCGTCTTCAGCTATGGCTGGGATATCCCATTCGGAAAGGGCCGTTCGAATCTTACTAACCTGCCCAAGGCGGTCGAACTCCTCCTCGGCGGCTGGCAACTAGGCGGGATCTACACCGTTCAGGGCGGCTTCCCCTTCACCCCGGTCATCGCCAGCGACCCGCATAACATTGGCTTCGCCTACGCTCGCCGAGCCGACGTCATCGGCACCGGCAAGGTCGATCACTGTACCCCGGAACGCTGCTTTAATATCGATGATTTCCGCGTCCCACAGGCCTTCACCCCCGGCAACGCCGGCCGCAATATTCTTCGCGGACCGGGCATCAACAATTGGGATTTCTCGCTTTCGAAGAACTTCTACTTCCGCGAAGGCGTCTTCCTCCAGTTCCGTACTGAGTTCTTCAACGTGCTCAACCACACGCAGTTCGGCAACCCCAATAACAATATCGAACTCCGCAACCTTGGCGGTCGGATCTTCAGCGCCCGCGACCCCCGCATCGGCCAATTCGGCCTGAAGTTCTACTTCTAGCCACTGTTGTCCAAATTAGCCAAAAACCGTGATTAGGGGCGTTGAAAGCAAAGCATTTGCGTCGGTGCGATTCTCTGTTTGCAGTTGAGGTTGGTTATCGGAGCCGATTATTGGGTTGTTATGCTGTCCAACGTCGGATTC